>NZ_JAUBQN010000009.1:0-175392 GCF_036701295.1 Microcoleus harperi Pol14_C6 | reverse complement strand
GTTGATATTTTGCTGGCTACTGCACGCTTATTTGGTCAATCCTAAGCACTTTAAAAACTGGTTTACAAGCTGCTGTTGCTGTACTTCATAAACCTGGAATCCGCTGTATTATTTTTAGGGCAAACACAAAAGTACGATCGCCCATTTTGTTGAATGTGCGATCGTACTCCCCAGCAGCAATCAGTTAAATCCCCAATAGCTTAGAGATTTCTAGCCAAGTAGAGATAGAGAACCTCTAGATTCTGGTAATAGATTCAACTTGAGATTTCCGGCACCTTCAATAACAGCGATCGTGTCAAAGCTACTAATTCCCGAACTTCCATCTGGAAAGTAGACGAACAAGCCGTTCGTTTGGATAGCTAAATCTCGATTGTTGTTGATGGGAAATATCAAGAATTTATCTAAAGAAGGTTCGATATCGCTTGTTGCTAGCTGAATGGTATCCTGACCTTGGGTAAAGTTACGAATTGTAGCAAAACCTGGCCCGATATATAACTTTGTTGGGGAACTGTATAGCTTACCACCACCGCCTACTAAAAGGTCTCCGAGCATGAATTTATCGCGGCCGCTACCGCCAGTGAGAGTATCGAATTCATTACTGCCCTCACTTTCATAATTCCGGCCGGGGATGGTAAAGGCATTACTGTTTGCAACATAACCTACTTCAACTCCAATTAATTCGGTATTTCCCACCCCAGCACCGGTAATGATGTCATTGCCGGAAGTTCCGACAAAAGTCGCAGACCGGTTAGGCTCGTTTTTGCCAAAATTGAAGTAGTGTTCCCGACCTGTTTTCAAGGCTCCAGAGTTAACAAACGGCACAATATCGGGGTTTTTCAGTAAGTATTCTGTTTCAAAAAATGAAGTCCCAAACTGACCGTCTTTGATGCCGAATTCAATGAAATGCTGGTAGCCGTTTTTAAAAGTTCCATTCTGAATAAACGGCTGTAACTGTCGGTTATTTGCTACATAAAACGCTTCGTCATACTCAGGCGATACACGAGTGCGACCTTCTTCGTAACCGTATTGAATAAAGTGGTCTAGCCCGGTGGCAAAAGCGGCGTTTGGGTTGTTGGGAGTGCGGACTAACGCAGCGATATCTGGATTGCCAGCGAGGTAAGTATCTTCGTCAAAATACCGCGATACTTTAGTTAAGCCGCCGGCTTGACCGAATTTTTCAAAGTGTTCTAATCCCGATTTGATGACTCCTGCATCAATGGCTGGTTTGACCCAAGGATATTGAGCAAGATAGTATTTTTCGTCAAAAATTGCGTAACTAGCCATGTTTTTCGACTGCGGCTTTAATAAAGTATTTATGCAATTTATCAATCATCAAGAACTGACACAATACCCGATCGGGTGATTTTACCCTATCAAATCTCACTTAAGCTCTATCCTTTCTAGCCCAGGAAAGTAAGACTGACTGGAGGACTAAACGGATTTATCATCCCAATCGGTTGCAGAGTTAGATTTGATCCGCCCTGAATTCTGGCAAGTGTATCTCCCGATTTTTGAATTAATAAGTCCGCCCCTGATGGAAATATACTCAGTTCATTAAAGCTTTCCACCAACTGAATAAAATCTTTTCCTTTTTCAAAATTGACAATCCTGGCCTCCCCGCTGCCCGTATAGAAATCTACCCGGCCGATCAAACTACGTCGGTTGTTGGGAACAGCATCTCCGAGCACGAAGTAATCAATGCCAGAAGTGCCAATCAATGTATCGAATTCAGTGGTAGTCAGGAAAGGCTCTCTAGTGATGTCATCCAATTTCAAAGCCTCATACTTATTCTTATTAATGCCAAAAGGTGGATTAGGGCCGGCGAAAGCTACTTGCAGTCCGATAATTTGATTTTTTCCCGCTGTAAATCCCGTGACGATATCATTACCGTTGGTTCCTGTAAAAAAGCCGTATCGATTTGACTCAAATTGCCCAAATTTTAGATAGTGTTCTCGACCAGTTTTTAAACTTCCAGCCTCCACAACTGCCGCCACATCTGGGTTATCTCCCAAGTAACGTGGTTCAAAGAAACTTGTCCCGTACCTACCTTCTGTTTTTCCGAATTGGATAAAGTGTTGAAAGCCGGATTTAAAAATTCCGTTCTGCACGAAGGGAGTTATCTCCGGGTGACGATTTAAATAAAAAACTTCGTCGTAGTCAGGCGATACTCGCGTGCGGCCTTCTTCGTAACCAAACTGGATAAAGTGGTCTAAACCTGAAGCAAAGGGTCGGTTTGGGTTGTTGGCGGTGCGAACAAATGGTGCAATATCTTGATTTTGAGCTAGATATGTATCTTCGTCAAAATATCGCGATATTTTTGTGAGGCCGGCGGCTTGACCGAATTTTTCAAAGTGTTCTCTTCCTGATTTGATGATTCCTGCATCAATGGCTGGTTGCAGCCACGGATATGAGGCAAGGTAGTATTGTTCGTCGAAGATATCGTAATTCATAGTTTGCTGTTTAAAATAAAGTGCGATCGTACTTTTTCATAGCACAATCGCCCACAACAAATTAAAAGTCATCAATCACCAGCATTAGCTGATGACCAATGACCAATGACCAATGACCAATGACTATCCAATCAAGAAAGTACCGTTACCGTTAGATTCTTGGAAACTCAAATTCAAACTTGCTCCTCCTTCAATCACGCCCAGCACATCTCCAAAACGTTGGATTGACAAATTGCTACCAATGGGAGTCAGGCTGTAGCCGTTTAAAGAAGTTCCTTGCAGTTGGATAAAATCGCTTTCTATGTCGAAGTTGCGAATGGTAGCTTGACCGTTACCCAAATACAGCGGTGTCGCGGAGGGATTCTGGGCTGCGGCAGGAACTCCGAGTACAAATGTATTGGTTCCCGGAGCACCAATCAAGACATCGAATTCATTGGTGCCAAAGCTTTCATACTGGCGGTTGCCTTGGGGATCTATACCTACTTCTACTCCCACAAGTTCGACATCGCCCACGCCAACACCAGTTAAAACATCATTGGTACGGGTACCGACAAAAGTCGCGTCGCGGGCAGGCTCAAATTGTCCAAAATTGAAGAAGTGTTCCCGGCCGGTTCTCAAGTTTCCAGAGTTAACAAACGGCACAATGTCGGGGTTTTCTTTTAAGTATTCCGGTTCAAAAAATGAAGTTCCAAACCGACCTTCTTTGGCCCCGAATTGAACGAAATGCTGGTAGCCTGATTTGAAAGTTCCGTTTTGAATAAACGGTTGGAGTTCAGAGTTGTTGGCTAAATAAAAGCTTTCGTTGTATTCGGGTGATACTTGGGTGCGGCGCTGTCCTTCATCGTAACCGAACTGGATAAAGTGATCGAGGCCGGTCGCAAAAGGCGCGTTTGGGTTGACTGTACGGACGAAGGGTGCGAGGTCTGGATTCCCAGCAAGGTAAGCATTTTCGTCAAAATAACGCGATACTTTAGTTAGACCGCCTTCTCGCCCAAATTTTTCAAAGTGTTCTCTTCCAGATGAGATGACTCCTGCGTCAATGGCTGGTTTGACCCAAGGATATGAGGCGAGGTAGAATTGTTCGTCGAAAATTGCGTAGTTAGCCATGTTTTCCCCTTAAGGTTTTGATGAGTTTGAGAGTTTATAGCAATTAGCTTTCCATGAACTCGATCGCCGATCAGGAATTTACACAAAATAGACTTTATTAAATTGTTTTAAGTTCCTGGTGAAATTTCAACTTTTTTTAACTCAGCAATTATCCGAAAGCTACATTCTGCCTTCAGAATTTGTGCGTTTTTTCCATTAGTTAATTTCTCATCGCAAGTTTAATCAATTCTACAAAACTTGGAACTTTTTTCAGGATTGATTTCTCAATAGTTGTTTAATTTTTAATTATTTTTATCCAATCAATTAATCAGATACATATTAAAATAAATTTGTCAAGTAAATTTTTGTAAATAAAATATGGAGTATTTGCTCAAGGAATTTATAAAAAAATGTAACGAAAAGTTGGCCTAAATTTGTCGAATTGTGTCATGTGCAGGCTCAAATCGCCTAATGGCAAGCGTTTTCTGGTAAAAATGCTTATGGGATAAAAAAATTCCCGATTCCCGAAAACAGCATCTTAAAGGAGCCTAACCGGATGTTCACTCACGTCAAGCCCACCATTCGCCACGTTGTGCCGGAAAACTTGCAGGGGCGATCGCTCATGAAGGTGGTCTATGTCGTACTGGAACCGCAGTATCAAAGCGCCCTGTCGGCAGCGGTTCGATCGATAAATCAGAAAAATCCGAATCTGGCAATAGAAATCAGCGGCTACCTGATCGAGGAACTCCGCAGCCCGGAAAATTACGAGGCCTTCAAGCGGGATGTGGCAGATGCCAATGTATTTATTGCTTCTCTAATTTTCATCGAAGATTTGGCAGAAAAAGTGGTAGCGGCGGTGGAACCGCTGCGCGACAGCTTGGATGTCGCCGTCGTCTTCCCGTCGATGCCAGGGGTGATGCGACTCAATAAAATGGGCAGTTTCTCGATGGCACAGTTGGGACAAAGCAAAAGTGCGATCGGCGAATTCATGAAAAAACGGAAGGAAAAATCCGGGAGTTCCTTCCAAGACGGAATGCTGAAACTGCTGCAAACTTTGCCGAAAGTGCTGAAATATTTGCCCATCGACAAAGCCCAAGATGCCCGCAACTTCATGCTGAGTTTCCAGTATTGGCTGGGCGGTTCCCAAGAAAACTTGGAAAACTTCTTGCTGATGCTGTCACATAAATATGTATTCAAAGGCCAGGAACAGCTAACTTTTCAAGAGCCCGTTGTCTACCCGGACATGGGGATTTGGCATCCTTTAGCACCATCGATGTTTGAGGATGTAAAAGGATATCTCACCTGGTACAATTCCCGCAAAGATATTTCTGCAGACCTCAAAGACCCCCTTGCACTTTGCATCGGTTTAGTGTTGCAGCGCACTCACTTAGTCACCGGAGATGACGCGCACTACGTAGCAATAGTGCAGGAATTGGAGGCAATGGGCGCGCGGGTTTTACCGATTTTTGCCGGTGGTTTGGACTTCTCGAAGCCTGTTGAAACTTTTTTCTTGGAAGTTGGGGCGAAAGGTGTGACGCCGCTGCCGATCGTTGATGCGGTGGTTTCTCTGACTGGTTTTGCTTTGGTGGGCGGCCCGGCGAAACAAGATCACCCGAAGGCGATCGAGACTTTGAAAAAGCTAAACTGCCCTTACATGGTGGCTTTGCCGCTGGTTTTCCAAACAACGGAAGAGTGGGAAAATAGCGATTTAGGCTTGCACCCGATTCAAGTTGCTTTGCAAATTGCCATTCCCGAGTTGGATGGCGCGATCGAACCGATTATTTTGTCGGGAAGAGATGGCGCAACTGGCAAGGCGATCGCCCTACAAGACCGGATCGAAGCAATTTCCCAGCGCGCCATGAAGTGGGCAATGCTGCGCCGCAAACCAAAATTAGATAAAAAAGTTGCCATCACAGTTTTCAGTTTCCCGCCGGACAAAGGCAACGTCGGAACTGCCGCTTATTTGGACGTTTTCGGCTCGATTTACCAAGTATTGAAAGCCTTAAAAGGCAACGGTTACGACTTGCCAGAATTGCCGGAGTCCGCCGAAAAACTGATGCAAGAAGTCATCCACGACGCAACAGCCCAATACCAAAGCCCGGAATTAAATGTTGCTTACCGGATGTCGGTAGCTGAATACGAAGAATTCACTCCTTACTCGGAACGCTTGCAAGAAAATTGGGGCCCGCCTCCGGGACATTTGAACAGCGACGGACAAAATTTGCTGATTTTCGGCAAACATTTCGGCAATGTGTTTATCGGAGTGCAACCTACTTTTGGATACGAAGGCGATCCGATGCGGTTGTTATTCTCTCGTTCCGCCAGCCCGCACCACGGTTTTGCTGCTTACTATACATATTTGGAGCGCATTTGGGGTGCGGATGCGGTGCTGCACTTTGGCACTCACGGTTCGCTAGAATTCATGCCCGGTAAGCAGATGGGAATGTCTGGGGAATGTTATCCCGACAGTTTGATCGGCAAAATTCCCAATATCTATTATTACGCCGCCAACAATCCCAGCGAGGCAACAATTGCTAAGCGCCGCAGTTATGCTGAAACAATCAGCTATCTGACTCCTCCGGCTGAAAATGCTGGTTTGTACAAAGGTTTGCAGGAACTCAGCGAGTTAATTGCTTCTTATCAAACTTTGAAAGAGACTGGGCGCGGTGTGCCGATTGTTGATGCGATCGTCGAAAAATGCCGTTTGGTGAATTTGGACAAGGATATCGCCCTACCTCCGGAACAAGAAAGAGGGGTTGCTGCGGGAATGACTGCGGAGGAACGCGACAATTTAGTTGGCTTGGTTTACCGCAAGTTGATGGAGATTGAGTCGCGGTTGTTACCTTGCGGTTTGCACGTTATCGGTAAGCCGCCGACTGCTGAAGAGGCGATCGCAACTTTGGTGAATATCGCCAATTTAGACCGCGAAGAAGATGGACTCATCAGCTTGCCGCGGATTATTGCTAACAGTCTCGGACGCGATATCGGCGAAATTTACACCAATAGCGACAAAGGCATTTTAACTGATGTCGAATTGCTGCAAAACATCACCTTGGCCTGTCGGGATGCCGTTGGCGCTTTGGTGAAGGAACAAACCGACGCTGAGGGCCGAGTTTCCCTTGTTTCTAAGTTGAATTTCTTCAACATGGGCAAGAAAACACCTTGGATTGAAGCCTTGCACGCCGCAGGTTACAAAAAAATCGATCCAGAACCGATTAAACCGCTGTTTGAGTATCTGGAATTCTGCTTGCAGCAAGTTTGTGCCGACAACGAATTAGGCGCTTTGTTGCGCGCGTTAGAAGGCGAGTATGTTCTGCCTGGCCCCGGTGGCGATCCGATTCGCAACCCGGATGTTTTGCCGACTGGCAAGAATATGCACGCTTTGGACCCGCAGTCAATCCCTACAACGGGGGCGGTTAAGTCTGCTAAGCTTGTAGTCGATCGGCTGTTAGAAAGACAGCGCGTTGATAACGGCGGAAATTACCCAGAAACGATCGCCGTTGTGTTGTGGGGAACCGACAACATCAAGACTTACGGCGAATCCCTCGCCCAAGTAATGTGGATGGTGGGAGTGAAGCCAGTTCCCGACGCATTGGGCCGGGTCAACAAACTCGAATTGCTTTCTTTAGAAGAGTTGGGACGCCCTCGGATCGACGTAGTAATTAACTGTTCTGGCGTATTCCGCGACTTGTTCATCAACCAAATGAACCTGTTAGATAAAGCCGTGAAAATGGCAGCGGAAGCCGACGAACCCTTAGAAATGAACTTCGTCCGCAAACACGCCCTGAAGCAAGCGGAAGAAATGGGAATCAACCTGCGACAAGCAGCAACCCGGGTATTTTCTAATGCCTCTGGTTCCTATTCATCTAACATCAACTTGGCGGTGGAAAACAGCACTTGGGAAAGCGAAGCCGAGTTGCAGGAAATGTACTTAACTCGCAAATCCTTCGCCTTTTCTTCCGACAATCCGGGAACAATGGAACAAGACCGGAAAATTTTTGAATCATCCTTGAAAACTGCGGAAGTCACCTTCCAGAACTTGGATTCTGCGGAGATTTCCCTAACTGACGTGTCGCACTATTTCGACTCCGATCCGACTAAATTGATCGGCAGTTTGCGCGCAGATGGGAAGAAACCAGCATCCTTTGTTGCTGATACAACCACAGCGAACGCGCAGGTGCGGACGCTATCAGAAACCGTGCGTTTAGATTCGCGCACAAAGCTGCTGAATCCGAAGTGGTACGAGGGGATGTTGTCGCACGGTTATGAAGGCGTGCGGGAGATTTCTAAGCGTCTGGTGAATACGACTGGATGGAGTGCGACGGCGGGCGCTGTGGATAATTGGGTGTATGAGGATGTCAACACTACGTTTATCCAAGATGAGGAGATGCAAAAGCGTTTGCTGAATCTGAATCCTCATTCTTTCCGCAAGATTGTCAGCACTTTGTTGGAAGTGAATGGCCGGGGTTATTGGGAGACTTCGGAGAACAATTTGGACAGGTTGCGTGAACTTTATCAGGAGGTGGAAGACCGGATTGAGGGGGTAGAATAGGATAGTTTGGGGCAGGCTTTTGGGCCTGCCCATCTTCCCAACTATAAAAGAGGCACTATGAAAGCGCTAATCTAACGAGCCTAAAAGCCTGATTAGGTAAAGCTTTTCGGTCTACTGCAGCACTTAAAGTACAGAACATGGGTTATAATATAGGTAGGCGTCTTGCCTAACTCGTAATTATCAATCAAAGCGGTAACTACATATGTCTAGAAAGAAATTATCTAAGGAGAGTAATAACCCTGACCAATTAGAGCTATTTGATTTATCTAAGTTTGATGTTAAAAATAATTCAACCTCGGTTGAAGTGGTACAATCTACCCCTCAAACAGATACCGAATCCTACATGAAAGCCGTAGATGAGTCTATAAATGATACTAATACATCAGTTTCCTCGAATGAGATAGATAAAAATAAAATTTCAGAATCTGGTAATACAACAGAAGCTGCTTTCAATAGATTGCCCGATGAAATTTTAGAATTAATTATACCGGAAACTTATGAGGAAACCCTACAACAAGAAGTTAATCAACAAAAAATATCTCAAAACTTAGCCCTTATGGCACAGTTTATTACGCCTGTTATCGAATTTGAAGAAAAGATTATTCAAGTAGTCAGTCAAATAAAACTATCGGGTTATCTATTATTTTTGTACGGTATTTCAGGAGTGGGAAAATCAACTTTCATAAGTTCCTTGGAATGGCGTTCACATATTCCTATTAAAAAAATCCACTCCATTAATGCTAGAAAATTACCTTCTGATAATTCTGATGTCAAACTTAAAGAATTATTAAAACGTATTAATGAAGTAACAGAAACTTTTTTTCAAGAAACTAATAATCGACCAGAACAAGAAAAGTTTTGCATAGTCATTGATTATTTAGAAAATTTACAAGACGAAGATGAAAAAAATGTTAGAGCTTTTTTTCGTGATTTAAATGGACTATTTCGTGAATATCCTATTCTAATTATTTGGCCAGTAACAGATAAGCAAGATTTAGAAACTATGCAAGATTTTGCCAAAAGTTTTTCTAGTACAATGTTTCATCAAAAAATACCTACTCTTGAGTTTACCGGACCACCCATAGAAGAATATCCAACTATTGCTAAGAACACAATTGCATTTTTTAACCAAGGAAGAACTTGTTACGATTTTCAATTAAATGATGAGGATTTTAATAACATTATTAAGAATAAATATGAAGAAAAACCAAAAGATAGACTTATTATCAGGGAATATTTAAGAGAAATAAGAGATCTTTCGCGAGATAGAACACAATATACACAACAGTTGATGCAGACTGTCCCTAAACCGACAGAAGTTTGGTTTATATTTTCTTACCCTGAAGCAGAAAGTGTTGTAGCTCAATTTGCTAAACAGTCTGATAACATTAACGAAATGTGGAACGCAAATTACAATGCGCTTTTCACTTATATTAAGGAAAATAATCAAAGAAAAGCTGATTGGAAACCTGGTCGTCTTACTCTCGCACTTAATGGCATATTAACAACAAAAATTATGTACTTGCCAACAAATGCTTTAGTGAGTTGCATCGCTGCCTATTCTAAAGAAGCAAAAATTCCTATTTCTAAAGAAGACTTTCTTCAAGAATATGGTGTTCTTAATCATTGGTTTGCCAAAAGAAATGCTAAAAATACATTATCTACTACTCCTTTATATTTGCAATTATTAAGTCGCCCTATCACCGCTGGAAAACGTAAAAGTGGTACTGTAGAAAAGGGATTAACAAATGCTACAATACCTTTTCAGAAAATCAATAAAGATATAGTCAATAACAAAATCAGCGATAGCCTGTTAAATAAAAGCCTATATTTAGCTCTACAAGATTTATATCAAGAATCAAATTTATCATTTAGCTGTGAGAAACCCCACCCAAATTTACCAAATATTAGACCTGATATATTAGTAAATGCTAAAAATGAGAAATATATTGCCCTAGAGTTTTGTTATACCGTTAATGATACTCCTGGCCATTTAGCAGGCTACGTTTTAAGCAAATTGAATACCTACATGAAGCAATTAGAACAAAGTTTTGGCTTTGAGAGTAATTTTCGATGAGTATTTCGACTACAGAGAAACGTGGCTTAGATAAGAGAGGACAGCGATCGCCCTTTTCTTCCCAAAGTACGATCGCCCTTATCTTCCCCAAAGTACGATCGCCCTTATTTTACCCAAGTACGATCGCCCTTATCTTCCCCAAAGTGCGATCGCCCTTATTTTCCTATCAGCCGATCGTACTCTGCGTGCGTGCGTACCAATCCAAAACCACAAAATACCTATTTCAATTTCTACACCCAACGCCAGATAAGTCTATCCAGCCCTTACATACCAATACTTACCAACCTTCTTAAAATGCAGAGAAGGATGAGACGGATCTGCCTTCAGCAACTCATAACACTGATCTGCTGTAGCTTGTACATTTGATGGCAAAGCATTGTAACAATCCCAAAATTTTCGAGTAGTGTAGTGCATTAAATCTCTCGATAGTTACCACTTTCAAAATCAGCGATCGCTTCTGCTGCTAAAGCATCCAGTTTACCCTCAGCAATATCTTTCTCTAGCTGGACATCCCATCGTTTGTAATCCAAATTTAGAAACCACTCTAACAACTCTCCTATCTGGTTCGGCGGAAGTTGGAGAATCGCATTTTCTATCTGTTCAATAGTCAACATAGGGTGTCTTAAGTTACACGAAATTTAGTTAATTTTTTTTGCTTGCTCTATATTATCTCTCAATTGGGAATTATGGGAAAAGCGATCGCCCTTTTCTTCGCACAGTACGATCGCCCTTTTCTGTCCAAAGTGCGATCGCTCCTCTTTCTTAAGCCTCAAATGGGTTAATTAGTGTGAGCTCAGCAATCCACCGAAAATCCCTTACATTTCTTGTCACCAAAGTTCTGTCATGTACCAAAGCTGTTGCCGCAATAATAGCATCCCCAAGTGTCATTCTCCTCATCTGTCGCAACAGCACTGCGCGATCGAGTATAGCGTTAGAAATTGGTAGAACCTCCACCACCGCAAAGAATTCCTCAAAGTACAATCTATACTCTTCAGTTAGCCGATGATCACCCAAGAGTTCAACGTAACTTATTGCCGATACAACTATGTCATTTTCGCCAAGAAAATGCCTAATCTGCGAGTTTTCTGGCTGGGAAGCGTAGATAATAATATCACTGTCTAGCAGCATTCATTATTCATCCCTACCTGGAAGTGGACGGTCTTGACGCAAATCTCGCTGCCATTCCACTGGATCGCTAATATCAGCAAAGACATTATTTGCTGCAAGTTTTTCCAATATTTCAACTATTCTCTGACGGCGAAACTCCCCACTTAAAGTCGATCGCTCTTCTTGTAAAGTAACGTAAACTCTGACAGGGCGATCGCCTTGTCTGGGAACCTCATTAGCCCATTCTAAAACGTTTCCCTTCAATATAGCCTCAAATATTCGCTGCATCGCTAATATCAAATATTCTTTATCTCTACTCTTCTAACCCTTTTGAGCATTAAAGCTACTTGTTGGATTATACCAGATAGTCTGAAATTTTGCTCCTGCGGCCCTGATTTTTCCTGCATGGCGATCGCCCTCAACTTCCCCTGCATGGAAATTTAGTTTTGAGGAAGGTTGGCAGTAACTTTAATGCTATCACCTACGCTTCAAGCTCAGCACACTGAGAAAAAAGCTCGACAAAACCATCTGCAAACCGACAGTCAGGCAAGTGAGCGAGGGAATAACCAAACGCAGAGTTTTAGAAGGGTCGAGAGAACCGAAAGCTGTTTTGCTCCAGATAGTTAATGATAAGAACGAGCCAACTATTCCGATTAAAATCAGCGTGACTCCGACAATCAATCCTGTCTCTAGGGTGACATAGCGAAATATTTTGTTGAGTTTGGGGTCTTCGGGCAGAAATTTCTCGCTGATGGCGAAAATTTTGGTGAAAAAAGCGAAAGTTACTGCTTGAAAACCGATGATAATTGCGATCGCAGCATACAGCAGCGTGTGTACATCAAAGCTAATACTACCAATCTTTTGAGTACCAGGTAATAGCCAGATGCCCACAATTAGACCCCAAATTATCAGCGCCACACCCGGATACAAAAACAGCCACCGAGGACTGTAAAGTAGCAAAAAGCGGAGGTGCCGCCAGCCATCTCGCCAAGTTCGCAAGTGCGGCGGCCGGCTGCGACCGTCGGGAGAAAGTACGGTGGGGACTTCAGCGATTCGCAGCTTGTACAGAGAAGCTTTGACGACCATTTCGCTAGCAAATTCCATCCCCGTTGTTTGCAAGTCTAGTTTCAAAATAGAGTCTCTCCTGAAACCCCGCAATCCGCAGTGAAAATCGCCGACTGGACTCGCGAAAAATAGCTGCCCAACCCATGTCAGCACCGGATTTCCTAAATATTTGTGCAGCGGCGGCATGGCCCCCGGTTTGATGCCCCCTTGAAAGCGGTTTCCCATTACTAAGTCGAAACCTTCTCGCAATTTGTTGACAAAAAAGCCGAGGTTGGAAAAATTGTAGCTGTCGTCAGCGTCGCCCATGATAATATAAACTCCGCGCGCTGCCATGATGCCTCCCATCAGGGCGCTGCCGTAGCCTTTGGCTGCCACTGGCACGACTCTCGCTCCCATTCTGGTCGCGATAGCTTGAGAACCGTCAGTGCTGCCGTTGTCTGCTATGATGACCTCGCCGGTAATATCAAGTTCGCGCAGGGACTTCTGGGCTTTCTGTATGCAGATTTCTAAAGTTTCTGCTTCGTTCAGACAAGGCATGAGTATCGATAGTTCTAGAGTATATTCTCCGCTTGGGTTAATCTGCTCTGCCATATATTTGTTCCACTCTCGATCGCGATCGACCATACTTGATTTTCCCGTATCTCTGCTTAAAATATTAGTGCTGAATAAAACCCAACAAAACTTAATTAAAGTTTTTTAGGTTTTTGGTAACGGCAATTTTTGATTGTACTATAGGTTACTAAACTTATGAATAGAAGCGTTTTTCTGTTATTGCTTGCTGCTATTTTGTGTGGCGTCGCAGGTCAATTCAGTCTGAAGGCAGGAGCTAAAATCTTAGGACCCATTGGCGCTGCTAATTTAATGGAAAAAATTCTAGCAATGGCTACCCAGCCGTTGATTGTCGGTGGTCTTTCTTTGTATGCAATTTCTTCCATCGGCTTTATTGTAGTTTTGTCGCGGGCAAACCTTAGCATAGTCTCGCCTTTACTGTCAATTAGTTACCTGTTTACTGTTTTAGGCGGCAAACTTATATTTCACGAGCCTTTGCCGCCGCTGCGGTTGGTAGGCGTGGCGCTAATTATGACGGGAGTAATTTTTGTACTCAGAGGTCAAGTAGGGGGAGTGACTGGGGGCAACTAGCGATCGCTTTTAATATTGACGCTTGAGTGCTGAATTGATAACTTAGGTCAAAGGCTGTATTAGAGCCTTCTGTTACGAAAGGATGTTGCTGTATGTCTAATATTCCTGAGTCTGTGAATCCCAATCAATTATTGAGCGCTCGCACCGCAGTTATTGGTACCATGCACCAAAAAGAACGGGTGATGGCTCCCGTTTTGGAACGAGAATTGGGTGTAAAAATTCTAGTACCTGCGGAGCTTGACACAGATACTTTCGGCACCTTCACCAGAGAAGTTAAACGCTTAGGAACACAAATAGAAGCTGCTCGCCATAAAGCACAAAAAGCCCTAGAAATTGCGGGCGAAACTCTTGCCTTTGCCAGCGAAGGTACTTTCGGCCCTCACCCAATGATGCCGTATCTGCCAGCTAACAGAGAAATAGTAATTTTATTAGATCGAGCCAACAATCTAGAACTCATCGGCGACTCTTTGTCTGTTGAAACTAACTACAGTCACGAGTTAGTTTCCAGTATAGAAGAAGCAGATGATTTTGCTAAAAAAGCTGGATTTCCCGAACACGCGCTGGTGGTTATAGTTGGCGACGCTGCACTCGGTAACGGCGAAATTGTCAAGGGCATTAGGACAGAAAAACAACTTTTTGACGCTGTGACAGCAGGCTTAAAAAAATCGTCAACCGGCCGAGTTCATATCGAAACAGATATGCGGGCGATGTACAATCCAACTCGGATGAAAAACATCGAAAATGCAACTCTCGATTTAGTTAAAAAATTTAAGCAATTCTGCCCGGAGTGCGGTTGGCCGGGATTCGATATTGCTGAGATGAAAATCGGATTGCCCTGCGAACTTTGCTATTTTCCGACTCAGCTAGCGCGATCGGCAATCTATAAATGCAAAAAGTGCGGTTATACTAAAGAAAAACTATTTCCCGACGGTCGAGAGACTGCCGCTCCTTCCCTGTGTCAATATTGCAACCCTTAGAAAAATAATTGCACAAAAATAGTAAAGTTTGTCACAATATTATTGATAGTTCCCTAATTAAATTCACTAATGATAGCCATAGAAACAGAACGAAACTGGAAACCCGTTATTAAAGAATTCGAGGCTGTAGTTGGCAAAAAAGGCGTCGTACAGCGCCGCGAAGAATTGATTGTCTACGAGTGCGACGGACTCGCCAGCTACCGCCAGCGCCCCGCCGTGGCGGTATTGCCTCGAACTACCGAGGAAGTGGCGCAATTGGTCAAAATATGCGATCGTAACTCAATTCCCTGGGTTGCTAGAGGCGCAGGAACCGGCCTTTCCGGCGGCGCTTTGCCTGTAGAAAACTGCGTGCTGATTGTTACTGCCTTGATGCGAAAAATCCTGAAAGTAGACTTAGAAAATCAGCAAGTAGTCGTGCAACCGGGAGTAATTAATAACTGGGTAACGCAAGCAGTTAGCGGCGCCGGTTTCTACTACGCGCCCGATCCTTCCAGCCAAATTGTTTGTTCGATTGGCGGCAACGTTGCCGAAAATTCTGGCGGGGTTCACTGCCTAAAATACGGAGTCACAACAAATCACGTTTTAGGATTAAAATTGGTACTTCCCGACGGTTCAATTGTCGATGTCGGTGGCGAAATTTGCGAAATGCCCGGTTACGATTTAACTGGTGTATTTGTTGGTTCTGAAGGCACTTTAGGAATCGCCACAGAAGTTACTCTCCGAATTCTCAAAGCGCCGGAATCGATTTGCGTGCTCCTAGCGGATTTTTCCAGTATAGAAGCAGCGGGCGAATCGGTTTCCGATATTATCAGCGCTGGCATTATTCCCGGCGGCATGGAAATTATGGACAACATCAGCATCAATGCTGTGGAAGATGTGGTGGCAACTGGATGTTATCCCCGCGATGCGGCGGCAATTCTCCTCGTAGAAATCGACGGTTTAGAAGTGGAAGTTGCCACAAACAAACAGCGGATTGCCGATATTTGCAAGCATAACGGAGCACGAAATATCACCACAGCAACCGACCCGGAAACGCGCCTAAAAATTTGGAAAGGGCGGAAAGCTGCTTTTGCGGCTGCGGGTCATCTCAGCCCGGATTATTACGTGCAAGACGGCGTAATTCCGCGAACGCAAATGGCTTATGTTTTGAAAGAAATTGAGGGTTTGAGCGAGAAATACGGTTATCGGATTGCTAATGTATTTCATGCGGGAGACGGGAATTTGCACCCGCTGATTCTGTACGATAACTCGGTAAAAGGTGCGCTGGAAAAGGTGGAAGAATTGGGCGGAGAAATTCTCAGGCTTTGCGTGAAAGTTGGGGGAAGTCTTTCGGGGGAACACGGCATCGGTGCTGACAAGAAGTGTTTTATGCCGGATATGTTTTCCGAGATAGATTTGGAGACGATGCAGTGGGTGCGTCAGGTGTTTAATCCGAAAGGTTTGGCGAATCCTGGGAAGATGTTTCCGACGCCGAAGACTTGCGGGGAAGCGGCGAGGGCTAAGGTTGAAACTTTTAAGAAGTTGGAGGGTGCAGAGGTTTTTTAATTAGTTATTTATGGGGGTAAGGTGAGCAGAAAAGCACCTGATAATTGTCTCTACAATGGTGAAGCACAGCCTCTAAGTATGCGTTCCCAGCCAGAGTCCGGTAACGAGAAAAAACAATTTTTCTCGTTTTTTAGGAGTGCGAGCGTCCCGCTCGCTTGTTTGCCTCTATATCAAGTTGGTAAGGTGCAGATTGCACATTCCGCGCTAAGGTGCGATCGGAATTCTGATAGTAAATTCCGTGCCTTTGCCCAATTCCGAAGTACAATATAATTCGCCTTTGTGCCTTTCTACAATAATTTGATAGCTAATTGACAAGCCCATTCCCGTGCCTTTGCCAATGGGCTTGGTAGTAAAAAATGTATCGAATATCTGCTGTTTGACTTGCTCAGTTATTCCCGGGCCGTTGTCGGCAATTTTAATTTCTACAAGATTGCCGACAACTTCAGTACCAATCCTAATTTGGCTGAGATTTTTTAGCATTTCTTGACAACTTTGCCTACTGTTAGCATCTTCTAAAGCATCGATCGCATTGCTGAGAATATTCATAAAAACTTGATTGATCGGCCCAGCAAAACACTCAACAGTCGGCAATTCTCCGTATTGTTTTACAATTTGAATTTGCGGCTTTTCTCCGTTCCCTTTCAAACGGTGATTTAAAATTAACAGCGTGCTGTCAATACCTTCGTGGAGGTTAACGGGTTTCATCTGTGAATCGTCATGCCGCGAAAAGTTCCGCAGCGACTGCACAATCTGGCAAATCCGCTCGACACCAACGCTCATTGAAGACAGTATTTTAGGTAAATCTTCAGCTAAAAAATCGAGTTCATTCTTTTCTCTTTGCTCTTGAATTTCGGCGACTGGATTAGGATAGTGCTGTTGATAAAGTTCCAGGTGATCAAACAAGTCTTGAGTATAATTTGTGAGATGAGCGAGATTGCCGTAAATGAAGCTGACTGGGTTGTTAATTTCGTGAGCGACGCCGGCAAGTAGCAATCCCAAACTAGACATTTTTTCGCTTTGAACTAATTGGGAATTAGTAGCTTTGAGTTGGTTAAGTGTCGCTGCTAGTTGAGCGGCCCGTTCTCTGCTTTGTGCTTCGGAGTTATGCAAGGCTTCTTCGGCTTGCTTGCGCTCAGTGATGTCTCTCTGTACGCCAATAAAATGAGTTAATTTCCCCATTCGATCGCGCACAGGAGATATTGAGAAACAATTCCAGAAAGCTGTTCCGTCTTTGCGGTAATTCTTTAATATTACCTTGCATTCACTTTCTGTTTGCAAGGCTTGGCGAATTATTTCTACTGCCGCCGGATCGGTATCGCTTCCGTGCAAAAATCGGCCGTTTTTTCCGATAATTTCCTGCCGCCGATAACCTGTCATGCTTTCAAATGCCGGATTGCAATAAATAATTGGATTTTCGGGGTCAGTGGCGTCAGAAATCGTAACTCCAGTGCTAGTAGCTGCTATAGCTCGATCGTACAACCAAAGCATTTCTTCTGCGCGCTTGCGATCGGTAATGTCCCGTAGCGTAGCTAAATAAGCCATTTCTCCATCCCATTCCGTTTCCACCACCCGCATTTCTACTACAGCATTTGCTTTTTGCTTGCGAATAGCTTCAACTTCTGTTTGCACGACGCGAGTTCCTGGTGCTTCTGTTTTCCCCACTTGGGGAATAATATCCGTCGCCATCTCAAGGTCGCAAGCTGAAACTTCTACTACTAAATTGCCAAAAAATGCTTGCCCTAAAAGTTCGTCTGCTTTGCAATTAAACAGTGCTTCTGCTGACGGGTTGGCAAAACAGACAAGTCCTCGCTTGTTAACAATTGCGATGCCGTCGGCATTTTTTTCGATCACATTCCGAAACCGAGATTCGCTAGCTTTCAAATCCTGCTTTAGCTGTTCCATTGCTCGCTCCATCTGCTGCAATTCGCACAGACTAAGACTATAAGCTTCGGAAATGTTAGCCTCTGTCGAATTCTCTGCTCTTTTTTTGGGAATCTGTTGGTAGTCTGTTCTCTGGGTCATATTGTGAGCAGTTTTTTTATGATTTCTGCTAATATTACTGAGCTTATTTTCTGGATCGGCTTCTTGAAAAAACATATTTCAACCCTACCAAATTATTTTCTAGATTAAGGTGTTGCGAGCGCCCAAATTTCCGGGAAATTTAGGGAGAGAGCAATTTACACCCGATGCTAGCACATGACTTTTAGAATTCATCATAAAACATCGTTAAAATTCAACAGCGATCGCTATAGATTTATCTATTAAGTTTTATTAAGTAACTTCAACAACATTGACACTTACGTAGCGACACGAACTGTGCAAGCTGGATATGGCTTCAATCCCCCTTGCACTCATAAAATAACCAGTTCCACGCGCAAGTTCTACATATTTAGAAGCCACTGGTCAGTATAAAATATTATATAAGTTTGATAAAAAATATGGTCGAAAATAAGCGAACTCATCTTTGTTTATTAAAAATAATCATAATTAGCCATTACCAAATCATCTTCCTGCAGGCAGATGTGATATAGAATATAACCTATCTATTTTTGCGATCGCAACTTCAAACCAATGGCACGTCTAGCACTTTTGAGCACATCCAATAAAACCGGACTAATCGACTTAGCGCGCAGTCTAGTAGAAGAATTTGAATTTGACATAATTAGTAGTGGCGGGACAGCAACTGCCCTCAAAGAAGCAGGCATCCCAGTGACCAAAGTTGCGGAATATACTGGTTCTCCCGAAATTTTGGGAGGGCGAGTCAAAACACTTCACCCACGAATCCACGGTGGCATTTTAGCACGCCGCGATATACCGGAAGACCTCGCAGATTTAACCGCAAATCAAATTCGGGCGATCGATCTAGTTGTAGTCAATTTGTATCCATTTGAAGAGACAATTTCTAAACCAGGAGTTACTCTGGCAGACGCAATTGAGCAGATAGATATCGGCGGGCCAGCCATGTTGAGAGCTTCTGCCAAAAACCACGCTCATTTGACAGTTTTGTGCGACCCAGACCAGTACAATACTTATTTAAAAGAACTGCGGGAAAATGGTGGCGAAGCATCCTTAGAGTTTCGGCAAAGATGCGCCCTAGAAACCTTTAAACATACAGCCAACTACGATCGCGCGATCGCAAATTATCTCAGCAGCCAATCCGCTGAAGAATCTTCGCTACCCGACCAGTTTAATTTATCAGGAAAAGAGTTGCAAACTCTGCGCTACGGGGAAAACCCACATCAAGCCGCCACCTGGTATCAAAGCGGAAGTACACCGACAGGCTGGACGACTAGCACCATCCTGCAAGGCAAAGAATTAAGCTACAATAATTTAGTAGATTTAGAAGCAGCAAGGCGGCTAATCGTAGAATTCCCGGACACACCCGCTGCCGCTATTCTGAAGCATACAAATCCTTGCGGTACAGCCTTGGGATCAACTATTTCTGAAGCTTATCAAAAAGCCTTCGACACCGATTCAGTCTCAGCTTTCGGCGGAATTGTCGCCCTCAATCGCCCGATTGATGCTGCTACCGCAACGGCGTTAACTCAAACATTTTTAGAATGTATCGTCGCGCCGGGGTGCGAACCAGAAGCAGAAGAAATTATCAAGAAAAAGGCGAAAGTTCGAGTATTAATTTTGCCAGATTTGACTCAAGGGCCGCCACAAACCGTTAAAATTATTGCAGGCGGTTTGCTGGTGCAAGACTCAGATAATATAGTAGAAGAAACTAGCAAATGGCGGGTTGTTACTGAGAAACAGCCGACGGCGGGAGAGTTGGAAGAATTGCTGTTTGCTTGGAAAGTAGCGAAACACGTCAAATCAAATGCGATCGTTGTGACGCGCGATCGCACTACAATCGGTGTCGGCGCCGGACAAATGAATCGCGTCGGCTCAGTTAAACTAGCATTAGAACAAGCAGGAGAGAAGAGCAAAGGAGCGATTTTGGCAAGCGATGGTTTCTTCCCCTTCGACGATTCAGTCAAAACTGCGGCTGAGGCGGGAATAATTGCGATCGTCCAACCCGGCGGAAGTATGCGCGATCAAGATTCCATTCAAGCCGCCAACCAACTCGGAATCACAATGGTTTTCACTGATATCCGCCACTTCTTGCATTAATTAAGTTCGTAGTGTAGTAATGACATCTTAGGTCTCTCTCACGGCCAAACAAGATGCCTGTTCCACAAAGAGTCAATTCTATTGTGGGATGGGCTTCTAGCCAGCCCTAAAGCAATGATTGAATTTTGGTTCTTCGTTCTTCCATCCATCCATCCGTTACATCCGTTACAGAATCCGTTGCCGAACTTTCTTCTTCTATAACTAACGGCTATGACTAGCACAATTCAACAGCAAATTAAACCCCAAGACGTAAAAGTCAAAATCCTGCTCACTGGCGGACATCAATGCACCGTCACGCTCAAATCTGATACACCATTATTGCACAGCCTGATCAAAACATTAGTCGATCGCACCCAACAAACACCCGGTTTTTCCACCTTATTTCAAATCCCTATAGACGGAGGTCGTTCCGCCCTTTCTTTTCCCGGCGAAAACCTAGTCGGATTAGTCACCGAACCCCCAATTTACTTGCAGGAACTGCAACCGCAGCAGCCTGCAACTCCCGTAGAAATTCCCGCCACAGAAATTCCCGCCCCTGCGCCGCCTGTAAATGACGATTTAATATCTCGCTACGCCCAAATAGACAACTTTTTAACCCCCGCCGAAAAGAACAAACTCATTAAATATGTCTTAGCAAAAGAATCAGAATTTGTGAGTACCAGCACCTCAACCAATGCCGAAGATTACCGCCGTTCGATGGTACTCCACTCGTTCCCAGAATTTTCGGAACTGATGGTTAATCGCATCAAAGCAATTCTCCCCGACGTGCTGAAAAGTTTAAATATTCCGTCATTTCCCCTGGGTGAGATAGAAGCTCAGCTAACCATGCACAATGACAACAACTTTTATAAACTTCACAACGACAGTGGATCGCCAGATACCGCCAGCCGATTTTTTACTTACGTTTACTATTTCTATCGAGAACCCAAGGGTTTTTCAGGTGGGGAGTTGCAGATTTATGACAGCAAAATCGAGAACAATTTTTATGTGGCGGACAAGACATTCAGAACCGTTGAGCCTCGCAATAACAGCATCGTATTTTTTCTAAGTCGCTATATGCACGAAGTTTTGCAAGTTAGCTGTCCCTCAAAAGCTTTTGCTGATAGCCGCTTTACTATTAACGGCTGGGTACGCCAAGCAAATTGAGGTTAATTCATAGTCCTGGACGCACTAATCACCTAATTTTGTCATTCTGAGTAAAGCGAAAAATCTCAAATTATTGCCACACCGTTACAATGCGTAAGTCGGGATATGTGAGCTTCTTTACTTCCCAAAGCCTACCCTCAGAATGACAGAATTACCTTACTCAAAACTATTTCATTCTTACTCCTGTGCTCCAGCACTTTTGAGCAATTTCACCACACTGGAAGAACCCTTAAACTCAGCCAGCATTAAAGCTGTATAATTTCCCGGATTTTTGTGGTTTAGTTCTGCACCAGCATCTATTAAAATCTTTACTGCATCAGCATAACCCCGATGTGCGGCCCACATTAAAGCAGTTGCGCCCGAATCATCTAGCAAGTTGACATCGGCACCTTTTTCGACTAATAATTGGACGATCGCAATATGACCGCGATCGCACGCCTTCATTAAAGCCGTTTTCCCCAAATCCGCCGGGACATTGGGATCGGCACCGCCGTCAAGCAAAGCCTTCACCGTCTCGGTATGTCCGTGAAACGCAGCCAGCGTCAAAGCCGTCTCCCCAAAGTTTTTAGCATTCAGAAAATCAGCCCGATTTGAGTTTACTTTTTGCAGTAAAGCCGATACGATCACACTATGACCGTGAACAGCAGCCACCAGTAAAGGCGTATCGCCCAACCGATTTCTCGAACCGACGCTAGCACCTCGGTTTAAGAGCAATTCCACCACATCTTCGCAGCCTTCAATCACGGCAAGATTCAAAGCAGTTTCATCATCTTTATCCTTAGCGTTGATATCCGCGCCAGCATCGAGTAAGATATGGGCGATCGCCGCATTTCCGCCAGCAGCAGCGGCCATCAAAGCCGTACCCCCATCTCCATTTTTCACATTCGCATTAGCACCCGCACCAAGCAAAGTTTGCACTACATCAGTATTGCCGGCATCCGCAGCCAAAGTTAAAGCAGTTTCTCCGTTTTTGTCGGGAATTTCGACATCAGCGCCAGCAGCCAACAGCGCCTCGACAACTGCTAAATTTCCCGCCGTCGCAGCCAGCATCAAAGCAGTTTTGCTCTCTAGATTTTTAACATTAGCATCCGCCCCACAATTGAGCAAAATTCGCACAATTTCAGCGCTACCTTGACGGACAGCTAAAAACAGCATAGAATTGTCAGCAACCGCACCCGCATCCACCAAAGCTTTGACAACAGCTTCGTGACCCGATAAAGCAGCTATTTTCAGAGCAGAATCTCCATCTTTATCTCGCACATTTACATCAGCATTAGCATCAAGTAACATCCCCACAACATTGATATCGCCCTTCAGAGAAGCCGCCATCAAAGCCGTACTTCCATCATCATTTTTAGCATTAACATCAGCACCCGCAGCCAGCAACAGCCGCACAGAGTCAGCCTGTTTGTGAGCCGCCGCCAGCATCAAAGCCGTTAGCCCAAAACGCTTGCTCACCTGGTTGACATTAGCGTCATTGTTTAGTAGAGTACGCACGATTTCTGTATAGCCCTTTTGGGCAGCAAACATCAAAGCCGTCGTCCCCTCAGAGTCTTTGGCGTTAGCGTTAACATTCTTAGCGAGTAAAGCTTGGACGTGAATAATGTTGCCAGTCTTGGCGGCTTGAATCAATACAGCGTCTTGTTTAGTGGCAGCCATAATAGTCTCTCATACCGTATATTTTTACCGTCGCACGAGACGGCCTGACTGGTATGCTAAGTTTTATGAAGTATGTTTGCTAATCCTCAGAACACTATGAATCTCGAAATTCCTCAGTCAGTGAAAGTTTGGAGCCAATTCATCCACCCAATTTTAATGTGGGTACTGCTGGCCATCTCATTTTATGCTTTGTATCTGGGCATTCAAATCCGACGTACCAGAAGTGCAGAAGGCGAACTCAAAAAAGAGTTAATTAAGGGCAAATTCAACGTCAAGCACCACCAGATGGGTTCTTTGCTGTTAGCCTTGATGGTTACGGTGGCGATCGTCGGGATGGGCGTCACCTACATCAACAACGGCAAGCTATTTGTCGGCCCGCACTTGCTAGCAGGGTTGGGAATGATGGCAATAATTGCGATCGCAGCCTCGCTGACTCCTTTGATGCAAAAAGGCAGTGATTTGGCGAGAAACACTCACATCTTTCTGAATATTGTGCTGTTGGGGCTGTTTGGCTGGCAAGCGGTATCAGGCGTGGAAATCCTGCAAAGAATTATCAGCAAAATGTGATAATTTGGGTAATATTGCTAGTTGCTAATTGCTTGAGGGCGATTAGTGATTAGCAATTAAATTGTCATATTTCTATTTAACGTAGAAAGACGAGGCATTTATTCTTCTACAGCCCAATGAAATTTTACTCATTCCTTATAAGATAGCGGTAAGGTAATCTGACAATTCTGTATAAAATATAATTTATTCAGATTAATTAAGTTATTAATTATAGATAAAATAAAACATCGCAGCCACAGAAAATCCATACATAAAACTCAGTATTTCAAATGTTGACTTTTTAGTAAAAATGGACTATATTTAATTAAGGAAGGTATGTAGAGTATTAAACTCTTGTTGCAAGATATGGCGCGTGGCGAAACCCTCAGAAAACTATTCAGAAGCTTCTCTCACAATGAAAGAGATGAGTTTTTGGCTGCCGCTAGGGAAATTATTGAAGAAGAAAGAAATAAAAATCATGTCTTACTTGCTAGAGATCTAGAAAAGCTGCTTCTAAACGGGACTGAATACACCAAACATCTAGCTGCTAATTTGGCACCTTGGAATAAGTTTCCTGAACCTCCTAAAGACAAGGACACTGGACTTTCCTTGCTTAATGTACAACGATTCGATCTTACTTGGGATCGCATCGTACTCAGTGAAAAAATTGTTGATATCCTTCAAGAAATCGTCCTTGAAAACCGCAAGCAAGACATCCTTGTAGCCTATAACCTGAAGCCCAAAAACAAATTGCTTTTCTGCGGCCCACCTGGTTGCGGTAAAACTCAAACCGCAAAAATCCTTTCCAGTGCGTTGGGGCTACCGCTTGTTTATGTGAACTTAACAGCGGTATTCTCTTCTTACTTAGGTCAAACTGCAACTAATCTTCAGAAAATTTTTACCTACATTGAAAACGGTGAGTGGGTTGTTTTGTTCGATGAGTTTGATGCTATCGCCCGCGATCGCGATAACTTAAATGAACACGGTGAGGTCAAACGCCTAGTGAATAGCTTACTACAGCTCATAGATAATGCGACTAATCAAAGTATCTTTGTCGCAGCTACTAATCATGAGAAACTGCTGGACAGTGCAGTTTGGCGACGCTTTGATGAAGTTATTTTCTTTGATAATCCAACAGTTGAACTGCGGACGGCTCTTTTGAGTCGCTATTTGTCTGCGATCCGTTATACTGCTATTGATCTATCTAGTTTTGCAGCTCGGCTTGAGAGTGCTACTGGAGCAGATATAGAAAGGATCTGCTCTGATGCGATTAAAGCTGTGGTTCTGCGAGGCGAACGTATCTTGACTGCTGATGATTTAGAATTTGCGATCGGGCGTTTTTTAGACAGACAAAGTATAATAGCCAACTCAAAATAATTATTTACGTCTAGCCCTAATGGTAAGTAAGTTTGAACATTTGAAATTACCTAGAATAAACATCGAATTACCTCGGCGATCGAAGCCTGGATTTGGCGGGAACAAACGCCCTAATATTAGTGATCATAGTAAGCATTTATTGGATCAAATTTCCATCTTGACTGAGCCTGTCAAGGAAAAAACGAATCCCTTTCGTTTCGATCCAAAGTTAATTTTCAAGCTAAAAATGGCTAAACAAGGTTATATTTCAGATGATTTGGTGACTTTAACAGGACTTAATTGTTTAGCGCGTGAACCCAACAAAGCTATTGTGGTTTTTTCATCTGATAATGAGCTAACAGAATTCAAAAAAAGGTTAGAAAATTACAGTCAAATAAAAGATGGGCCTAAATATGAATATTTAGGAGCAATTGATGACGTAGTTCCTCTAGAACGTGAGGATCGCATTGGTCGTCTATTGGAGCTAAAACCTGTAGAATCAGATGAACTTGCGCCCTTAGATTTGGAGCTGTGGCACACAGGTGATTGCCAAGAAATGCGAAAGTATTTAGATGGTATTACCGAAATACTAGAATATTTGTCCAGTGATACTGCTCCTATGAGAATGAGCGATCGCTACATAGGTGAATATCTCTGTATAGCTCGCATTAAAGTCACTCATGAAGTTTTAGAGCTTTTGCTAGAAGTGGAAATTGTTAAAGAAATCGATCGCCCTCCCCAACCTGCATTTGAAAGCACTGCTGATTATAATCTACCAATTGTTAGTTTTCCAGAAGTTGTTTCCCCACCTGAAGATAATTGTGGCATTCTTGTGATAGATTCTGGCGTACAGCGTAGTCATCCGTTGATTGCTCCAGTGTTGGGTGAAGCTGAAGTATTCCCAGATGCAAATCGGCAATTCATAAAAGGTGGCCCTGACGATGTAAATGGACATGGTACTAATGTCGCTGGAATTGCTATTTATGGAGATGTTGAGAATTGCATTAAACAGCGTTCGTTTGATCCAACAGCTTGGCTATTTTCTGCTCGTGTGACAAACGATGAGAACCAATATGATGAGGATCTTCTCGTAGAAACTCAACTCGATCAAGCCATTCGTGCTTTTGTTAAACAGTATCCCAATTGCAAAGTAATCAATATCTCACTGGGTAACGCTGACCAAATTTACAGAGATGGTCTGAAGCAGTTTCGATTAGCTGCAAAGATCGATGAAATTGCTTATCAATACCAAGATAAAAATATTGTTTTTGTAATTTCAGCAGGAAATGCTTTTTATGAAGAGGCCAAATCAAATGAGCAACTACGGACTGATTACCCAAATTATCTGCTGAAAAATAGCGCTCGAATCATCGATCCCGCGACTTCAGCAATTGGACTAACCGTTGGTTCTTTATCATTTGGTCGCGGTAGCATCACGGAACCTTCTGATGTCCGTCGTCAGGCAATCGCAAAACTACTAGGATACCCTTCTCCATTTACCAGAACTGGCTTTGGAGTGGATGGAATGATTAAGCCCGATGTTGTAGATTTTGGTGGAGATTTAGTATTAGACCTCAGTTATCGAGAAAGTCGAGAAAGTCTGGGTCTACCTAAAACCCCTAAAACCAATATACTTTCAGATAATGTAGCTGGTGTCTCTGTTCGGACTTTATCCAAAGATTACTACAGTTCTTTGTTTCAGCTATGCAGTGGTACAAGCTTTGCGGCTCCTCGTGTTGCTAACCTTGCTGCTCAACTATTCACAAAATACCCGGACGCTAGTTCTAATTTGATTCGGGCACTGATTGTCAATTCTGCGGTTCTTCCTAAAGAAATTCCGCCCGAATTTCAATGTAAAAGTGGGCAGCCTCAGGGTGAAAAGACAAAAACAATTAAGAACCAGCTAGCAATCTATGGTTATGGGCAGCCTGAACTGCAACGTGCAATGTATTCCGCCGAGAACTATGTTGTTCTATCAGAGGATAATATTTCGATAAAAGTAGGAAGTTTTCATATTTACGAAATTCCCCAGTTGCCATCTGATTTCCTGAAGAAAAAAGGCACTCGTATATTGTCCATTACCCTCGCATTTGACCCGCCAACTCGTCCGACTCGTGGAGACTCATATCTAGGAGTCACGATGGAATTCGACCTTTTTAAAGGCATCGATCGCGAAATTGTTAGAAATGCTTATGAAACGGCTACCAATACAAGTTTGCCTGATGAGTCCCCAGACAACACAAAAACAAAGTTAAAGGAAAAACATGGCGCTGGTATTGAAGTCACATTGTCTCCTAGTTCCACTGTGCGGAAAAAAGGAACAATACAAAGGGGGCAAGTAGAAATTTTTGCTCAATCCACAAAATACGATCAAGGAAACATGACCCTAATTGTAAGTTGTAACCGTAAATGGGCAAAACCCGATGAAATTGAAATACAACGTTATGCCTTAGTTGCTTGCATTAGTCATTCCGATCCTACAGTTGATTTATATAATCGTATGAAAATCCAGATAGAACAGAGAGAGAGAATTCGAGGAAGAGTTTAACAGGTGATGGAGTAGTGAGAGTAACCATGAAAAAATAGCATAAGAGACAAGAACAGTCTGGGGCACACTATCAACATAAAAAAGCGGGTTTCTCGTTCTCATCCTTAACCTAAAATTACGCAATCAGGTTAAGAAACCGGCTTTTTCCCTCAGTCTTAAAGAATTAAATTTCGCCACAACCCTCGAAAGGTTTGCCGATCGCCCCACATCTAACAAAAATTAAAAAAGGCGGCACCCAGATTTGAACTGGGGGTGGAGGTTTTGCAGACCTCTGCCTTACCACTTGGCTATGCCGCCGTTACGTCTGAAATTTGACGTTTTCTTATAGTACACCAAATCTCGAAATTTTTAACATACCTGTCAAAAATTTCGTAAAGCGCAGCTATCCCCAACGCGCGTGGGTTCCCCAAGGGTAGGGAATCGCCCTTTCCATATCCCCAAAACCCTTGTGGGAAGGTACTCTAGAACTATAGCAACGACCCGCAACACCAGCCATGACACCAGTTTCTCCCCTACTCGTCGCCCAAATCACCGACACTCACTTGTTTGCAGAGATCGATCGAGAATGGAAAGGCCTCTCAACAACCCGCACCCTCCAAGCAGTTCTCGATCGCCTGCAACAGATACAGCCACCGCCCGACTTACTCCTACTCACAGGCGACTTATCCCAAGACGAAACACCAGAATCCTACCAGCGCCTCGTCTCCCTCATCGCCCCCCTCGGAATACCCGCCTACTGGATACCTGGGAACCACGACAACATCCCAGTCATGTCAGAAATCTTAAATCAGTCGCCTCTTTCCCCACAACAATCATGGATGCTAGGAAACTGGCAATTTCTATTACTTTCGAGTGTGGAAGCGGGATGCGACGGCGGGCGGCTTTCCCCAGAAAGCTTGCATTGGCTGGACTCTCAACTGCAACAAACCGGCGATCGACCTGTTATCATTGCCTTGCACCATCATCCGCTGCCGATCGACTCTGAAATAATGGATGGAATGATGCTGCACAATGCCGATGAATTTTTGGCAATTGTCGATCGATATCCTCAAATCAAAATCGTCCTCTGCGGCCACATTCACCAAGAATTCCACCAACAGCGGGGTTCAGTTACCTACTTGGGGACACCCAGCACCTGCATCCAACTTTTACCCAAAAGCCATCCGATTATCCTTGACGAAATCCCGCCGGGATTTAGATTGCTGGAATTGGCCATCGACGGTACTTGGAACACCAGAGTTGAGCGAGTTACTGCAAAGTCGCCACCAAATTAATATTTTTTAGTCTACCTAAAATTACTATCAAATTTACATTCTGTTGTCAATACATCAACAGATAGATTTTTTTTAGCAGCCCCATCTTTTATGATATTTATTAACCATAGATTGCAGACATACGTAAACTAGCGAGCTACGAACATAAATGTCGATCGCAATTTAAAAAAACAGGAAAAACTAAATATATGTCTCAACTCAATGGCGTGATGATGCAGTATTTCCACTGGTACAGCCCAGACGACGGCAGCCTGTGGAATCAGCTAGCGAAATCTGCAAAAGATTTAGCCAAAATAGGCGTTACATCCCTGTGGTTGCCACCCGCCTATAAAGGGACAGGTGGCGGCATGGATGTGGGTTACGGCGTCTACGATTTATTCGATTTAGGCGAGTTCGACCAAAAAGGGTCGGTACGCACGAAATACGGCACAAAAGATGAGTATTTGGCCGCGATTAAAGCTGCCCAAGATGCAGGAATTCGGATTTATTCCGATGTTGTCTTCAACCACAAATTAGGTGCCGATGCAGAAGAAGAAGCCGAAGCCACACCCTTCAATCCCGACAACCGGAATGACACCGTAGGCGAATATCAAAAAATCAAAGCTTGGACGCATTTTATCTTCCCCGGACGCGACCAAAAATATTCTAGTATGGAGTGGCATTGGTGGCATTTTGACGCCATTGATTACAACGTTTACAACACAGAAACCCATGCCGTTTACCTGCTAAAAGGCAAAGAATTCGATCGAGGAGTAGACTTAGAAAAAGGTAATTTTGACTACCTCATGGGTTGCGATTTAGATATGGACAACCCAGAAGTCAGCGGGGAGTTAAAATACTGGGGTGAGTGGTATGTCGATACAACAAACGTTGACGGCTTTCGCTTCGATGCCGTCAAACACGTTAAAGCAGAATTTTTCCAAGAATGGTTGGAACACGTTCGCCACTATGCCCAACGCGACCTATTTGCCGTCGGTGAATATTGGTCTTACGAAGTGGAAGCTTTGCACTACTTCATCCAAGCAACGGATGGTAAAGTCTCCTTATTTGACGCACCCCTCCATTACAACTTCCACGCTGCTAGCAAAGCCGGCAATAGCTACGACTTGCGAACAATTTTTGATAACACCCTCGTCCAACAGCAACCAACCCTCGCCGTTACCTTGGTGGACAACCATGATTCTCAACCATTACAATCCCTAGAATCTGTTGTCGAGGCTTGGTTTAAACCTCTTGCCTACGCTTTAATCTTGCTGCGAAGCGAAGGCTATCCGTGCATTTTTTACCCGGACTATTATGGCGCCAACTATAAGGATACAGCAAACGATGGCAACGAATACGAGATTTGGTTAGACAAACATCAGTTTATTCTCGATAAATTCTTGTTCGCGCGCCAAACTTATTCCTACGGCAATCAGTACGATTACTTCGACCACGCCAATACCATTGGCTGGACGCGACTCGGAGATGAAGAACATCCGGGTGGCATGGCTGTGGTACTCAGTAACGGAGGCGATGGCACTAAGTTTATGGAAGTAGGACAACCGAATCGAACTTATATTGACATCACCGAACACATCAAAGAACCAATCACAACTAATGACGATGGTTGGGCTGATTTTCGGTGTAACGCCGGTTCTGTTTCAGTCTGGGTTCCGCAGGCGTAAGGACTGCGTTAAAATTGACGTACTCCTCTACCTAAAGTAGGGTGCGCTAGGCGCACCTTACCGCTATAATTATTATGTTAAACCACTTTTTACTTTCATAATTTAGATGACTGAAACTTATTTTTAGTGAGGACTTTAGTCCTCTCAATCTACTCCTATTTTTATCCTATGCGATCGCGCAAAAAAATATTTACATAAAAAAATATGAAACTTTCAGAAAAAGTTGCAGTTATTACCGGCGGTGGGTCGGGAATTGGTCATGCAGCAGCAATTTTAATGTCCAAGGAAGGCGCAAAAGTTGCTATTATCGATCACATTTTGGAAACGGGGCAAGAAACCGTCCGCCAGTTGGTCAATGAAGGAGGCTGCGGGCTGGCTATTGCCGCAGATGTTGGCGATTCTCACCAAATGCAAAAAGCATTTCAAACAATTTTTGACGAATATCAAAGAATTGATATTTTGTTTGCAAATGCGGGTATTAACGGTGTATGGTCGCCGATAGAAGAGATAGAATCCGATGAGTGGGATCGGACAATTAACACCAACCTCAGAGGAACATTTTTGGCTGTTAAGTATGCTGTTCCTCATCTGAAAAAACAAGGAGGTTCAATTGTAATTACATCATCGATTAATGGCACCAGAAGTTTCAGGAAAGTTGGTGCCACGGCCTACGCTTGTTCAAAAGCTGCCCAAGTAGCCTTTGCAAAAATGCTGGCGCTAGAGCTCGCAGCCTGCCAAATCAGAGTCAATGTGATCTGTCCGGGCGGGGTGCTAACTGCTATTGAAGAAAGCACCGTTAAGCGCCATCTCGATCGCATTCCAGTCGCGCCTGATTATATTCAAGACATGATTCCTTTGACGGATAATACGGCAGGTTCTAGCGAAGAAGTCGCCCAATTAGTGTTATTTCTGGTATCACATTCCTCCAGCTTCATTACAGGTACTGAAGTCTGGATTGATGGTGGCGGTTCTTTGATTTAAAATCTCAATAGTTTATTTTTATTACTCGGCGGTTGAAACCGCTTCTTGTCAAAAAAAGTCCGCCTGCGCGGACTAAGAAATAAGAATTTCTAATTACTAACTCTGAATTGTTTGACAGCAGTTTGCAATGTCTGGGGCAGCCACTTATCGTACTGAGGATAAACAGGCAAACGCTGCACAAGTTGCCATTCCGATGCTACTAAAATTTCTGTTAAAGTTTGGTGTTGCAGGTGAGGATAATCGGGATTAACTTCATCCCGCGGCCCAATTCCTCCTAAATCTCTAGCACCTGCTTCTAAACAAGCAAGTAATATGTCGGGCTGTGCAACTAAATTCGGCGGAATTTGCAGCCTGATTTCAGATGGTAAAATGCTGCGGGCGATCGCAATTACTTCCGGCATTTTTGTAGGCTCAAAAACTTCACTGTCCCAACTTTGCTGATTTCCCGGACTGTGTGGCTGGAGGATAACTTCTTGAATGTGATTGTAACGCGAATGAATGCGGGCGATCGCCTCTAATGTCTGCACCCAATCGGTCTGACTTTCCCCAATTCCCAGCAGCAAACCAGTTGTAAACGGAATCTTCAATTCCCCAGCCCATTCTAACTGTTGCAGCCGCAGCGCCGGAACTTTACTCGGTGCGTGCCGGTGAACACTTTGTAACAAATGTGGGGCAAGTTGTTCTAGCATCAGCCCCATCGATACATTTACCTTTTTTAACTGTGCCATCTCCTCAAAGCTGAGCGGCCCCACATTAGTATGTGGCAAAAATCCCAGGGCTAGTGCCAGTTCGCACAAATCGTAAATCCGCTGCAACCAGGCTTTTCGCCGTTGACTGTGAGGATGTACCTCGCCGCTGAGGATGAGAATTTCAATTACACCTTGAGTTTGCAGCAAGTTGAGCTGTTTTTCGGCTTCTGGTAGTGTCAGCCAAGGACTTTGCAGGGGTTCTGCCCGAAAATTGCAATAGGTGCAGCGGTTAAAACACTCGTAAGTAGGAACCAGAGTATAAGCAGGGCTGTATGTGACGGTGCGGGACATTCGTTGGGACTTTTATCGAGCGGACTTGTGCAAGAACATATATCTGTGCAGTGCGAGTTTTGCGGTTGGCGATCGCCACCCTTCATCTATCTTAACACTGACGCAAGCCCGGAATCTCGTTGCCCAGGTAGATTATGAGTATTCTTCATTTGTGGGCGATCGTCCACAAAGTCCACCTTCTGCTTTTAAAAACCCCACAAAGCAAGCTTTCCAGGCTTACATAAGCTCTGATTATACTATTTATAAAAAAAACTGTGCTTAGAAGCCCTTTACAAACTGAAATAAATGCTTTATGTTTATTTACATGGCGGAACACAAAACCGTCACGAACATTGAAAACCAAATAAAGCAATCATAAACAAATGACAACGACCTTACAGCAGCGCGAAAGCGCCAACGTCTGGGAACGCTTTTGTGAGTGGGTCACAAGCACCGACAACCGCATTTATGTAGGTTGGTTCGGCGTCTTGATGATTCCCACCCTCCTGAGCGCCACCATCTGCTACATCATCGCCTTCATCGCTGCCCCTCCAGTGGACATCGACGGCATCCGCGAACCAGTAGCAGGTTCCTTAATGTACGGAAACAACATCATCACAGGTGCAGTTGTTCCTTCATCCAACGCCATCGGCTTACACTTCTACCCAATCTGGGAAGCAGCTTCCCTCGATGAGTGGTTGTACAACGGCGGCCCTTACCAATTGGTAATTTTCCACTTCCTGATCGGTGTATTTTGCTACATGGGTCGCGAATGGGAATTGTCCTACCGCTTAGGTATGCGTCCTTGGATCTGCGTCGCTTACTCTGCACCAGTTGCAGCAGCCACCGCAGTATTCTTGATCTACCCAATTGGTCAAGGTTCGTTCTCTGACGGTATGCCTTTGGGTATCTCCGGCACATTCAACTTCATGATCGTGTTCCAAGCTGAGCACAACATCCTGATGCACCCGTTCCACATGTTGGGAGTTGCTGGTGTCTTCGGTGGTAGCTTGTTCTCCGCCATGCACGGTTCTTTGGTAACATCTTCCTTGGTTCGTGAAACAACCGAAACCGAATCGCAAAACTACGGTTACAAATTCGGTCAAGAAGAAGAAACCTACAACTTCGTCGCAGTCCACGGCTACTTCGGTCGTTTGATTTTCCAATACGCTTCCTTCAACAACAGCCGTTCCTTGCACTTCTTGTTAGGTGCATGGCCAGTAGTCGGCATCTGGTTTACCGCTTTGGGTATCTCCACGATGGCTTTCAACTTGAACGGTTTCAACTTCAACCAATCGATTATCGACTCTCAAGGTCGTGTCATCAATACTTGGGCTGATGTGATCAACCGCGCTAACTTGGGTATGGAAGTAATGCACGAGCGCAATGCTCACAACTTCCCGCTTGACTTGGCTGCTGGTGAAGTCACTCCTGTAGCAATGGTTGCTCCTTCTATCAATGGCTAAGTTTTAGTCTGAGATAAACAAAAAGCGCTCCTAGAAATAGGGGCGCTTTTTGTGTGGGGAAAAATATTTTATTAGACATCCTTCTTCCTTCTATCCGTTAAATCCGTTACCCCCCTTACATTCTATCGGCGACCTTCCTTCTTCCTTTTTTCTTTTTCTTTCTTCCTTTATTCTTTAATTTTTTATGATTACTATAGAATATAGCCACTAGGCCGATCGAGATACTGTGACATACTCCACGGGCGAAATCTTATATTATGGTCTAGGATTCCAATAGTCGGATTCAGAATATGTTGGGCTTGCTATAAAGTGTTCGCTAGCAGCAATGCAATTGTTTCAATTCCAGAATCTAACCATAGACAAATGTAGCTGATCGGGAGTCGCTCCTCACCGTCCCAAGCGCTCTATCTGTAAGGAGAATTTGTATTATGAAAGATGGACAAGAAGTACGCCGCGTCTCCACACCCGTCATTGCTGGTGTTTGCGGGTTGGCTTTACTGGCAGGAGGGGGCATTGCCTGGTGGACCGCGAACCGTTCGCCAACCCCCGCAGGTACGCAGTCTTCTGCTCAAACTACCGCTCCGCCGCTCTCCCCAAGCCCTGCGGAATCTCCTGCTGTAGTTATCCCCGTACCCCCTCCAAATCCTGTACAAGTGCCACAGGTTCAGACGCCGCAGGTTCAGACGCCGCAGGTTCAGACGCCGCAGGTTCAGACGCCGCAGGCTCTAGTCCCAAAGTCGCCACAGCCAAAGCCTTTGCCGCAGACGGATGTCCAGACAGTGCAAGTCTACTGGGTTAAAGATGCCAGCGGTAAATTTGAGGGAGTTCCTACGAAAGTAGCTGTCAAACAAGCTGACAAGCCTGATGCAGCTTTACAAGCTGCTTTTAATAGTTTGTTGGCGGGGCCGAAGGATGGAACTGTTTCTAGCGAAATTCCTAAGGGGACAAAACTCAGGGGTTTAAGTGTTAAGAATGACGGAGTTTATGTCGATTTGTCAGCCGAATTTACTTCGGGGGGAGGGAGCAATTCGATGACTGGTCGGTTAGGGCAAGTTATCTATACCGCTACGAGTTTACAACCGAATACCAAGGTTTGGATTTCGGTGGAAGGGAAGCCTTTAGAACTTTTAGGCGGCGAAGGTTTGGAGGTGGCTCAGCCGAGTACCCGCCAAAGTTTTGACAAAAATTTTCCCCTTTAGTAATTATGAGTCATTAGTTACAAGCCATTAGTCATCGGTCTGAAGGCCGATCGTAGGAATTGATAACTGATGACTCATGACTGAGGACTGAGAACTGGCCACTAATTTTCAGTGCTTCGTAGTTAGGCTAAATGCCCGAAAGTGTAGGGCTTGCTGTTCGATCCTGCTGGCAAGCCGATCGCAGACCATATTACACAGCTCAAAAATTAACTCGTCCTGCACCTTATAATAAGCTGAAGTCCCTTCACTCCGGCGAGTGAGGATACCAGCTTGGAGCATGAGTTTTAGGTGCTTAGAAACATTGGCTTGACTCGTTTGAGTAGCTTCCACCAATTCTTGCACGCATTTTTCGCCGTCGCGAAGCAAGTTCAAAATTCGTAAACGCATGGGTTCGCTCAAAATACTGAAATACTCAGCAACTTGTTGCACAACCTCTTGCGGGACAGGCTGGGATGACTTCATCAAACTCACCGGAGAGAAGTGATCGGGAAATATTAGCATTTATTCTGTCCATAACAATAAAGTAATCCTTCAATCCGGATTAATTCGCATCAACACTTGACCGTATTCGACAGGTTCGCCATTTTGAACTAAAATTTCCATCACTTGACCGGAGACTTCATCAGCATCGATCTCGTTCATCAGCTTCATCGCTTCGATAATACAGACTGTCTGATTGACCTTGATGCGATCGCCCACATTGACAAAAGGCGGCTCGTCGGGAGCAGCAGCGCGATAAAAGGTTCCTACCATGGGCGAGATAATTGGCACCCATTTCGTATCGACAGAAGCAGGTACGGCAGCAGGTACAGCGACAGGGGCGGTGACCGGGGTCTCAGCAGACTCGGCTCCTAAATTTTGGTTGACAGCAGGAGGTGACGCTAAGGTGGGGCTAGCAACAGCACCCAACGCGATGGGAGCGACTGTAGGCACGGCAGCAGGGAGCGCAGCAGCGGTTGCTGGTGAACTTGTCAGAATGCCTTTGCGTACTGTCAGTTCAATCTCTCCACTTTTTAAGGTCAGTTCCGAAATGCCAGTTTTGTCTAATACAGTTAGCAGTTCGCAAAGCTGGTTTAAGTCTAGTTGCACAGCAGATTCAAGGGTAATTAAGAATTGAAAATTGAAGATTCGGGTTGAGGCGAAGCTAGGATAATTCAGCGAGTTTGGAGGCAAAAGGCTAGTTTTTAAGCTGTGAGCGATGAGTGTTGAATTTTGACTTCTTTAACTCATAACTCAGAACTAAAAACTCCCTTTTCCTCCCTCGTTTCTACTCTCGGCCGAGGTACTTGTCTTCACGAGTATCAATCCGAATCCGTTCTCCAATGGAAATAAATAGAGGCACCATAATCTGAGCGCCAGTGGAGAGGATGGCGGGTTTGCTGCCACCAGTGGCAGTATCTCCTTTGACTCCAGGATCGGTTTGTGTCACTTCCAAGACGACAGAGTTGGGCAGTTCCACTTCCAGGATTTGGTCGTTCCAGCGAAGGATATTGACTTCCATACCTTCATTGAGGTACTTGACACGATCGCCTATTTGCTTAGCATTGAGGCGGCTTTCCTCGTAAGTTTCCATATCCATAAAGACAAACTCGTCGCCTTCTTTATAGGTATGTTGCATCACGCTCTTTTCCAGGTTGGCTTGAGGCATAGTCTCGCCCGCCCGGAAGGTTTGTTCTACTACGTTTCCGGTTTGGACGTTTTTTAATTTTGTCCGCACAAAAGCCGAGCCTTTTCCTGGCTTGACGTGGAGGAATTCGATAACCCGCCACACGCCGTTATTCCATTCAATTGAAACACCTGGTCGAAAGTCGTTACTGGAGATCATATAAATTTTTGCGGGCAATCCCGTCGCCTTGGGGCACGGGGGAACTACAGTCAGTCGATTTTAGATTTTAGATTTTAGATTTTAGATTTACTCCACAGATGAATTTGGGAGATTGAACCTTGATCTAAAATTTTGATCTCTCCACGACAGGAGTCTGGGGATTGTATCCGTTTTTGAGCGGGTCAGGTTAAAGCTGCTGTTTAGCTGACGGCATCAAAAAAGCAATTGGCATTTTATTTTACCGTTCAAAGGGAGCAAGTGCTGTACTCAAAGCTAAAAAGCTCTCAAGGGAAGGAAGTTCTGCCGCAAGTAGTGTACGGCATTAAGGGATAGAAGGCCGACAGCGCTGTGGGAAGATAATAGAGGCAATAAAAGTTAAAGTTATGTTGCATTGGCCTAATTTCTCGATCGATACGTGCAAGCGCTGGGGAAAAACCGTCGCTTTAGCGCTCTTGCTGTTCACTCTCTCCCTGAGTTTCAGTTCAGTTTCCCATGCCAAACGCCCCAGCAGCAGTATGCCTGCGGGGAATGCGATTACGGACGGCCGGGCGCTGCTGCGCTACGCTTTACCTATTGACAATCAGACTGTGCGAGAGTTGCAAATCAGTCTCGAAGACATTGGCAACCACATACGGTCTAAACGTTGGGGGCCCATTAGCAGTGATGTCAGCAAGGCTTCCAGGATTCTCAACCTTCGGGAATCTGACCTTTTAGAGAGTATTCCTGATGCCAAAAAGCCGGAAGCTGAGGCGCTAGTTGCAGGAGTCAAGGAGAAAGTTGCTCAACTGGAAAAGGCTGTTGAGGCTAAAGACAGGGACAAAGTGATTGACTTGAAAGCCACAATCTTAGGTTCGGTAGGCGAAATCGAAGAATTGATGGTGACAAAGTTTCCGTTTGAAGTGCCTGCCAAGTATGCTAATCTGCCTCAACTGAAAGGGCGCGCTACTGTGGCTGTACAAACTGAAAAAGGGGAAATTAATGTTGTGGTTGACGGCTACAGCGCCCCGGTTACGGCTGGTAATTTTGTGGATTTGGTCGATCGAGGTTTTTATGACGGTTTGCCGTTTATTCGATCGGAAGAATCCTACGTTTTGCAAACGGGAGACCCCGAAGGCAAGGAAGTCGGTTTTATTGACCCAGATACTGGCAAATACCGGAATGTGCCGCTAGAAGTGCTCGTCAGGGACGAAAAAGAACCTATTTACGGGATTACTCTAGAAGATGCAGGACGTTATCGCGACGAGCCTGTTTTGCCTTTTTCTGCTTTCGGTACTGTGGCCATGGCCCGTACAGAAACTGACCCTGATAGCGCTTCTTCTCAGTTTTTCTTTTTCTTGTTTGAACCTGAACTCACGCCCGCAGGTCTGAATTTATTGGACGGCCGCTATGCTGTTTTTGGTTACATGATTGAAGGAAAAGAAGTTTTGGAGCAACTGAAGCAGGGAGACAAGATTGTATCTGCTAAGGTAGTTAAAGGAATCGAAAATTTGGTGCGACCTCAAGTTTAATTAATGACGGCGATTGAAATCGCTGCTTGTCAAAAGTGACGGCGATTGAAATCGCTTTTACACCAATAAAGCCCGCCTGTGCGGGCTAAAAAATCAAGAGTGACTGCGATTTAAATCGTTTCTAGATGGTGGTGAAAGAGATTGAAATCGCTTCTGCACAGATAAAGCCCGCCTCAGCGGGATCGAAAAAGAGATAATTTTTATAGTTTCGTTATTGAAATTAGGAATGAAGTCTAGAATATGGCTATTTTACAATTTTTATTGGTAATAGGTTTGGGCGGATTCACAGGATTGTTGATTGTCAAAAGTGTGAATGAAAGCAAGCAAAAACAGCGGTTGGATGAGGCTTTTTATGAGTTGTTGGAAACTCAAAACAGTCAAATTTCGTTGATCCAACTGGCAGCTAATGCTAGGGTTGAGGCAGAAGTTGCTCAGCAGTATTTAACTCGGCAAGTGAAGATTTTTTCGGCGGTTTTAGAGGTAGATGATGAAGGAGATACTTTTTATAGGTTTCCTAGGTTGCGCTTGCCGCCGAGTTCCGGTAAGGAATGGTGAAGTGAGAAAGTGCGATCGACTAATTCAAATTTATGCAAGTTAAAGATATCGGTGAACGAGGCCTTTTAAGAATATTGCAAAAATTCTGCCCCGCAGAGATAGTGGGTGATGATTGCGCTGTCATGGCTACAACTCCCAACCAATCTCTCGCTATCACTACAGATATGTTGGTGGAGGGAGTGCATTTCAGCGATCGCACTACGGGGCCTTATTACGCAGGATGGCGCGCCGCAGCGGCAAATTTGTCGGATCTGGCCGCTATGGGAGCAAAGCCTCTGGCTGTGACTGTAGCCCTCGCTGTGGCGGCGGATACGGCTCTGGAGTGGGTTGAAGAGTTTTATCGGGGGATGACGGCTTGCTTGCAAGAATATCATACGCCGATCGTCGGTGGCGATGTTGTGAGATCGCCCGTGGTGACGGTGGCGATTACTGCTTTTGGGGAGGTTGAGTGCGATCGTACCATTCGTCGGTCAAATGCGCGATCGAATTGGGCGATTGTGGCTACTGGGTTTCACGGAGCCTCCCGCGCGGGATTAGAATTGCTGTTAAATCCAGAATTCGGGCAAAATCTTGCAGAAGTCGATCGGGCTTTTTTAATTCTCGCTCACCAGCGCCCTAAACCGAGGCTCGATGTTTTGCCGGTTGTTTGGGAAATTTTAGATTCTGCGGGTGAGTTTTCCATCGCAGGAATGGACAGCAGCGACGGTTTAGCTGATGCAATTATTCAAATTTGTCGGGCTAGCGGTGTTGGCGCAAAGGTCGATCGCACAAAAATACCAATTCCCAATATTTTCAGCGAAATCGTATCAACCGAAAAAGCTTTAGATTGGGCCTTATACGGCGGGGAAGACTTCGAGTTAGTGCTGTTTTTGCCACTAACAAGCGCTCAGTTATTGGTAGAAAAAATAGGAAGCCGAGCCGCAATTGTGGGAACCACTACTGAGAGCACCGATATCTGGTTGACTGATAGCAGCGGCATTTATCCTGATTCTAGATTAAAGCTCGATCGAGGATTTCAACACTTCTAAATTCTCTCTTATCTCTTAGTCGGCGTCCGGCGGACATCGTTCTAATAATTGGAGTGAATTTATTTTAGCATAATTAGGGCAAAAGCTGCTAGGGAGCCATCGACCGTTTTGCAATTCTCCAAATGGCGAGAAACCGGGTTTTGGCGAGATTTTTTGGTGAGAGGCGAAGATATCGGAAAAAACCCGGTTTCTGAGATGGTGCGCGGTGGCGAGAAACCGGGTTTTTGCGAAGATATTTAATCGGAGGCGAAGATATCGGAAAAAACCCGGTTTCTGAGATTGCTCAAGCTGCCTCACTTTAGGCATTAGCCAGCTTCTTTTGAATCATTGCCCAATATTCAGGGAAATCCTCACGGGTATATACTGTTAATGCTGCTTCATAAAAGGATCTCGCTTTTTCGAGATTTTCATCCCGCGAACCGTTGATTCTGTCATTATAGGCATTACCTAGGTTATATTGAATCATTGCCCAATCTTCAGGAAACTGTTCGCGGGTACGAACAGTTAAAGCAGCGTCAAAAAATGCGATCGCGCGATCGATATTTTCCGCCCGCGAACCGTTGATTCTGTTGGCGTAAGCAGCAGCTAGGTTATTTTGAGCCATAGCCCAATCTTCCGGGAAAGCCTCAAGGGTATAGACTGTTAAAGCAGCGCCATAAAGGGCGATCGCCATTTCCACATTTTCGGCCCGCGAACCCTTTATTCTGGTAATGTAGGCAGCAGCTAAGTTGTTTTGAGTTTGAGCAAACTTTTCGCTTCCCGGTTGCCGATTATTTAAAACAACTTGATAAGCAGCAAGGGCAATTTCAATATTATCCGCTCTATTCCCACCGGAAAAATTACTAATATTAATGCTCAAGTCTTCAACGAGACTGACAATTGAATCAATAGTTTTTGCATTTTCCCCATCAACTAACCTCTGGACTACTTGCTCTAAAATGTCAAAAAAACGAGGATTGAGGAGATGTTTTCGTTCAGCTAGCAGGGAGTGAATTACTGCTGTCTTGCTAGTGCTACCATCTTCTGCTTGCAATAATTCTAGAATAAAGTTTGCATACTCTTGGGGATTTTCACCGTCGGAGTTATCGCCATCGTTGATATCGATTAATTGTGCTAGCTGAGCGATCAGATTCCGCAGGAAATTAGCGCCATTCTCACCTCCTTGCTGTGCCATTTTTTCTGCTACCAACTCGCAAGTTTCCAGAAAGTGGACATCCAACAATTCTGAGTTATCTTGTAAGATCTGCGGTTCTTCGCCGTTGGGGCAATTCAGCAGGGTGTGAATTAGTTCTAGGTAGGCTTGGGCGCGGCTTTCTTCCATTATGGGGAGTTGTGAATAATATCGGGTTTATTGTAGCATGGTTGTGGGTTTTGGGGCTTGTTGTACGAGATGCAGACGGCGGTTGAAACCGCGTCTACACAAACGATGTCCATGCCAAGCGGACTGAAGACAAGACGGCGTTTTCCAAACGCCCAATCTTCAACCGCCCTGTTTTTTAATTCCTACACAATGCTACCTTGGGCATTAATCTATCTAAGATTTGCTCGATCGCAATTACTGTCCAATCAATATCAGCTTCTGTGGTTTCTCGTCCTAGAGTCAAGCGAATTCCACCAACTGCGCCGATTTCGTCATATCCCATTGCTAATAATATGGGACTGGGAGTTAGTTTGCCGCTGCTACAAGCGGCACCGGAACTAATGCCAATTCCGGCTAAATTTAACTGTCTCACCATAGTTTTGCCTGTGATTTGCTCTGTGTCTCTCTTTTGGTAAGGGCGACAGGATGGGGACACGATGCAAAAACTGACGTGGTGCGGGAGTCGGAAATATCGATCGCCAGTTGGTACTAAACTGGGTACGTGGGATAATCGGTCAAAAAGTCGATCGCGCAATGCAATTAACCTCGGCGTTTCCACATCTATTTCCTGCAATGCTAACTCCGCCGCCACCCCAAAACCGACAATTGCCGGCAGCGCTTGTGTCCCGGAACGCATTTTCAATTCTTGGCCGCCACCGCCTAACATTGGCACTAATTCTACTCCCGGACGCACGTAAAGCGCCCCCGCACCTTGCGGCCCGTAAAGTTTGTGACTGGAAAGGGAAAGCAAATCTAGGGGCAGTTTCTGCACGTCTATTGGCAGCTTGCCGGCAACTTGAACTGCATCGGTATGAAACATGATATTGCGATCGCGCGCAATTTGTCCCAAGGCTTCTATTGGTTGCAGCGTCCCAACTTCGCTTTGTCCGTAAATGATTGAAATTAACACTGTATTCGATCGCAGCGACTCTTGCAAATCCAAAGGATGAATGCGCCCAAATTTATCCACTGGTAGGCGCGTCACTTCCCATCCCAACTGTTCGAGTTGTCGGGCCGGTTCTGCTACTGCGGAGTGCTCTACGCTGGAGATAATAATATGCTGCGGCTTTGTATAAAGACGCGCAATTCCCATAATTGCCAAATTGTCCGCTTCAGTGCCGCCACTGGTAAAAATTATCGATTCCGGTAGCGCGTTAATCAAGCTAGCCACCTGCATTCTTGCTAATTCTAAAGCTGTCGCCGCCCTTTGTCCCCACTCGTGCAAGCTGGAAGGATTTCCCCACTGCTGAGTGAGAGCTTTTTGCATGGCTTGAATTGCTTCTGGGCGTGCGGGTGTGGTGGCACTATAGTCGAGGTAAATTTGCATAATAACTAATTAATGAATGTTGACTGTTGACTGTTGTGAGTGGCTACCAATAACCAATAACCAATAATTGATGACTAACTTCCTGGTTTGCAGACGTTGTAATCTTCGTGCGACAAAACTTTTTGGGGAATTAAGAAAGTGCCGCAATCTTCACAAAGCATTCTGTAGTTGCGAGTTACAGGAATACTGATTATCAAACGGTTGTGACGCAGGCGTTTGCCGCCGAAATCTCTGTAATTCTTATTTTCGCTTAAAGCTGCTATAATTGCGCGGGCTTTAGTAACTACGTGGTCTGGCAGACCTCTGAGATCGATGATATCTCTAGCAAATGATGCTTCCCTCTCTTGTTTTTTGGTTTGTTTTTGTGTCAGGACTTCAACGTAATGCTGCTGCGCCACCAACTCTTGCGTGCAGCGATGACACGCTTTACCATATCCTTTGTGACCGCACGGAAAAATTCTTTTTCTTTTAGCCATAAAGCAGCGGTATAGGGTTTGACCCACGCCCCTGAATGCTGCTACCCTACCAGTGATGCTTCCGGCATCGAGGCAGTTCTACAAGACGCAAAATCTATTCCCTTGCATAAATTTAAAAGGTTGTAACTTTACTTGATCCAATAGATTTGAACTGTGGGAAGGCTAATAACCTCTATATTTTTTAAAATTTTGTGACTGTATTGTATTATCATTTACTCGGTTTCTGTTGTGCTGGGCTGGTGGCGCTCAATCTGGCGGGCTGCGGACAAACAAAGCAAGACGTGCAGAATTTACCTCTCAGTCTGGCTCCATTGCCTCAAGACCCCTTGTTGCAAGTATACTTCAATCAGTCGATCGGTTCGAGTTATACAGAGCCTTACCGCCAGCAAACTAGACCTGGGGATGATTTAGAAAACTCGATCGCTGTTGCGATCGCCAGTGCTGGATCGACGGTAGATTTAGCAGTTCAGGAGTTTCGCTTGCCCAGTATTGCGAGGGTTTTGGCCCATCGACAGCGATCGGGAATTAAAGTGAGATTAATTGTCGAACATATCTATAGTCGCCCTTGGAGCGATTTTACAGCTCAGGAGTTAGCGAAATTACCGGAAAGAGAGCGCGATCGTTATAGCGAATTTGTGCAACTTGCCGATCGCAATAAAGACGGTAAATTGAGTGCCGAGGAAATCAAGCAAAATGATGCTTTGGTGATTGTCAAGGATGCGGGTATTCCTGTAATTGATGATACTGCTGATGGCAGTAAAGGCAGCGGTTTGATGCACCACAAATTTGTGGTAATTGATGGCAAAACCGTAATCGTCACTTCTGCTAATTTTACCACAAGCGATATACACGGCGATTTTAAGACAGCAGCAAGTCGCGGCAATGCGAACAATTTGCTGAAAATTGAAAATGCTCAAGTAGCGCAACTATTTACTCAAGAATTTAACATCATGTGGGGCGACGGGCCCAAAGGCAAACCGGACAGCAAGTTTGGCATCAAAAAGCCGTTTCGTCAAGTGCAAAAAGTAAGAGTAGGGAATTCGACAGTTGGGGTGCAATTTTCGCCGACGGCTGCGACTTTGCCTTGGGAAAAAAGCGCCAACGGTTTGATAAATAGAACTTTGGGTAGTGCGAAAAAGTCGGTTGATTTGGCCCTGTTTGTATTTTCGGCTCAGCGGTTGTCAAATACTTTGGAAATTGAAGCTAGCCGGGGAGTTGCGGTGCGAGCTTTAATTGACTCTAACTTTATTTATCGCTCTTACAGTGAAGGGTTGGATATGATGGGGGCGACTTTGATGCAAGATTGCGGGTTAGAAACTGACAATCGCCCTTGGAGAAAGCCGCTGACTGCGGTGGGAGTGCCGCTGTTACCAATGGGCGATCGCCTGCACCACAAATTCGGCGTTGTGGACGGCAAAACGGTGCTTACAGGTTCTCACAACTGGAGTGAGGCTGCAAATCACGGGAATGACGAGACGCTGCTGGCGATCGAGAGTCCCACAGTTGCGGCCCATTTTGAGCGGGAGTTCGATCGGCTTTACAAAGGCGCAATCTTGGGAATTCCCGCCCGAATTAAACAGAAAATTGATGCTAAGAAAAAAGAGTGCGATTCACTACAAGCAGCATCAAAATCTGCGAGTGCTAAACCTCAAATTGCTGCGGGTAAAAAGTTAGTTAATTTAAATGCAGCGACTCAGGAAGAATTAGAAACCTTGCCTGGGGTTGGTCCGAAGTTAGCCGAGAGAATTATTGCAGCGCGGCAACAGCAACCTTTCACTTCTTTGGAGGATGTGGCACGGGTACAGGGAGTGGGGGACAAGATTTTAGAGAGATGGCGCGATCGAGTAACTTGGTAGTTAATTTAGTCGTCAGGACTCCCTTGCTGACTTTATAAAGTTCGCACTCATGACTGCCGTCCTTCTTTATTTGCACAACTCAGCATCCAAGACTCAAGCCCTCACTAGAAACCTATTCGATCTACTTTGACAACACCTCAGCTCTCAAGTTAAAATAACTCCTAAACAAAATGCGATCTATTCACATTAGAGGTAGAGAGATATGGAACAAGCCAAATTTGTTACTGGGAGGCCACAAATCAAATTTCTAGCTATTTTTATGGGGGCATTTTTTTTGGCACTAGCAGCTTTCACAGTAAGCGCTCAGCAGACTGGCGAAGCACAATTTAGGGTCAAAAACGAAAACACTTTTAATATTAATTTGATTCAATTTAAACGCATTGAATATGTAGGTCCATGTGCAGGTACTGTCTTCTCTCCTGATTCGCAAAGCGCTCGATTTGTTTCCAGCAAGACTCCCCCCGGCCCTAACAGGAGGGTGATAATTAAAAATGTGACTGAGGGAATGGAAACTAACCCATATCCTTACACAGACAGAGGTTACGATAAAGGTGAGTTTTCCGAAGATTTTGGATTTAAGTTGGGTAACAGTCACAAAACAAGAACTTTTTCGGTTTTAGAGGGAGAAAATAAGTTTCTCTATGAAATTAAAGAAAATGACCAAGTTATAGAACAGGGTGCCCTTACCGCTGAAGTTTCTATACAAAGCTTAGGTACTTTTCCTCGTCAGCAAATTTGTGAAGATAAGGTAGAATGTCGGGATACTTCTGATTGTCGCGACCGTAAAGGCAGAAAAAGAAGTTGCAGACGAGAGTGTTTTCCTGTTCAACAGTGTCGCTGTCCGTAACTACTTTCTGTCATAAAATTATTTGCTTTAATTAAGGGCTGAAGAGACAGAGCAATAACAAATAAGAACAAAGAGAAGTTATTTTCCGGTGAAAAGGGGCAACCACAGGAGAGTGCCCCTCCAACAAAATTATTGGTTTAAGTAATCGGGTGAAAGTAAAATGCGGCTCCTAAGACGGTGTATGTTGCTAAAAGCAGCACTCCTTCGAGCCAATTCGAGCGGCCGTCGAGACTAATTAGATTAGCAATTGTCACGGCAATGGCAACTGCAACTACTTCAAATGGATTGAAGTTTAAATCCATCGGCTGATGAATCACCAATCCGATAATCACCAACACCGGCGCTACCAGCAAAGCAACTAGCAAACTCGAACCCATCGCGACAGAAACTGACAAATCCATATTGTTTTTCATCGCAACTCCTACCGCAGTTACATATTCGGCCGCGCCGCCAACAATCGGCAACAGAATTACCCCTGTAAACAGCGGCGTCAATCCCAATCCTTTGGTAGTTTCTTCAACAACACCAACAAAAATTTCTGATTCAAAAGCAACGGCAACAGTTGAGGCAACTAGCACTCCTATCCACAGCCACAAATTCGGTTTGTGCGTAGTAGATTCCTCTTTGGTATTTTGAGGATTTTCTGACTCTAGTTCTAGTAACCCAACGTCGTAAAGATAGCTGTGAGTTTTTAATGAAAATAGGAGAGTTAGAGCGTAAACTGCAATTAGGACGATCGCAGTTATTAAGGAAAGATTCTGAATGGCTGCAGGCTCGACTCCATTGGAGGTATAAATTACCATTGTCGGCAGCAGGATTGCAATCACTGCTAGAGTCATTGTGGAACCGTTGACCCGCGCGATTATTGGCTTAAATTCCTGTTCTTTGTAGCGGATTCCTCCTAACAGCATGGAAAATCCCATGACTAAGAGCAAGTTGCTAATAATTGTACCTGTTATGCTGGCTTTCACAATGTCAATTAAGCCAGCTTTCAGAGCAACTATGGCAATAATTAATTCCGTAGCATTGCCGAAGACTGCATTTAATAAGCCGCCTATGGAGGGGCCTGTAACGATCGCCACTTCTTCTGTTGCGGTGCTCAACCAAATAGCCAGAGGTATAATGCCTAAAGCGGATGTGATGAAAACTGCCAGGGAACCCCAGTGCAAATACTCAGCGGCGATGGAAATGGGGATAAAAATTAACAGCGCTATGGAAAGAATCTTTTTGATTGACATAGGAACTCGGATGGTATATGGAAGGGTGGGGTCGAGTTGTCGGAGCGATCGTCAAGTTGATTTTACATTATTTAACTGTACTCTGACACCCAAATACGGATACAATCCCCGGACTTGAGTTGTGGAGATCAATCATGGTTTAGACAACAGTTCTAGCCGCCAGCGAATGGCTGTGGAGTCCATCTAAAATCTAAAGTCTAAAATCTTAACTCCACTGAATGTTGTCTATCTGAGAAAAATTGCGCCGTCATTCCGAATCCTTAAAGATGTTTTATCCAAACCTAAATCATTTGTCTCGTCTAATCTTACCTCTACTGTTCCTTCGCCACCAGGTTTCAAACTGGGTTTCAATAATGCACCATCTAGTCGCCTAAATACAATGGAGGCGGGTAATGTCAATGCTGGCAGCGCGACTGTTGAATTTTCCGCTAAACTCTGGCGGTTAGTCTGTCCAACCACCTGAAAAAATAGTCTATCGTTGGTTTTATTGGTTAATCTAACATTGACTTTGCCATTAACGGGAACTATCTTGCCGTCAGAGGCTCTTTCTGGTTCGTTAGTTTGAGATATTTCGCCAGCAAAACTCGCATCGTGGGTAAAAAGCAAAAAGCTGTTGCTTGCTATGGCTAAGCTGACCGCCAGTAGACTTACCACCCAGGTTTTATCGATCGCTAATTTGCACATTTATTTTGTTGACTTTTGATCTAAAACTTCTCACAAGCGATTTTACCTGATCCTGCTATTTTCTGACAAGTTGTCTAGGAAGTAAATCCGAGCTTTTTATAGCTGATAGATTTACGGTGAACAGGAAAGTGAATATAATATGAAGTTATAGAGATATGGCAAATGTATGTCTTAGTCTGTAGTTCCAGTTTTTGAATAAAAGTAAGTGGATAAGTCGCCAAAATTAACTTTTTAATCTACCTATTCTCTCAAAGCAATTTTTATCAAAAATACAAAGTATATATATATAAAGCTCTATTAATCACCTGCCCACAGCAACAGTTTTATATAAAAATTGCGCTTATTTAGTTGACAAATGGCAGCTTTATCCAGCATACAATCTTGACTTATTAGTTTTCCCATCTGACATGATCGGTAGATGAAATGCTGTCTGTGCCATTAGTTGAAGAGTTGATGAAAGAAGAAAAAGCTCGGCTTCAGGACAGGAATAGGAATCAGGAAGAAGGAAGTTCGACAACTTCGAGCCGTGTAGGAGATTTAACGGCTCGAAGTTGAGGGAAGAAAGAACATTTTCTCAACTTCCCCACTCTCCCCCTCCCGCAGCAACTATTCAACCCAACGCACCCGAACAAAATGAGCTTCGCGTCCCCAGAAGTCGTGACTTACAGTAATATCAACTACACTCAAATTAAACGGAATAGCTGTTGTGACGTAACGCTGAGCCAGAGATCCCACGTCAGGAGCTAACTGAGCCGCAGCAGCCGCCGCTGCACCCAAACCTAAAAGTTGCAGAATGGGCCCCCGGGGCAGGGCTAAATTGATGCCAACAGCAAGTCCAGCCGTTAGCAGCATTGCCACCGACAAATTCGTGCCACAGCGGGGATGTACAGCTAAATCCCACTCTCCGCTGCCAATCCGATGCAAAGCCTCGCGTACTGCCTGACGCAACTGTGCAATATTAACGCGACCGTAAAGATAAAATCCTTGGTCTGTGGACATCCCGCCCAACAACTCATTATCGGTTCTTGCTGTGGCCTCGCCACCAGATTGGCCCAGTACCCAAACAGTAGCGTGTTCCAAAGCATGAACTTGCCGCAAAGCCAATATTTCCTTCAAGCCGGGCACAAAACCGAGTTGTCGCAACAAATCAGCATCTTGAGTCCGCTGCGGGGCAAAGTCGAAGGGAAACTGGCCGGTGCGGCCGGAAGCAGAAGCAGTAGTTGTCATATCAAAACGCCTCCATTAACTCCATTAAGTGGATATTTAACATTAGCAATTCCGTTGAGAAAAAGCCGGCCATAAATTATCAATAGTTTTGACTTTAAAACCTAGCAATGGCAGGTTTTGTGCAAAAAATATTAGCCGTCAACCTGCCCTTACTAACAGATCGCACTTATTCCCAGTTTATTGCTCTACCCGCTGGCCGTCCCGGAACACCCCCGGAAGTCGGCGGCCTCTGGTATCGATAATTGTGCCTTTGCCGTGAGGCAATCCCTTGCGTAACTCTCCCTGATAGCGGATACCGTTGGAGAACGAACAGTTACCCCTGCCATCAAGTTCTTGAGTATAGAACTGTCCCGAACACCGACTGCCGTCAGCCCGGGTGAACGCTCCCGTACCTAAAGGCTTGCCCCCTAAAAATTGACCCACAAAGCGATCGCCATTAGCAAAAATGAATTGCCCTTGTCCCGTGGGCACTCCTACTTTTTGATTGAGAGAAAACGACCCTATATAGCGATCGCCATTAGTAAAAATAGCGGTCCCAGAACTTACTTTGCCATCTCGGAATATGCCCTCCACGCGGGCGTCGTCCTTAAATATAAATTGTCCTCGACCATTTGGTTTGCCCAGACGGAACTGCCCCTCATAGCGATCGCCGTTGGAATATACGTATACCCCACTGCCACTGGGCAAACCGTTAACGAACTGTCCGATGTAGCTATCACCGCTGTCATAATCGCATCTAACTCTACCTGTAGCGATAGCTGGCACGCAGCGACCGGTTCTAGCTTCTGTTCCTTGCGCCATTGAGGGAAAGGGATAAGTCGCGTAACTACCAATTAACACTGATACAACTAATAGAGGGATTCCACTGGTTTTTAAACGGGAAATCATTAACTAAGTCTCTCCTATGCGCTTCTGGATATTATTTTCCTTCGTCATTTGTCTTTTGTCCGATTTCTGGTCAAAAGTTGCCTGAAAACCTCAATTTATCCTTTAGGAAACTCCGGGTTTGCCGTTGCGAAATACCCCCGGAAAGCGCCTACCGCTAGCATCGATCATCGTCCCGACACCGTGAGGTACTCCCTTTCGCAATTCTCCTTCATAGCGCGTACCGTTGGGGAAAGTGCAGGTGACACTAGCGTCAAGTTCTTGATTAAAAAATCTGCCGGAACAGCGAGTGCCGTCTACCCGAACCAATACTCCAGGGCCAAAGGGTGAGCCTGCAAAGAATTGTCCTTCATAGCGATCGCCATTGGTATAAAAAAATTGACCCCGCCCTGAGGGTTGGCTGCTAATGGCATCAGTCTGAACGTTCCTGACGACTGCGAAGTTTCCGACATAGCGCTCGCCGTTGGCAAAAACGACCGTCCCCGATCTCATTGTGCCGTCTTGAAACACGCCTGTGTAGCGGGCATCATCTTTAAAAATGAATGTCCCTCTACCATTTGGCACTCCATTGCGAAATTGTCCTTCGTAGCGATCGCCATTAGCATAGACGTAGACGCCACTGCCATCCGGTAGGCCGTTGACAAAATTTCCTTCGTAATTATCGCCTCCCTCGTAATTGCATTTTACTCTTCCCGTAGGAGGGTTTCCTTGGCAGAAGGGAGAGCGTTTTCCTTCTTCGGGTTTTGGATCGGGTGTTGCTTGAGCCATTGATGGCTGGGGATTCAAGAGATTATTAGCGCTGCCGATACAAGAAGCAACTAATATCACTATCCCTAATTTTTGAATTGAACCGAGCATGATCAATCTCCTTTAACTTTAATTACTAATAGGGATTTTCTAGAAGCTAATACTCGCTGAAAAGTCGTCTATTTTTTAATCCCTGTACTAATTTTACCTTCAGGTTTGAGATCTGCCCTAAATGCAAAAAGGCAAAAATTAGAGTTTTTGCCTTTAGCATTTTTCCTGCTTTACTGTCAATTTTTAGCGTCGCGTTGAGCTATTCGGATTTGGGAGACGGCTAATAACTGCATTGGCGGGTTGTGGTTGGCGACTGGCGGGTTTTTCGCCAACACCTTTGGCTACCTCAACGCCGTTTTCCTCCAGAATCACGATCGGATCGGCTCCTTGCTTGAGATCGACCCGCTTCACCAACACTTGCCCGTTAGACAGACGCTGCCCGACTTTGACATATCGGCTGGTTGGTTCATTCGGTACTTTGACAATCACTTGCGTCTCGTTCCCGACTTTTACCACCCCGCTGACTTCAGTACCCGTAGCGAGGTCAGTAGAAGGCGGTGGCGGAACTACTGGGATGACGGGAGGTGGCGGCGGATTTGGGTCTACCCACTGAGGCGGGCGTTTGTCCACTGGCAGTTCCGGCAGATCCGGTACTCCTATAGGTCTAGCTGCTATTGGCTGGGGCGGGCGCGGGGGTGCTGGACGGCGAGTCTGAGGATTCCGCGCATCTTGGGGTCTACTTGCTATTGGCCCAGTAGTTCCAGGAGGGCGGGTGCCAGTACCTCTTCTGACCCTGGCATTAGGGTCTCTCCATTGGGGGGGGCGCTTGTCTACTGGCAGTTCCGGCAGATCCGGGACTCCTAGGGGTCTAGCTGCAATAGGTTCAAGTCCAGGCGGGGATGTACGAGTACGACCTAACTGAGGAGGAGTGAGCCCCGGAACTTGGGGCGGCAAGCCAATTTGTCCCCCGGTGCCTCCGGGTAAGGAACCATTGCTGCCACCGCCACCTAAGCGAGGAGCAGTTAGCCCTGGAACCTGGGGCGGCAAACCAATCTGCCCCCCATCACCTCCGGGAAGTAAAGGACCCCCCGATCGACCTCGTAGTTGCTGAGTGCCTCCTCGACCGCCCGTGGATGACCTGGGGATAGTCAGCGTCTGATTAGGCCTGTTAAGTGGGGGGGGAGCCAATAACTCGGGAAGCTCGGGTAGCACGGCAACTTGTCGCTGTGGCAGTTTGGGGATTTCTGAGGTCATCCCACCCGCCCCGTTGGCTCCTGGAGGGATTTGTAATACGATCGGCGGCAGCGGCCCAAAGGGGTCTAACTGAGAAGGATTCGCGGTCACAGGGCCTTGGGGCACTGGCTGAAGCGGAAGCGTTGGATTCCTGTCCTTTTTGTTGCCGATTCCTGTTTGAGCCTGTCTTGCTCGTTCGTCTGGGTTGGTCGATCGAATTAACCCTGGAGGCTGGGCCGCTACTATTGGAGACTGGAAAGTCTGAGTTCCTGGGGTGGGGCTGGCAGAGGCTGCCGGAGACGGAGAGGCTGCACTGGGACTGGGGCTGGGGCTGGCTGTGTTGCTGCCCTCGCCACCGCAGCCTGCGATCGAGAAAGCTAGTAGTCCTACAGTCGCAAAATATAAAAGTTTGTGCATTGCCGATCGCCCCTAAATGCTTAATTTCAAGATCTCCAACAAGGCTCTGCAATTACAGCCTGTTGCCGTTTATCAGTTTATCTGTGTTCGATGTTATGCGATCGCTGAAAAATTGCCAAGTTTTCCTGACGATCCGATCTGGGGATTGAGCCATCGGTTTTTGGGAGCGGGTTAGGATATCAGTGGCGGTTGTTGTTCGACATATTGAATCAATTAAGGTATTTAGATAATGACAAAAGTGATTCTCAAGCGAATTTGGCGATCGACCTTGGTTTGTGCGAGCGTTTTGGTTGGTCTGGGATCGGTGGGGGGCAGCCAGGTACATTCTCATTCACATCAGCCAGAAACCCAGGTGATGAAATTGGTGCCCGATGTGAGTTCCCAGCCGCTCGTGAAGCGGAGCTATCCCGAAGGGAATCGCACTATAACGGGTTCGGGATTGACAACTGGAGAATTGTACTCTCAGTTTTGGAACCCGTCAAATTCGGGTGCCAAACCGCGAGCAAATCAACCGACGAAGCCACCGGGGAATCCCCAGGTATTTCAAGCTAAAATCAAGCGTCGCGCTGGCGGGACGCCGGTGATTGAGGTGGTATTTAACGGCAACAAGACTTTTGAGATGATTCTCGATACCGGGGCAAGTGGCACTTTGATTTCTCAACGGATGGCTACTGCACTGGGAGTGAGGCCGGTGCGTACCGTGAGAGCGGGGATCGCTGACGGTAGCGTTGTCGAGTTCCCGATCGGCGTAGTGCGATCGATTCGGGTTGGGGGTGCTGTGATCCAAAATGTCGAAGTGGCGATCGCCAAACAAATGCCAATAGGTCTGCTCGGTCACGATTTCTTTGGCAATTACGATGTCACAATTAAAAAAGATGTTGTAGAATTTTACATCCGCTGAAAGTGAGCGGAGTAGGCAAGGGATTTTTGCTGAACTCGTGTCCTATAAAGTTATTCGCAGCCCGGTCAAGGCTTTTAAAATTATTGGTTGAGGCGGTAGCAAAATGCAACCAAGTGTGGTATCGTTCTTAGTGTTTCAAGAGCCACCGACGGTTAAACTATCCGTGAAATCCGGCCACAAAAGCACGGCTGCTGTTGGTGAGATCGGTAACAGTCTCCGACAACCATTCACAGTACAAGCCAAGGCAATCAATTAAACAATTCGCCAAGCAGGTCGAAGTTAGTTCCCAAAATGCTGTGGCTGAGGGAATTTTGGTTGGCATTGTTCAGCCGGAGCCTACAAAATATGTAAACTGATTAGCGGCAGATGTTCCGCAAAATCGGAAATACATGACCATCGAGAAATTAATTATTGTAAATAAGGTATTCGCATGGCACAAGCGTCTGTATCTCCTGTAGTGCTGATTATTCTAGACGGCTGGGGTTATCGTGAAGAAAAAGACGGAAATGCGATCGCCGCGGCAAAAACACCCGTGATGGACAGTCTCTGGGCCGCTTATCCCAGAACTCTGATTCACACATCGGGTCGGGCGGTAGGGCTGCCAGACGGGCAAATGGGTAACTCAGAGGTCGGTCACTTGAATCTGGGCGCGGGCCGCGTCGTTCCTCAAGAGTTGGTGCGGATCTCGGATGCAGTGGAAGATGGTTCTTTGCTCAACAATAAAGCGCTGGTTGGGCTTTGCGAGAAAGTCCGCGCCACGGGCGGCAAGTTGCACCTGACTGGTCTTTGTTCTGAAGGCGGGGTTCATTCCCATCTCAGTCATATTAAGGGTTTGCTGCAATTAGCAAAAGCACAGGGAATTTCGGAGGTTTGTATTCACGCGATTACTGACGGTCGTGATACTACTCCGAAAGAGGGTGTCGAAGCTCTAGGCAAGATAGAAAGTTATATCGCAGAGGTAGGGGTCGGTCGGATTGCGACCATTAGCGGCCGCTACTACGCGATGGACAGGGACAAGCGCTGGGATCGGGTGCAGCGCGCTTACGAGGTGATGACGACTGAGGGTGCTCCAGACGGTCGATCGGCTGTGGATGTGTTGCAGGCCTCCTATGCTGAAGGAGTGACCGACGAGTTTGCTGTTCCGACTCGGATTTCTCCGGGGGCGGTGGCATCAGGGGATGGGGTAATTTTCTTTAATTTTCGCCCGGACAGGGCGAGAGAATTGACTCAGGCTTTTGTGGCACCGGATTTTAAGGGGTTTGAACGGCCGTTAATTGAGTCCTTGGCGTTTGCGACTTTTACTCAGTACGACCCGAAACTCTCGGTAATGGTGGCTTTTGAACCGCAGAATTTGAACAATATTCTGGGCGAGGTGATTTCTAAGCACGGTTTGCAGCAGTTGCGGACGGCGGAAACTGAAAAGTACGCTCATGTGACTTATTTTTTTAATGGGGGTCTGGAAGAGCCTTTTCTCGGAGAACACCGGGAGTTGGTGCAGAGCCCGATGGTGGCGACTTACGATGAGGCGCCCCAGATGTCGGCAGACTTGGTGACGGATGGGGTGGTGACGGCTTTGGAAAAAGGCATCTATTCGTTTATGGTGATTAACTACGCTAACCCGGATATGGTTGGTCATACGGGGATGATGGATGCGACGATAATTGCGATCGAAACTGTGGATAAATGTTTGGGGCGGCTGTTGAGCGCCATTAGTAAAGCTGGGGGAACGGCAATTATTATTGCTGACCACGGAAATGCTGAGCAGATGTTTGACGAGGACGGGAATCCCTGGACGGCTCACACTACTAACCCGGTGCCGTTTATTCTGGTAGAAGGTGAAGGTCGGAAGATTCCGGGTCACGGAACCGATGTTCCTCTGAGGACGGATGGTTGTTTGGCGGATATTGCGCCGACGATTCTGGAGCTGTTGAGGTTGCCTCAGCCCCCGGAGATGACGGGACGCTCTATGATTCGATCGGCTGAGTTTGAAGTTCGTGCCAATCGCACTCCGGTGCGAGTCCGATTGTAGTAGGGACGCAGCAGTAGGGACAAAGGCTTTCGCCCTTCTTCGTGTCAATTTAACGTCAAACCCAGTCACAGAATGCTGTTTGACTATTAAGCCTAGATCCCCCCTAGCCCCCTTAACAAGGGGGGAACCGGAAATGGATCAAAGTCCCCCTTTTTAAGGGGGATTTAGGGGGATCGGGACTCAGGTAAAAACGAGGTTTATCAAGGCTTTCAGGCTTAAGTTGACGCCAATGGGCTCTGGGAGTGTCTCTGCATAAATTGTGTGCGATCGACCGAATTTGATATGATAATAAATTACTGATTACTAATTACCAATTACTCCAGATTATGAATATTGTTTCTGTGTTACAAGTTATCTGGTCTTTGTCTGCTTTAGGACTTGTGATTTTTGTGTTGCTCCACAGTCCTAAAGGCGATGGTATTGGAGGGATTGGCGGACAAGCTCAATTGTTTACCAGCGCCAAGAGTGCAGAAACAAGTCTAAACCGGATTACTTGGGGTCTGTCTATTGTTTTTATGGGTTTGACTGTGATTTTGAGTGCTGGTTGGTTGGCGCCTAAGTTATAAGATTCGGATTTTTAACCGCAGATGAACGCAGATAATATTAAGTTCATCTGCGTTTATTTTCGTCTATCTACGGTTGCAAAAATGCGGTTGTGGAAAGTTACGGTAAAACCTCGATTGCTGGCTGGTTTGGGATTGGCTTTATGTTGTTTTAGCCTGATAATTTTTAGTCAGGTTAATACTCCGGCGGCGACTCTTTCCTCTCTCCCGAATAGTTTGCCGCCTCCACAGGTTCATCCTTTGCCGCCAACGCTAGCAAATTGGCAAGATTCCACGGATAGCGGCGATTATTTTGACCAGGTTAAGCCACCGAATTTCGGCCATTTGTTGTGGTCTAAGTTTCCGATTCAGGTTTATGTTGAGCGTCCAGTTGATGCTAATAAGTCTGAAGAATGGATAGCGGCTGTGTTGGATGTTGTCCGGGAATGGGGGGTTTATTTGCCTTTGGAAGTGGTGGATAGTTCGGAGGTGGCTGATATTAGGATTTTACGTCGGGCTCCGCCTTTGCGTCAAGGGGTTTTGCGATCGCGCTCTGGAGAGGCTACCTATGAGTTATACGCCCGTCGGGATGGGGATAAAACTGTGTTATCTCATCGGTTTTCGGTTTATTTGAATCCGAATCAAGTGGGTAAGTATATTCCGGCGACGGCGCGGCACGAGTTGGGTCACGCTTTGGGAATTTGGGGTCACAGTTTGATGGAAACTGATGTGCTTTATTTTTCTCAGGTGAGAAATCCTCCGCCTATTTCAGCGAGGGATGTTAATACTTTGAAGCGGGTTTACGAACAGCAGACTCGGTTAGGTTGGGAATTGTAGTTATGCGGGAATGGAATTGGCTTCTACAGAAACCAACTCCGCCTTTGCGGACTCTAACAACACGATAGTTAATAAATAGGAAAGAGAAGAAAGATGAAAGATGAAGCTTTTGGGATTGTGCCAGTTTTTGCGACTGAAACTGATAGTTTATTTTTGTTGATTCAACATCAAGCCGGACATTGGGCGTTTCCAAAAGGTCACGCGAATCCGGGGGAATCGGCGCTAGAAACGGCGAAGCGGGAGTTTGAGGAGGAAACTGGCATCCGCGATTGTGAAGTGCTTGAGGAGCCTAGTTTTGTGGAACGTTATTCCTTTGTTAAGGAGGGGAAGCCTAGTTCGGTGCAACATTATTCCTCGGCGAAGGAAGGAGAATCAATTGAAAAGACTGTTACTTACTTTTTGGCTTTTGTAAATTCAATGGAAGTTCAGTTGCAAGTAGAGGAAGTTCAAAATTCTGCTTGGACTTCCTTTGAGGATGCAGTTAAGCTGATTACTTTTGATGGGAATCGGCAAGTTTTAAGGGAAGTCAAAGCATTTTTGGACGCGAGAAATGAGTGTTAATCAGTCTTGGACGCACACACTTGTTTATGTAGAGGGCGCCACACCTTACGCTATAAGTAGTGTGTCAAAGCACTTTTTGCGTCCACGATTGTTAAGATATAGTCCGGTTATACGATCGCGCTTAAGTTTGTACTAAAGACTTTAGTGCTTCGTGAATACAAGCTTTAAGAGACGGCTCCAGTCCTTACTACAAACAAATTGTTTTGTTAAATACCCGACATCTTCAAGAAGTCGGGTATCTAGGTATTCTGTGAGATTATTTGTTGATTTTCTGAGCTTCGGCGTGGTGTTGCAAGCGAGAGAAAACGTTGTAGGCGTCGGGGCCGGGAGTATCGTGTTCGAGAGCGCCGTCGATGGGGCCGTCAATGGCTTTCCAAGCAGGAATTCCGCCTTTTAGTTCGGCTACTTTTCTAAAGCCTGCTGCGCGGAGAAGATTGGCAGCTTCGGCGGTTTGTTGGTCATTTTCGCCGTAGACGTAGATGTCGCGGATGGGTTCTAAACTCGATTGTGCTCTAGCGACTAATTCGTCCATTGGCATCATTACGGCGCCGGTAATGTGGCTTTTGGTGAAGCTTTCAAAGTCACGGGCGTCGATGATTGTGAGTCCGGGTTCGCCCCAATCTAAACGGGCTTTGAGGTCGTGGCTAGATGCTTGAGCTTTTAAACCGGGAGGGGTCGGAGTAACGTCGGGAAGTTTTTCTTTGATGTCGGAAATTTGATCGGGAATAGTTTTCATGGGTAAAATGTTGTTCAATGTTTTGATTGCCATTGCAATGTAACAAGAGGTTTAGGTTCAATTCGTCTTTCTAAAGGCTGAATCTGGCATTGAACTAAAGTCGCAGTTAAGCGGATTTGCTGGTTGTTAGCTGCGGTTGGGATCGCTACATTTGTTGAGGTTGCTAGAGTGTAGCGGGCTGTGCTAAAAATTGTTTCGATCGCATTTACTGCAGATAATTTGAACTGCGATCGCTCGTTTGATTCGCTATTTTATCAAAAGAACACATTTTAGTCAATTCCCATTATTTTTAAATGAAATTTGCATAAGTTGTGGGTAGCCTCCGGCGGAATTTTGCGGAAAAGTTTAAAGGTTTCCCAGCAAGGTTTCTGGTAAGATTTGATAGTAAGAACAAGTATTTAAAGGTATAGATATGTCTGAGAAAGATGAAATTGCGGTGCCTAAACCTTTGACACCGGAAGAGCAAGCGGTGTGGGATGCGAAGGCAAAAGTTCGGGTACTGCTGAATTTGTGGGATTTGAGCGGCGGGAAGATGAAGGTGAAAAAGGGGGAGTTGACTAAGCGGATTGTGCGGACTAATGAGACGAGTCAGAGATATGTGGAAGTGCTCGGCGAGTTGCAGGCGACTGGGGCGATCGAGTATTCGCTGGTAAATCGGGTGACGCTGGTGGAATTGACGGCGAAAGGGAAAGAAGTTTTAGCGCAGGGGCTCAAAAGTAAGGATTCTTTGTTTGAGTTTGATGGTTCTCAAATTGGTACTCGGCTGGGAAATTCTTTGTTGAAGTGGATTCGGCATCAGGATGGTGCGGCAAGTGTTGCTGTTGATAAGGGGAAGGCGGATGTAGGGACGATCGCATCCTATGAGGATTTTAAGGCTGTGGCGCTTGATGTGTATGACAGCTTGAACCGGGATTATAACTTAGACGATTTAGTGCCGATTTATCGGATGCGTCGGGCGATCGGGGAAAGGGTAGCGCGATCTCAGTTCAATGAGTGGCTGTTGGAAATGCAGGCTACTGATATTTTTCAGCTAATGGCAGGGGAAACCCCAGACATCACCCCAGATAAACGTGAAGACTCAATCATCATTCCTGGTGGTACATTGCGTTACTACGCCAAGCGCTTAAATCCATAAAATTGTTCTCAATCTTTTTGTAGTTCGTTACCTCACACCCGATAACCATGAACAATATACCAGTTTCCCCGATAGAAGCCCTGAATGCTGCAATTCAAAATCACAATCCATTTAGCAAAGCTGGCATTGTCAAAGAGCAAGATATTTGGGGGAAAGGGTTCCCCGATCTTCCTACTCTAAATGCTCATGCTTCCGATGCAATTTTTCAGGCAGTTGAAAAAGTAAAGACAAGTCAACCTAGTCAAGAAAAGGTGACTTCACTGGTATTAACTGCTTCAATGGGAGTGGGTAAAAGCCACATTTTGAATCGTACTCGCCACAGGCTAGAAAGCAATGGTAATGCTTTATTCGTTTATGCGAGTGTTAATAATTACACAGACTTGAACTTTATCAAATACCAATTTCAGCAAACTTTAGTTAACAGTTTAAGTCGAATAAGTAGCCAAGGTGTCATGCAATGCCAGGAAATAGCAGCAGCAATGGCTAACGAATGTTTCAAAGCTATTAATCCTGCTACACCCAATCTTTCTCCTCAAAAACTACTCGATCAATTTGATAAAGTATGTGAGAGTTGGGCCAGGAAAAATAAAAATTACATGAAAGCCCTAACTAAGCAATTTCTTAAGACAAGATCAAATGTAGACCCTTATATTGTTCGAGCGGTTTTGTGGACATTATCAGACACTGAAACACCTTTTGCTATCAAATGGTTGTCTGGGGAAGAGTTAGATAAATCTAAAGCTGAGGAACTAGGATTGCCGACTAATTCCGGCAAGACTAATCAGGAGAGAGAAGTAGAATCTCTTAACAATGTCCAGAAAATTTTAAATTTGGTGAGTTACTACCGTCCTATCATCATTTGTTTTGATGAAATAGATGTAAAGCCAGATGGTTGTAGCAGTGATGGATTGACAACAGCGCAGGTAATTGCCGAGCTTGTTAAGCGTTTGTACGATACTCTCGAACAATCAGAACTCAGTCAAGGTTTAGTTATTATCACAGTAATGGCCCCCGATACTTGGCAAACAGTTAATCTGATGCCTGGTAGTACACCCGATCGAATTTCAACATACACGCAGCGAAAACCCATCGATTTAAACTACTTGAATGGTGATTATTTAGTTGATTTAGTCAAACTATGGTTGCAAGATTTTTATGAGGTCAGAAATTTAAATCCTCCTCATCCGGTCTACCCATTTGAGGAAAGTCAACTGAGAGAATATGGCAGAGTTAAGCCAACTGTACGCGAAGCTTTGAGATGGTGTGCCGAGAATTTTAAAGTTTTTATGCCTCCAACGCCTGAACTTCCAGAAGATCCTGGTGAACGGTTTGATCTTGCTTTTACCAAGGAACTTGAGGAAGACATCCGAGAGGATATGAAGGATAGTTTCACAATTGCTAATGCTATTGGCTTTGGTTTTGCCACCCTGATAGATGAGACTGTGGATAATGTAAAAATAAATAACATTATGACAGAGGTTAAACCAAAATTACAAAATGCAGGTTGGATTAATTTCAAGATAATTGGTGTCGAAAATGGTAAAAAAATCAAGATTGGTGTTTCAGTCATTCAAACTTCTCAATCTGACTTAGTTGCTGGATTAAAACGCTTAATTGATTATCAAAAATTTGATTTAACTCGCGGTTGTTTAGTCCGTTCCCAATCAAAAATAGAGAAAATGAGCAAAAATTCTCCAGCATACAAGCTACTAGAACAACTCGTATCAGTAGAAAAAGGCGGTGAGTTGGTCTACTTGATTGAAGACCAAATAAAACCGTTATTTGCTCTCCGTGCTGTTTATGAAAAATGCACAGAGTATAATTTAACCAAAGACGAGGTTTTTGATTTCATATCTCAGAAAAAGCTCACTTTTGACAATCTTTTACTCCGAGAAATTTTGAGCGATCCGTCGAATCAAATGCCTGTGGTTGATGAGGAAGATGAACTCCAACTTTTAGAAGATTTTTTCAACCCTACCAGCAGTGATGATACAGATGATGGCGATCTAAGCGACCAATTTAGTTAAGTATGAACCAATCAATTTTGCTTCAAACAGCACTGGCTTTACCAGTTCCAGATATTGAAGCTTTAATCCAAGGACGAATGATTGCAGCTATGCCTCGGATGTTTCTGAATCCGGGGCGGACATTTGCTTTGTATCCAGCTAATTTTTCGGTTGATTTGCTATCGGGCGATCGATATTATCGATCACATTTTTTACCCGTTGCTCAAAAGGCACTTGCTCAGTTAAATGCAGATAAAGTTTCGATCAAAGCTTGGGCTAAGTGCGAATTGTGCCAAATGGTGAATGATCCTGAATCATTAGAGGCTTTGTCGCTGTTAACAGTCTGGAAAACAGAGGCATTACAGCAAATTCTCCAGCAGCGTCCTTTTATTTTTGTAGCTTACCTGCGGGTTTATTTGCTACCTCAGCCGCTGGAAATGCCTGTGCATCCCAGCGGCAATTTTGTATCTTTGCCCAAATCCCTAACTGTTACTGATTCAACGCCTGTGTTGAGCGAGTCTATCTTTGCCAAACGCCGTCAAAAGCTGGGAAAACTAGAGCCTCCTGAACATCCAGAATTAGAAGAGTTGCAAAGTGCATTAGTGCATTTATCCACCACCAACCCAAAAGCCAAACAACTAGACGCAGAAATCAAAATGTTTCTAGGTTGGTCGGAAAAATTACCAACAACACAACCAGACCCGGATTTAGATTGGATTAAAACGATCGCACAAATCGGAAACTCTAGCGATGGTAATACATTTGAAAAGTTAGTCCGCAAAAGTTTTATCAAGCTAGGATTTGCCAATTCTAACAATAAACCAGAAGCTAGCCTCAATCCAGAATCAACAGGCGGTGCTGGCGGATTAGATTTCTACTGTGAAACTCCCTATCAGGTAGTGGGAGAATGCAAAGCTACCAAAAGTGAAACCGTAGCTGATGGAACGCCAGCGCAACTTATCAAGTTAGGACATAAGCATCTTCAGGAACAATACAACTGCTGTATTAAGATAATTATGGCGGCTGGTCAGCTAAATAAACACGCTAAACAAACTGCTATCACAAACCAAATGAACGTAATCCGCCCGGAAACATTGCAAAAGCTGGTTGAACTGAAAGCTAAGCAACCAGGTTCGATCGATCTATTACAATTAAAACCTTGTTTGGAACAACAGCCGTTTGGTGAGGAAGCCGATGTTAAGGTTAATCGCTATATTGACGATGTGCGGGAAAAGCTTAAAGTGCGATCGCAAATCATACAAGCGGTTAAACAACTTTGCTCAGATAGCGAGTTTCCAACGGTTGTGGAGATTAAAGTTCAATACAATGCTAAATTTGCCACCACTGATTCTAAGCTAGCAGACGAATCTGTAAAGGATTTGACTATAGAACTTTCTTCACCGCTGACGGGTTATTTAGGGCGAATTAAAGGAGACAATTGGCAAAGCCATCGCTTTTATTTCCTGCGCGATTTGCCGCTAGATGATTGAGATACGTCAAGCGCGATTCCCTACGGGATAGCTTCGCCGCGCGCACTTTATCCAATTTCCTACACAGCATCAGGATCTACGCCCAACTCCCGTAACCTCGCCGCCAACCTTTCAGCTTTCTGCAATTGAGCTTGTTCTGCCTTAATTAACCCTTCTACCAATGGCGGATCTAAAATTTCATTGACTGATAATCTCAGGTTGGGAAATACTACAGATTCCATTTCTTCACCAGGCAAGAAATCTGTATACGTGTAACCATCTTCACCTTCAATTAATGCAAAAAGCCGAATTTTTTGCTTGCCCATTTTAGGGTCAACAATGCAATATTCTGGCACATTCGCTAATTCGTACTCTCCGCGTTTAATCACGTAATCTTCGCGGCGATTTTCGCTGACTACTTCTACCACTAACAGCGGCTTTTCATCAAATTCGAGTATACCTGCACCTGGTCTAGCCGCAGCTTGTTCCAAAAGACTTTGAGTGCAGACAACTACATCGGGAATCCGAGACTTATCTTCATCGGTTCTCACTCCCAGCCCAGTTTTTACTACTAAGTCGAGATTGTGAGCGGCTAGGTAACGCTGCAACTGGTAAACTAAATATTCGCAAATTTTGATGTGTAAAACTGTGGCTGTTGGCATCGGGATTAATTTGCCTTTGTACAGCTCATATTTTACATCAGATTCTCCTTGATAAATTCGGTATTCTTCAAAAGTTAATGTGGGCGAAGTATCGAGTTGTTTTTCTGCGACTGCTGGCACAATAGATTGAGACATATATTTTTACCTATCTCTATAGTTTGCTATTATACTCAATTGTAATTTTAACACTCAAGACATCGATTACCAAAAGATCGATCGCCCTTATTGAATCTCCAATAAGCACAGGCCGCTATAGTTTTAAGATTTTTCAAAATACAAATTAAATATTTGGTTCTGTTCACCATTTGGGCGATCGCCTCAACAAGGCTGTAGCTGCCTCACTGTCGAGAGGTTTAGAGAAAAAGTACCCCTGACCGTACTCGCAGCCGATCGCCCGCATTTGAGCCAATTGGACGGCGGTTTCGACACCTTCTGCTACTACCTCCATCTCCAAACTGCGGGCCAGCATGACGATCGCCCGCACGATTTCCAAATTTTCGCCCATTTCCCCGATGCGGGTCACAAAAGAGCGATCGACCTTCAAAATATTAATCGGGAACTTGTGCAAATAACTCAGAGACGAATAACCAGTGCCAAAATCATCAATGCACAGCCCGATACCCAAGTCTCTCAACTGCGAAAGCATCGCCGCCGCCGCTTCCCCATCTTCCATCACCACACTCTCAGTAATCTCCAACTTCAAACAGCGAGCGTCAACTCCCGTTTCCAGCAAAACTTGCTTAATTTGCTCGATCGACTCGGCTTCGGCAAACTGCCTCCCGGAAAGATTTACTGCGACTGTCAGCGGCGAATTTCCCACAGGTAAATTCAAACTCTGCCACTTAATAATTTGGCGGCAGCTTTCGTTCAAAACCCACAAACCCAAAGGCGTAATTAACCCTGTTTCCTCCGCCATCGCAATAAATTCCATCGGGGAAACTAAACCCCTTTCCGGGTGCAGCCAGCGCACCAGCGCCTCAAATCCGATAACTGAACCCGTTTTTAAACTAACGATCGGCTGATAATAGACAGTAAAAGGACATTCCAATTTATAAGGAGCCAATGGCGATTTCGGACGCTCCAACTTCCGATCTATTTCGCTCATCGGTGAGTTTTCCTCCACCGCCACACATCCGAAATCCACTATCGAATATTTCAAATTTAGTTCTTCAACCGACTCCCGCAAATCGTGTTCCAAGTGCATCAAAGCCACCGCCTGAGTGTGCATCGCACTGGTAAAAACTTCGTAGCGAGCTTTACCCAGAGCTTTTGCCCGGTACATCGCAATATCAGCATCGCGCAAAATATCTCCCGGCCACTGATATTTGTCGGTACTCAAAGCAATGCCGATGCTAGCAGTAATTAAAACTTTATTACCTTCCAAATAAAGCGGTCGTTCGATCGTTTTCAGAATTTCCTTTGCTTGGGCGATCGCCTCATCCACACCGTGAATTTCTTCTAGCAAAATCACAAACTCATCTCCCCCCAGACGCGCCACCGTATCCCCTGGCCGCAAACAAGTCAAAAGACGGCGAGCCACGCCCACCAACAGCCGATCGCCCATGCGGTGTCCCTGACTGTCATTAATCACCTTAAACCTGTCCAAATCCAGAAACAGCACCGCAAACTGATAGTTCGGATGCCGTTGCGCGCGGGCAAAAGCTTGCCCCAACCTGTCAGTCAACAAAGCGCGGTTCGGCAACTCTGTCAGCGCATCGTGCAAAGCATCGTGCAACAGTTGTTCTTCAGCCATCTTGCGTTCAGTCACGTCGTGACAGTTGACCACAATTCCCCGCACCGAAGGTTCGTTGAGCAAATTCGTCGCCACCGCTTCCAACACGCACCAGGAACCATCCTTGTGCTGCACTCGGTACTCCGCCATTCCCTGACTAACTCTCGGCATTTGCATGACACCTTTGAACACTTGATCCACTATTAGCAATTCGTCAGGGTGAATCAAGTCAAATATAGATCGGCCCAGGACTTCCGCCGTCGGGTAGCCCAAAATCCGCTCTAGGGAAGGAGATACATAGCGGCAAAAGCCTTTCTCGTCGAGAATCACAATAATGTCTCTAGCATTTTCAATCAACGATCGAAAGCGCTTCTCGCTTTGCCGCAGCTCTTGTTCCGTGCGCTTTTGGTCGGTAATATCGGTATTCATGTAAATCAGACCGACAATTTTCCCCGTGCGGTCTTTAATAGCATCGGCCCGCAGCAACACTTGCAAAGTTTTACCGCTTTTAGTGCGGTTGGTAATTTCACCAAACCAAGAATAACCTTGGGCGATCGTGTCGAGTACCTCCTTGGCGACTGGGGCGTCAGCAAAAACTGCCGATATACCTCCGGCTAGTTTAAATTCCTCTGCGCTGTCCCATTCAAATAGCTGAGAAAACGCTTGATTTTGATAAATGTGAGTGCCGTTCGCATCGCTGATGCCGATCGCGTCACTCGAACTTTCCACCGCCTTGCGAGTCAGCACCAGAGCTTCTTCTGCCCGCTTGCGCTCGGTAATGTCAATCCCTACCAAACAAGCTGCTTTGCCACGATCGTACTTTTGAGCCACAATCAAATAGTATCCCTCCGACTCTCCCGCGTCGGTTTGTAGCTTAACGTTGAGTTCTTTAACCGCTTCCGTAGCGTCGCCGGCAAAAAACTCCACCACAAAAGAGTTAAAATCCGAGCTAGCGCCCAGAAAACCAATATCTTGACCGACAAAAGCCGACGGCCGCAAACCATGCAGTTTGGCTAAGTGCTGGTTAACCCCCAAATAGCGCAAATCCGAGCTAATCCAAGATACTGTTCCCGGAACTGCTGCCAAAATCGTTTGCAGTTGGTCGTTAGCTTGCTGCAATGCTTCGTGCACTTCACAGATGCGTTCGGACAAGTCCGACTGAATCCCTACAAAATGAGTCAAATTAGCGCTGTCGTCTCGCACGGGAGATAGCGACAATTTGCTCCAAAAAGGAGTGCCGTCTTTGCGGTAATTTTTGATTGTTGTCTGGATTTCTCGACCTTGGCGCAAGGCCTCGCGGATCTTAGCTACGGTAGTTCGATCAGTATCCGGGCCTTGCAAAAATCGGCAATTGCGCCCCAAGACTTCACTGGCGCAGTAACCCGTCATCCGTTCAAAGGCCGGATTGCAATAAATTATGGGACAGTCGGGTGCATTGGCGTCAGCAATCACAATGCCACTGCTAGTAGCGGCCAAAGCTCGATCGCGTAGCCACAGGGCTTCTGACGCAGTAGGGCGATCGCCGATACCCCCCACTTCACCTAAGTTAGAAATTGACTGGTTCTCCCGATCTCCCATCAGCCGAACTTTCAAGCAAACCTTTACAATTTCCGAATTGTTTCTTACTCTAACGTTTTTCAGGACTCGCGCAACGTAAATTGTATCTGGGCATTTAAGTAAGCGGGATTTCACGTTAGTGGTTAGTTGTATTTTCTACCCTTGCTGTTCGGCATTTAAAAAAAGCACATCTTCACTTGCGCAGTGAAAAACCGTCTATTCTTCTCCCCCTCAGACTCTCTCCCCCTCTTCCCTTCTCCCCGCGTCCTGGCAATCACGATCTGCAGCAGCTTATTTAGCAGGAGTTGCAGCTTGAGAACTCGGCGGCGCAATATTAATTAATGGCAAAGTTCCGCCTCCTCCCATTACTGTCGGAAACTGACCGTTCCATTTTTCAATTGCTTGCTGCTGCAAAATTTCGGCTGTTAAAGTTTGCCGCTGCAAGCGTTGAGCTTCAGCTTTACCTTTAGCACGGTTAATTTCAGCTTGAGCATCTTGGGTGGCTTTTTGAACTGTAAATTCTGCTTGTTTAGCTTCTTGTTCTGCTATTTGTTTGGATTCGATGGCTTTGCTAAATTCTGGAGAGAAGCCAAAATTTATTAAAGAAACATCTCTGACAATGACGCCATAAGGTTCCAAGCGCTTTTTGAGGCTGTTGTCGATTTCTGTTTTTAGTTCGGTGCGCTTAGTGATAATTTCTTCTGCGGTTTTTTTAGAAGTTGCTGCTTTGAGAACTTCCGAAATTGCCGGACTCAGAATGCTGGTAACAATTTGTTCTTCGTCTCCCACTTGTTGAAAAACTTGATTGACTTTGGCGGGGTCAACATTCCAGTTGACTGCCAAATCTGTAGTAATGCTTTGCAAATCTTTGGATGCTGCATCTGCTTTCAAATCTGTTTTTTGTACCCGCACGCTGAGAGTTTTTACAGAGGTGATGAGCGGTAAAATCGGGTGGATGCCTTCATCTAAGATCGCGTCTTGAACTTTGCCGAAGCGCATCACGACGCCGCGTTCCCCTGCGCCGACGAGGGCAAAAGGTCTTAAAATTAAGGCGGCGATGATGAAGACGATGCCACCGACGATGTAGAGAGCTAGGTTATACTGAACATTTTGCATGGTTTTCATATGTTTATTCACCTATGTTGTGTTACTTGATGTTAGTTTTCTATTCGATATCATCTAAGATTATAACTTCATGTTAAGGGTGAAACAACTCATAAATTCATTGATTTTTTTTCATAAAAGTCATATAGTTGCGAGGGTCTGGGGACCTCTTAGCTCCATGAGCGGGGATGAACAATGGCACTTGTAGCTGGGTAAGATTATTGATGAATAAATGTTTCAAGTATCTTGACAATGAAGATAAAATTAGATAAAGAAGAAGTAAATAAATAGCTCGATCGCTCTTTGACAAAGAATAAAATGGCGATCGGAAAGAAAAAGCTTTCTACAAAGCTAAAAAATCCGCATCAAATAGGTATTTTTTGTAAATTTTGAGTAGAAAATAGGAGGTTCGTGCCGATAAAACCTTGGGCGGTTGGTTCCAGCACAAGCGAAAGAGAGAATTTCACTCTCCGACCTACAGACTCTATTGGTAGAATTGGCATCTGCCCGCCTTTCTCAACCCTCCTGAGTAGAAAAAAGACTTCTTGGGCAAGCTAGGAATTTTAGGAATTTATAGCTACAAACGATAAAAATCTGAGTGTAAAAATGCCTGAAAATAAGTTAAGCTTAGATGAGAACGGTTGAAAAAAAATCACAATGTTGCAACGACACCCTTGGCCGCAGACAGTTGAAGAGGCGATCGCCATTCAAGAACAGCTTCGGTCAGAGGTAATTACCGCAAATCAACTGGAGACAGTTCGATACGTCGCAGGCGTAGATGTCGGCTACGACAGTGCAAACGACGTATCGCAGGCCGCTGTAACAGTTCTGAGCTTTCCCGACTTGCAATTGCTGCAGCAAGCCGTGGTTCGCAGTCCTACAACTTTTCCTTACCTTCCGGGTTTCCTGTCTTTTCGAGAAGTACCGGCAGTCCTTGAAGCTTTGGAAAATATCAGTTTGAGGCCAGACTTGATATTGTGCGACGGTCAAGGACTAGCCCATCCCCGCAGGTTCGGTCTTGCCTGCCATTTGGGGGTTTTGACAGGGATTGCCACGATCGGAGTTGCCAAAAATCGATTTATGGGAGAACATTTAGAAGTCGGACTCGACCGTGGCAGTTGGCAACCCTTGCTGCTGGAGGGATCAACGGTAGGAGCAGCGCTAAGGACGCAAACAGGAGTAAAACCGATTTATGTTTCGATTGGTCATAAGGTAAACTTGATAAGTGCGATCGAGTACGTCCTGCGCTGCGCCCCAAAATATCGCTTACCAGAAACAACTCGATCGGCAGACCAACTAACATCGGGATAACTGGCAAGCGCGGAAGGCATCAAAAAAAAAGTAAAAAGACCAAAAAAGCATCCGTCTTTGGACTTTTAATTTTTTGAAGTGGCGCCGCCCGAGTCAAAAAATCCTCTGAGTCTACCGCCAATCAGCTTTCGGTTCCATCCTTCCAGCGAACTAAAGAATGACTATACCTGAGAAAGAGGTATAAACGTTGGGGGGGTTTATAGAATGATTGAAAGACAGTAACCAGCTAAAAACATTGGCGGCTCTAACTATAGTGCCCGGACGTGAACTATTTTTAGTTCACATTTGTAAATTATGAAAGAGTCATCCTGCGAGTTAAACCAAAAGCTGAGATTCGTGTGATGAGGTTTCATAATTTACAGTCGGATATCTCACCACTGACTGGAAGTAACCACGACAGTGGGGGGCGAAGGCGCGATCGAGCTAAAAAATCAGAAACAAACAAGGAGACAGTCATGGCTGAGAAAAGCAAACGCGGATTCGCTTCTATGGATGCAGAAAAACAGCGCGCAATTGCTAGCAAAGGCGGAAAAGCTGCACACGAGAAAGGAACTGCACACGAATTCACCCCTGAAGAAGCCAGACAAGCTGGCCAAAAAGGCGGTGAAGCTGTCAGTAGAAATCGCGAACACATGGCTCAAATTGGTCGCGAAGGCGGTCGGAAAAGCCGCAAGAGCGAAGCTTAAGTCTTTCAAGGCTGGCCCTGTAATGAAAGATTGCACAGTTGCAGCGTGAGAGATAGCACTAGGACAGTCAACGTTTGAGGAGGTGGGGCAATCGAATTTCCCAAGGTAGTTCGATCGCCCAACCTCCAAAATTCGTCATTAGCGCACCAAAGCTTTGCAAATTTGAAAACCCCACAGCAATTAGTTTTTAGCAATCGCTGGCAAATCTTGAACAGCAAATTTTTAACCAAGCTGCACTGCGGTCAATAATTTTGCGGGAAAGAAAAGCTGGCTAGCGGGAGTCAGTCTCTCAAAAAAAGCCAATACGAGCACTAAAAGCCCCGAACTCAGGGCTTTTTTGTTTAGCTGCACATAATAATATTTTTAGAAGTTCGATCGAGTCTGCGTCAATAATTCTAATTAAGTTTTTTGGTGAGGAACTCCGTCCTCAAAATAAATCAGCTAATATTTTTTTATTATAAATCAGCTAATATTTTTTTATTATATTTTTGAGCTAACTATAAAATCATGACAAACCAGCTCACTTTAACATGGACAGAAGCTGGGGTGCGTCAAACTCAGACAATTGAAAACGGACAGCCGAGCAAAAATCCGGGAAGCGTGAGGCTAGGGCGCGATCCGGCGAAGTGCGATATAGTATTTTCGCATCCCAGCGTATCGGGGCTGCACGTTGAAATATTTTTTAATCAGGAATTGCAGGAGTATGCAGTGCGGAATTTGCGCGAAAGCAATCCGCCACTGGTAGACGGACAAATTCTCGTCCGAGGCGAAGCAAAATTGAACTCGGGAAGTCACATCCATTTAGGGCAAGTGCAAATCGAGGTGGTGAATGTGACGGAGGTGCAGGTAGCCGCGCCCCAGACAGTTTTGCTGGAGCCTCCCGCAACTGGTAACTTTCAGCCGACGGGGCCTTCAAAATATGGTTTGCAGTGTCCCAAATGCAGCCGAATTTCGCCTTACGCGCAGTTGAATGCGGGGTGTCCGTGGTGCGGTACTTCTTTGGCGGCGGCGGCGAGTGTGGTCATCTCTCCGTGAGAGTGTAAAAAAGGGAAAATCGGGCTATCCGCTAAACACTCTCAACTTCAAAAATCTTTTTTTGCAGAAAGCTCAAAGCCGACGGCTGATGTTTAAAAAATAATCATGAATTCTCAACCCTTGCGCCTGCGACTGACTTGGACTGATACAGCTACGGGGGATTGTCGATCCCCTATACTCGACTTACCCATCGCTTTGGGACGAATTTTTGAAGCTATGCCCGCCACAATCAACGGGAAACGAGTTTCTCGAATTGCCCTCAGCAGCAGTCAAGTTTCTCGCTTTCACGCAGTGATTGGCACCGAAGGTAACAGTATTTTACTTACTGACACGGGTAGCCGCAACGGTACTTTTGTCAACGGCGTTCGCCAAACCAGGTGCGTGCTGGCAAACGGGGATATGCTGCAAGTTGGGCCCTACGCCATCGGCATTTCTTTTGCTGTGAATTCTCCTGAAATGCCGTCGGTCAATTTTCACATTTTCTTTAACCCGCAGACCAATGGGCCAGATCCCGCGTTGGGGCAACCAGTAATGTTGCAGCTTCCTCAAACAAGTAGTAGGGGAGAATTTCCGCCGATCGCATTTTTGCACGCTTCTCAAATAAAAGTGCGATCGCTCGAATCTATGGGACTCCCTGTGGCAGAAGTTGATTGGGCTGCTGTTGGCGGTGGTTTGGGCAGCTTTATGTGGGTGGATTTGCTGAGAATTTGCGGTGTGAAAATCGATCGAATTGCGGTTTTGGGCATGGAAAACCAGCCTTACGCCCGCTATCGCCGTCTATGCCTGAATTCTCAAATTCCGCTGCGGGAACGCCTGCGATCGAATTCTGACTCTTGTCCAGACAACATTTGGGGGTGGCCTCCCTATGCTTTGCGGGAAGCTTGGCAGGAATTGCGGAAAGGGCATTTGGGGAGGTCGTTGAAGTTGATGTGGCAGGTGTTTGCTGAACCGACTTTTGCCGAAACTTATACGCCTCGCGCGGGTAATGTGTTTGATTCTATTGACAGGGAAGTCCAGAGAATTGGGTGGAATCAGATGTTTCGCTACGGTAGAGTGCGGGGAATTCGCAAAACAGATGACGGCAGGTACGCGATCGCTTATTCTCGATCGGATGCGGATCACCGCGAGCACGCTTTTTTAATCGCCAAATACGTACACTTAGCCACCGGCTATCCCGCCATTCAATTTCTGCCCGACTTGCAAGCTTACCGCGAAAAAACCCAGGATTTTGAGTCGGTTGTCAACGCTTATGAAAGCCACGACGGCGTTTACGAAAAATTGGAGGCCAGCGGCGGCAGCGTGTTAATTAGAGGCCGGGGAATTGTGGCTTCCCGCGTGGTGCAGCGAATTTACGAAGCGCGACAGCGCAATCGCAACATTCAAGTATTGCATTTGATGCGATCGCCCAAACCTCAAGGTAACAAATTTAAACTCGCTCAGCGAAGAGTCGAAAATCACTACGAATTTCAACCTTTCAACTGGCCAAAAGCTTCCTGGGGCGGGGAACTCCGCGTACTTTTGGAAAAAGCCGCCCCCGAATTGCGCCCGCAGTTGCTCACAGACTGGGGTGGAACTACTACAGCCCAGCGCAGCGACTGGCGGCGGATTGTCAAAGAAGGTTTAAGTCAAGGATGGTATCAAATTACCTTCGGTGAAGTCGAGCGAGTCGAGCGCGACAGTCAAAACCGCACAGTGACGTACATTAAGGAGAAGGAACTCAAGGGGCAAATTAAGTTAGAAGCTGATTTTATTATTGATGCTACGGGTTTGGACGCTAAGGTAAAAACCAGTCCCCTGTTAAACGATTTGGTAGCTCAATATAATCTTCCCCTCAACGGTTTGGGGCGGCTGAGTGTTAACAACGATTTTGAAGTGCCCGAATTGCGGAATTCTTCTGCTAGCAACACAGAAGGCCGGGTATACGCAGCCGGCGCGATTACTTTGGGAGGGCCTTACGCGCCGGTAGACAGCTTTTTGGGCTTGCAATACGCCGCCTTGCGTTCCGTTGAAAGTCTGGCCGCCAACCGAGTTGCGGGTGTGCAGAAATTGAGCGTTTGGCGATCGTTCGTGCAATGGTGGAAATGGATTTTAAATAAATCTCCCGACTAATTTTAAGGAGGAAGTTTGCCAACGAGCAATGTATGGGATTTAATTGATTTAAACGAGCTTCGCGTTCAATCTAAAATCTAAAATCTCAATTCAAAATCGAACAATTTTACCATGCAATCTAAAATCTAAAATATAAAATATAAAATCGCATGACTCCCACCTTATTCGGTCGCTGGCAAACTCGGTTATTGCTATTTGCAACAGTAGGCGTTTTAGTAACCCTGCCCTTTTTTATAGGTTTAATGACCTCCAAATCCGGCTCAATTTTTTTCTGGATTTTAGGGTATGTAGCGATTTTTGGTCTCGGCTGGGATGCTTTATATATATACATCCAGCAGTTCCGCTGGGATCGAGATTGGCCCGGTGCATTTCAATTGCTCGCCGGGATTTGGGAAGCACTTTTTGTGTTATTTTTAATCAAAGTTATCGGTTTACCGGGGATATCTGCACAAGATTTTGACTTGGGAGCTTTTGCTTTGCATTATAGTTTAGTGTGGCTGGCTATTTATCTGGCATCGCAAACACTGATGCGGATTTTGTTTCCCCACTGGCGTTTCCGAGGCGGTGAATGGTTTTAAGAATAGTTTTGAGTATAGTAAGGTGCGCAATGCGCACCAGTAGGGGAACGGCATTGCCGTGTCCGGCCGGATCTGCGACTTTTAATAATAAAAGGTGGGCATTGCGCACCCGACAGAATTTATAGTAAGGTTCAGCGCTCCCTCCGCACCCGACAGAATTTATAGTAAGCTCAACTCAAAATTGCTGGCATCCTTCAATGCACCGTCCTCCTTGTATTTTCTCATTTTTTTCGGGTTCTGGCTTGCTCGATCTGGGTTTTGAGTCGATCGGCTTTAATGTAGCGTATGTCAATGAAATTTTCCCACCTTTCATGCAAGCATACCGCTATTCTCGGCAGTGCCTGAATTTGCCGCTACCAGAATACGGATATTGCGAAGGAGAGGAAGCAGATGTAACTCGACTTGTAGAGGGAGAAGCAGCTTTTCGCCTGCGGGAATTGATACAAGATGCCCGCAAGCATCACGATATTGTGGGATTTATCGCGGGGCCCCCTTGTCCTGACTTTTCTATTGGTGGCAAAAACCGAGGTCAAGAAGGAGATAAAGGCAAACTTTCGGCTTCATACATTGAATTGATTTGTCAGCAGCAGCCAGATTTCTTTTTATTTGAAAATGTCAAAGGTTTGTGGAAAACCAAAAAACATAAGGCTTTTTACGGTGAACTAAAACATCAGTTGGCGGATTCGGGATACGTTTTTGCGGAACGTTTAATTAATGCGATAGAATACGGGGTTCCGCAAGATAGGGATAGAATAATTTTGATTGGGCTTAGAAAAAACCTTGTCAAAAATCTGGGCATTTCCATAGAGGAAAACAGCCAAATGTTAGCCGAAAGTTTATTTCCTTGGCAAAGTCAGGTATTATATCCCAAATCAGAAATTTTTTCTCATCCTTGGCCTGATAGAACAGCCTTTGCAGAGGATGGTTTCGTGCCTTGTCCTGATGGCATCCACCAAGATTTAACGGTAGAATTTTGGTTCCAAAAAAATGACGTTCTCAACCATCCCAATGCCAAACACTATTTCCAACCCAAAGCAGGCCTTAAGCGGTTTGCTTCAGTTGATGAAGGAGATGATTCAAAAAAATCTTTCAAGCGATTGCACCGATGGCGTTATTCGCCAACAGCTTGTTACGGCAATAACGAAGTTCACTTGCACCCTTACAAACTTCGTCGGCTTTCTGTTGCAGAAACACTGGCTATTCAGTCACTGCCAAAAGATTTTGCACTGCCGGCTAAGATGACATTAACTAATATGTTTAAAACTGTTGGCAATGGGGTTCCTTATTTGGCTGCACAAGGTATTGCCAAAACCATTTTACATTTTTTATCTCACTAAAAAAACAGAAGAGCTAAATACCCGACTTCGCAGATTTTGTCGTATCTAAAACTATTTGTAGCGATAAGGGGCGCATTGCACACCATATAATTATTACAATTCCCAATTACCAGACGTATGTCGTTTAACATAGAAGTGTTATAATAAAGTGTTAAGGTTGAAAACCTATATTTTTTATTTGCCTGCAATTCGCCATGACCGTTAAACCCCGCCGCTATCACATCACTACTTTCGGATGCCAGATGAATAAAGCCGACTCGGAACGGATGGCCGGCATTCTGGAAAATATGGGCTTTGAGTTCTCGGAAGACCCGAACGAAGCTAGCTTGATTCTCTACAATACTTGCACAATTCGCGATAATGCCGAACAAAGAGTTTATTCTAACCTCGGAAGGCAAGCTCATCGCAAGCGCCAAGAACCGGGTTTAACTTTAGTTGTAGCTGGATGCGTGGCGCAGCAGGAAGGTGAAGCGCTGCTGCGGAGAGTGCCGGAATTAGACTTAGTAATGGGGCCACAACACGCTAACCGACTTGAAGATTTGCTGGAACAAGTTTTTGAGGGCAATCAAGTTGTGGCGACTGAAGCTGTTGAGATTATGGAGGATATTACTAAGCCCCGCCGCGACAGCAAGGTGACTGCTTGGGTGAATGTAATTTACGGCTGCAATGAACGCTGCACTTATTGTGTTGTCCCGAATGTTCGCGGGGTTGAACAGTCGCGAATGCCGGAGGCAATTCGCGCGGAAATGGAGGATTTGGGGCGTCAAGGTTACAAGGAAGTCACTTTATTGGGGCAAAATATTGATGCTTACGGACGCGATTTGCCGGGGACAAAACCGGACGGCAGCAACCAGCATACTTTGACGGATTTGCTTTATTTTGTGCAGGATGTGCCGGGTGTCGATCGCCTCAGATTTGCTACTAGCCACCCGCGCTATTTTACGGAAAGATTGATTAAGGCTTGTGCGGAATTACCGCAGGTGTGCGAACATTTTCACATTCCTTTTCAGTCTGGAGATAATGATATTTTGAAAGCGATGTCGCGAGGCTATACTCAGGAAAAATACCGCCGGATTATTGATACAATTCGCCGTTATATGCCGGATGCTTCGATTACTGCTGATGCGATTGTCGGTTTTCCTGGGGAGACAGAAGCACAGTTTGAGAAGACTTTGAAGTTAATCGAAGATGTTGGTTTCGATTTGGTGAATACTGCGGCTTATTCGCCTCGCCCTGGGACACCGGCGGCTTTGTGGGAAAATCAGTTGAGTGAGGAGGTGAAAGCCGATCGCCTGCAACGAATCAATCATGTAGTCACAACAACGGCGATGGAACGATCGCAGCGCTATTTCGGACGCACTGAAGAGGTTTTGGTGGAAGTCCAGAATCTCAAAGATTCAACTCAGGTGATGGGACGCACTCGCGGCAATCGTCTCACATTTTTTAAGGGCGATATTGCAGAATTAGCAGGTAAAATTGTGCGGGTTAAAATTACAGATGTTCGCGCTTTTAGTTTGACGGGAGAAATGCTGTAAGCTGTTGGGGCATTTAAATTGTATGTCAAGAAATAATCAAACTATGACTGGCGAGTTTCTTCGAGGCCGCCCGCAATATACAATTTAAATTCGCAACAGCTTATGCTTAATCCTTAGTTTCTGTCGCATACTTCCTGTGATAGCTGCGCTAACTGCGTGTATATTTGTCAAAAAGTACCGGGAGTATTGAAAAATGACAAAGATGCGGATCGGGCTATTGTTCGGGGGGCGATCGGGCGAACACGAAGTCTCAATTAGTTCAGCGCGGGCGATCGCCGGCGCCCTCGCTGCTGACGAAAATGCCTCTAAATACGAAGTTCTGCCCTTTTATATCCAAAAAAACGGCCGCTGGCTGTCGGGAACATTCCCTCAACAAGTCTTAGCCACCGGAAAACCTCTGGAAATAGAGGAACAAACAGCACAAAAAGACTCTCCCGCTGGACAGTTTCCTAATTTTAATGCCGTAGATGTTTGGTTCCCTATTTTGCACGGGCCAAACGGCGAAGATGGTACGGTGCAAGGGTTACTGAAATTAATGCAAGTTCCTTTTGTCGGTTCCGGGGTTTTAGGTTCGGCGCTGGGAATGGATAAAATTGCCATGAAAATGGCTTTTGCTCATGCTGGTTTGCCGCAGGTAAAATACATCGCTGTCAACCGTTCCGAAATCTGGTCTAATCCTTGCGTTTTCCCCAAACTCTGTGATAAAATTGAAGCAGGTTTGGGCTATCCTTGCTTTGTAAAACCCGCTAACTTGGGTTCGTCTGTGGGAATTTCTAAAGCTCGATCGCGCGCTGAATTAGAAGCAGCTCTCGACAGCGCCGCCAGCTACGATAGGCGGATAATTGTCGAAGCTGGTGTGGTTGCTAGAGAATTAGAATGTGCTGTTTTGGGTAACGACAACCCCCAAGCTTCAACGGTGGGAGAAATTTCTTTTAAAAGCGATTTCTACGACTACGAAACTAAATATACCCAGGGACAAGCCGACTGCTCAATCCCGGCAAAAGTCAGCGCTGCGATCGTCTCGCAAATCCAAGAAATGGCAGTACAAGCATTTTTGGCTATAGACGCAGCAGGTTTAGCGCGAGTAGACTTTTTCTACATTGAATCAACTGGAGAAGTTTTGATTAACGAAATCAACACTTTTCCCGGCTTTACAGCTACCAGTATGTATCCGCAAATGTGGGCCGCGGACGGCATTTCTTTCCCGGAATTAGTAGACCGTTTAATTCAATTAGCTCTCGAACGGCACGGGGAAAAAGGTTGAATCGCGCGCGGCTAACCGCTGCCCGGTCAACAGCAAAAAATATTTGTTTCGCAGGTGATATATTCATAGCAGCGGAAACGATATAACATGGTTGTGGCAGGCAGTGCCTGCCAGCAACCCAATTTCCGCTGGGGGTCGAGCTACTGCGAATTTTAAGCAGTCGGGTATAAATAAATGCACCCTAAAATGTTTAAGCGAGAACGGCAAATAGCAGTGTCAATCTCACATCTTGCATCTCAAAATTTAACTCGGTTAACTTAGATGAGACGTTTCACTCAACTGCCGCAGTGGTGGACTTACGGACTGGTATTTCCCCTAGCGGTACTCAACTGCTGGTTAGCCCTCCTAGTCTTTGAATATTTTCGCGCCCTGATTACAGTTTTGGTAGTGGCTACAGTGCTGTCTTTTTTGCTAGATTATCCAGTGCGCTTTCTGCACAGATACGGCTTGAAGCGCGATCGAGCAGTTTTGTCGGTATTGTTTTTGACTTTACTGCTATTGGTGGTTTTAGGTGTCACTCTGGCCCCGATTCTGCTAAACCAAATCACTGAACTCGCCACCCGACTGCCGACTTGGATAGTTTCTGGCACAGAACAGATTGAAGCATTCCACAATTGGGCGGAAAATCGCAATCTCCGCATTGATGTCAGCGGCTTGACTACCCAATTGAGCGATCGACTTTCAGCTCAATTGCAGTCTCTCACCGGTGAAATCCTCAAATTTGGCTTGGGTGCTGCAGACAGTCTGTTGAATTTCCTCCTCACAATAGTCGTGACATTCTACTTGCTATTGCACGGCGATCGCGTATGGGAAGGATTGTTTAAATGGTTTCCTTCCAAGCTGAGCCTGCAATTGCGACAGTTGCTGGCGCGAAGCTTCCACAACTACTTCGTCGGACAAGCAACTTTGGCGGGTTTGATGGGACTGTCTATCACTGTTGCTTTTTTAATTTTGCGAGTTCCCTTCGGACTTCTGTTCGGTTTGGGTGTGGGTGCAATGACTATGATTCCCTTCGGGGCACCTTTCAGTATTTGCATTGTCAGTTTGCTGATCACATTAAACAACTTTTGGCTCGGCGTGACAGTTTTAGCGGTTGCTACAGTAATTGAGCAAATAATTGAAAGCGGGGTTGCTCCTCGGTTATTAGGCGGTTTTATCGGCCTCAATCCTGTGTGGATTTTAGTGGCGCTGCTGGTGGGGGTTAAGGTGGCGGGAGTCGCAGGTTTGTTAGTGGCTGTGCCGATGGCTGGTTTTATTAAGAATACTGTGGATGTTTTGGAGAGTTCGAGGAACAAGTCGAGGGAAATCGATTCGGTTAGTTCCATTGAACATATGGAGCAATAAAATTCCTCCCTAGGTTCAAATTTGAGATTAGAAGAGAGTTTTTGCAGGCTATTTTGACTTAGGTTTAGTTGGTACTTTAGCTTGAGGCTTTAGAGTTTTTTTACTTCCTGCTTTAGGGTGAGGCTTTGCGGTGCTTTAGCTGCTAGTCTTTCTGGATGCAGGCGGGGTCAAAAACCCCGTTTCTAGGTTAACGTCGATCGCTCACAACGAAGATTTTGTTTAGAAACCTGGTTTTTTTGAGTGCAGGATAGTTGTTGACCTCGGATATCAATCATGTGAAAAATTTGCGGGAAATACGGAATATGCGAGCCGGCTAGCGTAGTTTGTATTATCGCACTCAGACACCAATTCGCCAGTGCAGGCTCAGTTCGATGGCACTCAAAAGCTCGATTTCACAAACAATTTGCCTGCGACTGTCCGGTTTCTACCCCAGCTTGTAGGGTAAACCCCACCAGTCAAGCAGAGATCATCAATGCTTGAATTAAAATTAAGCAACCTTAAGTTGTAATTAAATTACAGTAGGTGCTAAAAATGCAAAATCCTAATTATAACTCTCGCTCTAACTCCCACCAACTCAATACTATGTCAACCAAAAATATGCCTGCTACAACTGTGCGTTCTCGCCATTTCTCGTTGCCGAAAAAACTGGCTTTTTTATCCCTTGTTTTGCTCGGCTCCACCGCAACTGTTGGGTGCAACGCCCTAACTTCTCAAGTTCCTGGAAGTTCTAACGCCATCAAAGCTGAACCGGCAAGTGCAGCGCCAATCTCAGCATTGCCTGCGAATATACTGCCCTCTCAAGACTCTAATTTTGTCACTAAAGTTGTGCAGGAAGTCGGCCCGGCAGTGGTGCGGATCAATTCGTCTCGCACGGTGAGGAACCAAGTTCCAGATGAGATTCCCGAGCAATTCCGCCGCTTCTTCGGCCCGGAATCTCCCATTCAACCGGGAAATCGGGTAGAAAGGGGTTCGGGTTCGGGTTTTGTTTTTGGTTCCGACGGCCGCATTTTGACTAACGCTCACGTTGTTGACGGTGCAGATACGGTGACGGTAAAACTGAAGGATGGCCGCGAATTTGTCGGCAAAGTTTTAGGCGTCGATACAGTTACTGATGTGGCTGTTGTGAAAATTGAAGCTACCAATTTGCCTGTGGTGAGTTTGGGCAAATCTGAAGAATTAGAGCCGGGAGAATGGGCGATCGCGATCGGCAATCCCCTCGGTTTGGACAATACTGTGACTGTGGGAATTATTAGCGCTACAGGCCGTTCTAGCGCCGATGTCGGTGTTCCCGACAAGCGCGTCAGCTTTATTCAAACGGATGCTGCGATCAATCCCGGCAATTCCGGTGGCCCGCTGCTGAACCAGCGCGGTCAAGTTATCGGCATGAATACGGCGATTATTCAAGGCGCTCAAGGATTGGGTTTTGCGATTCCGATCGATCGAGCACAACAAATTGCTGAGCAGTTAGAAACAACAGGAAAAGCCCAACATCCTTATCTCGGCGTTCGGATGTTGAGCATTACTCCCGAAATCAAGAAAGAATTTAATCAAAATCCCAACACCAAATTGAGGCTGACTGAAGATAAAGGCGTGTTAGTTTTGGGAGTTGCGAAAAATTCTCCAGCGGCACAAGCTGGAGTTCGCCTTGCCGATGTGATCAAGAAAATCAATGGTACAGAAGTCAGCGATGCTGGCAGCGTACAAGAAATTGTCGAGAAAAGTACAGTGGGCAGCGATCTGCAGCTTGAATTAAGCCGCGGCGGACAACCTGTCACTGTGGCGGTGAAAGCGGGTGCTTTTCCAGCGGAGCAGCAGCAGCAGTAGAATAGTTGATTGAAACTTGTCTCTTGCACCATTGTCAATAATCCTTTTATGAACAGGCTTTCCGGCCTGTTCCACAAGAAAATTTATCTCTTGTGGAACGGGCATCTTCCCCGTTGTTGACAATGGTGCAAGAGGTGAGTTTTAACCGGATTGTGCTGTGAGACGGTTTCAACCCCCGGCGGGATGTGGGGGGGGTACTCATTGTTACCATAATTTATATGGGTTATTAAGAGGTAGAAAAATGGCTAACATTAATCGGAGGCGTACTGAAAATATTAACGGTAACTTTTATGTAGACAGTACCTGCATTGACTGTGATACTTGTCGGTGGATGGCACCTGAAGTATTTGGTCAAGCGGGAGAACAGTCTGCGGTTTACCACCAGCCAACTAATGAAACTGAAGAAATACGATCGCTCGCGGCTCTTTTGTCTTGTCCCACAAGTTCGATCGGCACTGTAGAAAAACCCAAAAGGATCAAAGAAGCCCAGCAACTGTTGCCCGCACTCGTAGCAGAAAATGTCTATCACTGCGGCTACCACTCAGAGAAATCCTACGCCGCAGCCAGCTATTTAATTGTCCGCCCCGAAGGAAACATTTTAGTTGATTCTCCCCGTTTTGTGCCGCCGCTAGTTAAAAATATAGAGGCAATGGGTGGCATTCGCTATCTGTACTTGACTCACCGCGACGACGTGGCCGATCATCAACAATACCGCGATCATTTTGGGTGCGATCGCATTCTCCATGCTGACGAAATTAACACGGGTACTCGCAGTGTAGAAATTCAATTGTCAGGCAGCGAACCGCATCAAATAGCCGATGATTTGTTGATTATACCTGTTCCCGGCCACACGAAAGGTCACACAGTTTTGCTTTACAATAACAAGTTTTTGTTCGCCGGGGATCATCTTGCTTGGTCGGAAAGTTTGCACCAGCTAGTTGGCTTTCGCGAAGTCTGTTGGTATTCTTGGCCGGAACAAATCAAATCTATGCAGCATTTGGCTAATTACTCGTTTGAATGGGTGTTGCCGGGACACGGCCGCAGGTATAATGCCGATCGACAAACAATGAGCAATCAAATGCAAAAGTGTATTGCTTGGATGGTCGATGCTTAATAGTTTAAAATCCCTTTTATACTAGGCGGTTGAAACCAATCCTACACACACTTTCGTCCGATCAGCGGATATTTAATAAGCCGGATTGGGTATTAAGCCTTGGGAATAGCCACCAAAGTCATAGAATTAGCGGGGTAAGTTGCCTGAAATCCCGTATCACTGACACCTAAATCGCTCTGACGGACGATCGCCCCCAAATTCGCCTCGCTGTAAGTGTAAAATTGAGCTTTACCCGCAGGTTTAAATCCTTTCAAACTCAAGTTGCTAGTCAAGTTTTTGTTGGTTTTATTAATAATTACCAGCGTCAGAGTACCATCACTGCTGCGATCGGCTGCGTAGATTGACAAAAGTCCCTGATCTTTGCTACCCGATCGCACCCAAGTATCGCCATACTTACCGCCTTTTCCGTCGTAATTCATGTACATTCTGAAAGCATAGGCCCCTGGCTCTGAAGACTTCGGAGGCCCCCACAGTGTCGCTAAATCGAGTTTTTCTCGCCCAAAAATCCCCAGTAAATCGGCTTGGGCTAACGCCCCGTTAATCGACTCCAAACCGCCCCAATTGTATTCAGTAATCGCGACTTTTGTACCTGGATAATCCTGATTTACCCACTCTCGAAACCGAGGGATAATTGTTAGCGGCGGATTGTATTTACCAATCCAACTTTCATCAGTATAGGTAGCATCCCAGAGAGAACGAGTCGATCGCAATCGCAGCGCTTGGGTTTTGGCATCGCCGGCGGGACAATGGGCCAAACAGGTATCGTCCGCCGCAGGATAGTAGTGTTCGTCGAAATAGTCCAGAATCCGAACACCTTTCTGCTTTTCATAAGCGCGCATTTGTTGCAAGTACCACCGCGCCAACCAGACACCGCCGTGTTTTTCGCGATCGCCTTTTACGAGAGAATCCACATATACAGGCCAGCCAAAATCCGACGGGCCGAGTACCTTAGCAGTGGGATCTGTAGCTTTTACCATTGAAGCATATTGATAAGTGCGATCGCGCAATTCATCGTAACTTGTCGCTTCTGGATGAACATCGCGGTGAGTATTTCCCCAGCCGCTTGGTTCGTTGTCCATTTGATAAATTTGCACGCCGCCGTTAGCAGCAGTACCGTGAGTTTTAATTAAGTGTTGAATCCAAGATTGTTGAAAAGCTGGGTCGCTAATAATACTGACATCAAGGCGATTATTATCAGTTATCAAAGTACCGTCGGGACGCTTACCGTTGCCGCACTTATCTCCTTCTGGAAAAATGTAGGGATTTGTTTTTTCTTGCAGCCCGTACTTGGATACTCTAAACCCGCAATTCCAAGTGCTAAATTTATTTACATAGCCAATCATTGGAATTGTAACGATGCTTTTGCTGCCGTTTTGGCGGTTGGTTTGGACAATTTTATCTATAGAATCGCCGGGAACAGGATTTTTATTGTCGCCGCCACCCACGAAAAAGAAGTCATCGCCCTTGTTGGAAGAATCGACTAACCAGTTGTAGCGGCTGGTGTGATTAGCCCCCCAGCGTTCTACCGGAATTCGCAACTCTTTGGCGAGGGCGGGGTCTAGTCCATAATCATTCATACCATAGATATCGGGACTGATGGGATGTCGATCGGCTGTAACATCAACAGACAAAGCCGGGCCGATAGTTTGGGCGATCGCGATTTTAATGTAAGCTGTTGTTGCCACTACCCCCAAAGCAGCCAAAACACCTAACAATAATAGGATAATCCAACGCGATTTATTTTCGGCAGCCAACCACAAAAATCGTCTATTCATTTTTTATTTTACCTGGGGATATTTGGATTCTTGTATTACATTGTTTTCGGCGCGTTTATCTAGCTTGATAAGCTGTTATACATTTAAATTTTATTTTTTGGGCGGGCTAGAAGCACCCCACAAGAGTATATGTGTAAGGTGCCCCTTGCCCCGCAGAGACTTATTTAACCTTGACTGTAAGCCTCCATTGGCAAACAAGAACAGACAAAATTGCGATCGCCAAACGCATTATCTATCCGGCCCACCGCCGGCCAAAACTTATGTTCGCGAGTCCAAGGTGCCGGATAAGCCGCTTGCGCGCGAGTATAAGGACGATTCCACTCATCAACCATCAGAGATTCGGCGGTGTGCGGCGCATTTTTCAATACGTTATTTTGCGCGTCAACCTTGCCTTTTTCAATCTCCGCAATTTCCGATCGAATCGCAATCATCGCATCGCAAAAACGGTCTAATTCCTGCTTCGATTCGCTTTCCGTTGGTTCCACCATTACCGTACCCGCAACCGGCCAAGAAACCGTAGGCGCGTGATAGCCGTAATCCATCAAGCGTTTAGCGATATCTTCAACTTCAATCGCCGCAGACTTTTTGAGCGATCGCAAATCTAGAATACACTCGTGCGCCACCAAACCCGCTTTCCCTTTGTACAAAACCGGATAGTAAGATTCTAAGCGTTTTGCCATGTAATTAGCATTAAGAATTGCTACTTTTGTCGCTTCAGTTAAACCCACTCCTCCCATCATCCGAATGTACATCCAAGAAATAGGCAAAATGCTAGCACTTCCCCAAGGCGCGGCGGAAACAGCACCAACTGATATTTGTTGACTGTTGACTGTTGACTGTTGACTGTTAAGAGTAGAATGACGTGGCAAAAATTCTACTAAATGAGACATTACCCCAATCGGTCCCATTCCCGGCCCGCCGCCGCCGTGGGGAATACAGAAAGTTTTGTGCAGATTCAAGTGACAAACATCAGCACCAAAATCACCGGGGCGGCACAAACCCACTTGAGCATTCATATTTGCGCCGTCCATATAAACTTGTCCGCCGCAGTTGTGAACTATCTCGCAAATCTCTTTAATTTCTTCCTCAAAAACGCCGTGCGTTGATGGATATGTCACCATCAAAGCCGCCAGTTCATTTTTGTGCTTTTCGGCTTTTTTATGTAAATCTGCAACATCAATATTACCCTGGAAATCGCACTCGACAGCAACTACTTTCATTCCCGCCATCACCGCGCTAGCCGGATTTGTACCGTGGGCTGACTGGGGAATCAAACAGATATTTCGGTGAGATTCGCCTTGGTGTTCGTGGTATTGACGAATAACTAACAAACCCGCGTATTCGCCTTGGGAACCGGCGTTTGGCTGCAAAGAAATTCCCGCAAAACCGGTGATTTCGGCCAGCCACTGTTCTAGTTGCACGAACATCATTTGATAGCCGCGAGTTTGATCGCGGGGTGCAAAGGGATGTATCTTGCCAAATTCCGCCCAAGTCACGGGCATCATCTCTGCTGTGGCATTCAATTTCATTGTGCAAGAACCCAAGGGAATCATCGATGTATTTAGCGATAAGTCCTTGGCTTCTAAACGGTGCAAATACCGCAAAAGTTCAGTTTCTGAATGATAGCTGTTGAAAACTGGGTGAGCGAGATAGCTGCTGGTGCGATCGCAAAAATCTGGTAATGTCAGATATAAACTCAATGCGTCTGCATCCAGCGGAATGTTGAGAGCATTCTGCCCGTCTGCCCTGATATAATCTTTATCCTGTGCAAAAATTTTCCACAACTCTTGCACATCTTCAACGGTGACAGTTTCATCTAACGTGATTCCCACTGTCGAATCATCGAAAACTCGGAGATTAATTTTGCGAGCTTTAGCAGCTTCTAGAAGTTCTGACAGCGGTTTATCTCCCAATTCTACCCGCAAAGTATCGAAGAAATGTTGAGAACCAATTTTGTATCCGAAACTTCTTAAACCGGATGCCAAAAGTGCCGTTAAACTCCATACTTTCTCAGCAATGTCTTTCAGTCCAGACGGGCCGTGATAAACAGCATACATACTCGCCATCACTGCCAGCAAAACTTGAGCAGTACAAATATTGCTGGTTGCTTTTTCGCGGCGGATGTGCTGTTCGCGAGTTTGCAACGCCAAGCGCAAAGCAGATTTGCCGTTGGCATCTTTAGAAACGCCGACAATTCGCCCCGGAACTTGCCGTTTAAACTCTTCTCGCGTGGCGAAATAGGCGGCGTGGGGCCCTCCGAATCCCATCGGCACTCCGAAGCGCTGAGTGCTTCCTACGGCTATATCCGCGCCGAATTCGCCGGGGGGTGTGAGCAAGCAAAGGCTCAAAATGTCGGCGGCAACTGTGACTAATGCGCCGACTTCGTGTGCCGATCGAATAAAATCGGTATAGTCGTAAATTGCGCCGTCTGTGGCGGGGTATTGCAGGAGAGCGCCGAAGATTGTACGATCGAACTCAAAGCTTTGATGGTCGCCGACAATCACATCAATTCCAAGCGGCTTAGCGCGAGTTTGCACGACTTCCACAGTTTGAGGGTGGCAATCTTGAGAAACAAAAAACGCTTTTGCCCCCTTTTTGCTCGCCCCGTAACTCACCGCCATCGCTTCCGCCGCCGCAGTCCCTTCATCCAGCAAAGAAGCGTTGGCAATTTCCAAACCCGTGAGGTCAATTATCATGGTTTGGAAGTTCAGTAAAGCTTCCAATCGCCCTTGAGCAATTTCGGCTTGGTAGGGAGTGTAAGCTGTATACCAGCCTGGATTTTCTAGGATATTCCGCTGGATGACGGGGGGTGTGATGCAGTCGTGATATCCAGTGCCGATGTACGATCGAAATACCTGATTTTTTGCCGCAATTTCTTTCAATTCTGCCAAAGCGCTGTACTCGCTTTGCGCTGCGGGAAGTTGTAGGGGTGCAGAAATGCGAATCGCCGCTGGAACCGTTTTGTCAATCAACTCATCGAGGCTGGAAATGCCCAAAACATTGAGCATTTGCTGGATTTCGCTGGGTGTCGGGCCAATGTGCCGGCCCGCAAAACCATTGATGGGGGAAAGGTTTTGCTGCTGGTTGGGTTCAAGTTGAGGGCTGTAGAGTACCAAGGCGGATTCTCCTGAATAGACTTTTGCTTCTTTGTTTGTAACATTTTGCTAAGAAAACCAGGAAGATTTTCTGCGTCTATCAAAGTGCGACAGTCCGACAGGGGTTGAAACCCCTGTCTCATAGCTAAAGTCGTCTGAAGACGACTGTAGATTAAGGCGCACTTATCGCCACTCCCCGCGCAACTGGTTAGTATTTCAGTCGTCTAAAGACGACTTGTGCTAAAAGCCCCGTGGGTTTCAACCCCTGGCGGATTGTGGAGGAATCAACGAGCCCTATGCCCAAATTCCCACTCAAAACTCCCAACTCAAAACTATTCCCCTTCGACCATTTGGCGATACTTCTCGGCTGATAAAGCGTCATCGACTTCGCTGGTGTTGTCAACGCGCACTTTCAGCAGCCACCCGTCCCTGTAGGGGTCTTCGGCCAAATTTTCGGGAGACTCTACAATGTCATCATTGCGTTCTACGACGATACCGGTAACTGGTGCTTTCAAGTCTTCAACCGCTTTGACTGATTCGACTGTACCGAAAGCTTCGCCCTTTTCCAACCCTGCACCGACTTCTGGTAAATCTAGAAAAACGATATCGCCGAGTTGGTCAACTGCAAAGGCACTAATGCCGATGGTGGCTATTTCGCCTTCGAGTCGAATGTATTCGTGGGTGTCTAGGTATTTCAAGTCATCGGGGTATGTTAGTGCCATGTCTTTTCTCGCAATAAAAAAGTATTAGTTAAATCTTATTCAACTATGAGCCTTTAGTGATGGCTAACTGGAACAAAAAAAATATTAAACGCTTGCTTTTCGGAGAATTTTCGGTCAAACGACTTATGAAATCTCTAATTTTTATTTACGCATTTCTGTGTTTTTACGGTTTCTTTTTTTCAGAACGGCTAATTTTTCAACCTCCGCCATCTAGCCAGAGTGATAGAAGGGAATTTATCAAAGTTAGCTCAGCTAATGGCGTGAAAATTTCTGCTGTTCATTTTCCTAACCAGCAAGCTAAATATACCATACTTTACAGTCACGGGAATGCGGAAGACTTGGGCGGGATTTTGTGGCTACTCAGAGAGATTCGAGATAGCGGGTTTGCTGTGTTTGCCTATGATTATCAAGGTTACGGCACGAGTCAGGGAAATTCTTCTGAGTATAATACTTATCGTGATATTGATGCTGTTTACAATTATTTAACGCAACACTTGGGAGTACCTGCAAAGCAAATTATTCTTTACGGGCGTTCTGTGGGGGGTGGGCCGGCAATAGATTTGGCGTCGCGGCAAAAAGTCGGCGGTTTGGTGGTTGAAAGTTCCTTTGTTTCGGCTTTTCGGGTGTTGACGCGGATTCCGATTTTACCCTTTGACAAGTTTGTGAATATTGATAAAATTGGCAAAGTGCGATCGCCTGTTTTGGTGATTCATGGTAAGGCTGATGAGGTGGTTCATTTTTGGCATGGAGAGCAGTTGTTTGCCACCGCCAACGAGCCGAAATTGAATTTTTGGGTTGATGGGGCCGGTCATAATAATTTGATAGATGTGGCGGGCGATCGCTATGCTGAAACTTTGCGAAAATTTGCTAAGCTAGTAGATGAGTCTTCTTGACCAAGATGAGCAACGGGCTAGAAGCCCGTTCCACAACAACACATACACTTCCCTTTTTTTGCGGTCGTTGCTTCTAGTCGGCCCCTGAATTAAGGCTTACCTACTTAATTTAACTGGGGCGGTTTGGCGATCGATAAAATGGTTTTTTCACCAGACTAGCCGGATAGTTTTTCCCGCGAATTTCGATTTCTAATTGCTGACCGATTTTCGCTAATTTTGCTGGAACAACCGCCAGGGCTACTGCCCGATTCAAAGTAGGCGATAATGTACCGCTAGTAACTTCTCCTACTGTTTCGCCTTCAAATATTACCGGATAGCCGTGGCGTGCAATGTGCCGCCCCTGCATTTCTAAACCTACCAACCTCTTTGATACTCCACTCGCTTTCTGCTGTTCCAAAACCTCGCGGCCAATAAAATCACCTTTGGTGTCGAGGTGAACTACCCAACCCAATCCAGCCTCTAAAGGTGTGATATTGTCGTCGATATCTTGACCGTAAAGAGCCATTGCTGCTTCTAAACGCAAGGTATCTCTCGCGCCCAATCCGCAAGGAACAACGCCAGCAGCTAACAATTTTTGCCATAGTTCTTTTCCTGCTTCGGCATCCACCATGATTTCAAACCCATCTTCGCCGGTGTAACCTGTTCTGGCGATAAAACTCGGCTGTCCCAACAGATTTGTTTCTAAGTGGCCGAATGCCTTAATTGGTGCGAGGCTGTCTTCTACAAAAGGCTGGAGATAGTTAACAGCTTCGGGTCCTTGAATTGCAATTAAAACTTTATCTTCGGAGATGTCGGTAAAAGTAAGTTCGCTCAATTCTAAGTGAGTGGTGATCCATGCTTTGTCTGCGATGCGAGTGGCGGCATTGACAATGATTACTGCACGTTCTTCGCTAGTGATAGGGTCTGGTTTTTGGCAGTAGAAAATAATGTCGTCTAAGATGCAGCCTTGGGCATTTAGCAAGACTGTATATTGAGCTTGACCGGGTTGCAAGCGGCTCAAGTCTGAGGGTACTAAGGGTTGAAATTTTTCTATTACTTGTTTCCCTGTCAAACAGAATTTTCCCATGTGGGAAATGTCAAACATTCCTGCTTGCTGGCGTACTGCTTGGTGTTCGCTGCTGATGCCTGCGTACTGCACGGCCATCTCCCACCCGGAAAAGGGTACCATCCGGGCTTTGAGTTCTAATGATAGGTCGTACAGAGGCGTGCGGGCGAGTTGGCTCGGACTCTCTGGATTGCTGGGTTCAGTTGACTTTGCCACAGGTAGCGCTTTGGTTGCGGGTAGACTGTTTTGATTTTACGGGAAAATTGGTTTTCGCGGTGTGTAGCCCGATCGAAATTAAGCACACGCCAATGCTGTTTAGGTACAAGTCGCGATCGAATTTAAGCACGCGGTGGTAATGTTTCGGTACAAATTAGGACACAGCAGTGATGTATCCCTAATCTTGATTTATGGAGAATAGCGGGCTCGAACCGCTGACCCCTACAATGCCATTGTAGTGCTCTACCAACTGAGCTAATTCCCCTTTCTTTTCGCGCTCTCAATCATGCCTTAACTGACCAATATTTGTCAAGCTTTTTGGGGAAATTAGTTTTGAGCCTTCGGCTGGCAAGGCTTTCGGCTTTTTTTTCACAAAACTCTCCTCGCTTCTGGACAATAGTCAATCGCCTACTATCATTTAGTAAGTATGTTGGGATATTTCGGTTAAATGGCTCAAACAAGACCCCATGAGAAAGTAGACGACTAGCAGGGCGGCGGCTGAGATCGCAACTAGAGCACCTGCTAGTATTAGTGAAAATTCCCGTTGCGCGATCGCCTCTTGCATTAAGTGCAAAGACCAGGCAACGAGGGCAACGTCAATTATTAAAATAGAAATCAGCATAAGTTACGATTTGTAACAGCTCACCTATTGTAACAAAACTTTTCGCTCCGTGCAGATAAGCTCAAGCGTATTTAACTTTTGCTGTAAAACCCGGAGGGAGCAGGGGAAAGCTAGTGAGAAAAACTTATAGCTTTTATTGATAATTACAATATGCAAAGTAAATGAGAGCTAGCTCAGCTTTAGAGGTGGCGTTTTTGACTCTTGAGCGAGCGATTAAGATCCCGATAGCTGCGCTTTACACGCTTTTTTGAGGGGTCAGGGTGCGATCGGCCTTTGAGTATAACTGATTTGATAGCAATTTTTGCAAATAGAAAAGAAAGTGCGATCGCAACTTTTGTTTTAGCCAACCAGAAATAATCAGAAATTGTTAAGTATGGGAAGATGAAAAAAGGGGCAACTCGCGTCGCCCCTCATCTATTTAATCAACTGCAAAATTAAACTTCCACAGCAATTTTTTGTTCCGAAGCCTCCGGCGAATTCGCTTCACTTGGCGGCACAACTTGCCAGAACTTAGGCAAATATTCCGACCAATTTGCTAAAATCTTCTCAGCTTTCTTGCTGCCGGTTCGATCGCGCTGAGCCTCGATTAACTCCTTCAATTGCGCCTCCCCAGCCGCCGTACAAACCCGCTGCATCTTCACAATCTCCCCGTTGACGTGAGCCGGGAAAGTCCCATCTTCATCGAGGAAATAAGCCAAACCGCCAGTCATTCCAGCGCCGACATTGCGGCCGACTTTTCCTAACACGACAATCACGCCGCCAGTCATGTACTCGCAGCAGTGATCGCCCGCACCTTCAATGACTGCTTTCGCCATCGAGTTACGCACCGCAAACCGTTCGCCAGCTTTACCCGCAGCTAACAGAGTTCCCCCCGTCGCACCATACAAACAAGTGTTACCGACGATCGCATTTTCGGAAGCATCGTAAGTTGCACCAGCCGGCGGTGCGATCGCGATTTCGCCGCCGTGCATCCCTTTACCAACGTAGTCATTGGCTTGGCCTGACAGTACCAGCGTCATCCCCGGCAAATTGAACGCGCCGAAGCTTTGGCCCGCGCTACCAGTGAAGTTGAGGGTGATTTGACCGCTAAAGCCGGTGTTACCGTGTTGCTGTGCGATCGCACCTGCCAAACGCGCTCCCACAGTGCGATCGGTATTCACCAATTTTACATTCTTGCTAACAGTGCCGTGATTGGCGATCGCACTTTGAATCTCCGCATCCGCGAGCAAATCGTCGTCTAACACTGGCCCGTTGGTGTGTACGTCGCCGTGGATCAAGAAAGATCGATCGCTCTTAGTATCCGGTAACTTGGTCAAACAATCCAAATTAATTGCTTGCGTTTTAGTTAGTTTCACCCCATCGCGCATTTTCAGCAAATCCGCGCGGCCGATGATATCTGCGATCGACTTATAACCCAATTTCGCCAGCAAACTCCGCACTTCTTGTGCTACGAAATAGAAGAAATTAACAACGTGTTCCGGCGTTCCGGGGAACCGTTTCCGCAAGTGTTCTTGTTGAGTTGTCACGCCCACCGGACAACTATTCATGTGGCAAACGCGAGCCATAATGCAGCCTTCTGCAATCATTGCCACCGTGCCGAAACCGTACTCTTCGCCGCCCATCAAAGCGCCTACAATCACGTCCCAGCCGCTTTTAAAGCCACCGTCAACGCGCAGCAAAACTCGATCGCGCAATTTATTCTCCATCAGCACCCGATGAACTTCGGTCAATCCGAGTTCCCACGGAGAACCTGCGTGCTTAATCGAACTCAGTGGCGAAGCACCGGTGCCGCCATCGTGACCGGAAATTTGAATCACATCAGCATTTGCCTTGGCGACACCGGCCGCGACAGTCCCGATGCCGACTTCCGACACCAACTTCACCGAAACTCCTGCTTTGGGATTGATTTGGTGCAAGTCAAAAATCAACTGCGCCAAATCCTCGATCGAATAAATGTCGTGGTGAGGAGGAGGCGAAATCAGCGTGACACCCGGTTTCGATCGGCGCAAATAAGCAATGTACTCGCTCACTTTCGCCCCTGGCAATTGACCGCCTTCACCTGGTTTCGCACCTTGGGCGATTTTAATTTCGATTTGTTGGGCATTCATCAGGTACTCAGGAGTCACCCCGAAGCGTCCAGAAGCTACCTGTTTGATGGATGAAGAAGCTGTATCGCCGTTCTGCAAACCTTTCAAGTGAGGTAGCGTTTGTGAGAAACCTGCCTCGCTCACATCGTTTAGCACTTTGTAGCGCACCGGGTCTTCGCCGCCTTCGCCGGAGTTGGATTTGCCGCCGATGCGGTTCATCGCAATCGCTAGCGTTTCGTGGGCTTCCGGAGACAAAGCGCCGAGAGACATTCCGCCGGTGGCGAAGCGTTTGACAATATCTGCTACAGATTCTACTTCTTCGATCGCAATGGAAGGACGATCGCTCGCAAAATCCAGCAAATCCCGCAAAGCCGTTACCGGGCGATTTTCTAGCTGTTGCTTGTAAACTTCGTAATGGTCGTAGGCACTTTCACCGTTTTTGTCACCAATTGGTGTCATTTTGGGTTCGGCCCCGTTACCATTACTGTTAGTTTGGGCCTTAAAAGTAGTCACGGCTTTGTGCAAAGCCTTGGCCATTTCCGGGCTGTTCATGTGATATTCACCACCCCGCCGATACTGCACAAAGCCGTAATTTTCCAGCTTTTTGAGGTGCAATTCTGGGAAAGCCTGACTGTGGAAAGACATTACCTCGTTAGCCAGTTCCGCCACACTCAAACCGCCGATGCGGGAAACAGTGCCTTTGAAGCCCAAATCGAGCAAATCACCGCCAATGCCGATCGCTTCAAAGATTTGTGCCCCCTGATAGCTAGACAGCAGCGAAATCCCCATTTTCGACATAATCTTCAGCAAGCCGTTTTCCACCGCTGTGCGGTATCTAGCTTGAGCCTGCGTCACGGTAATATTGGGAACTTTGCCGTGCTGCATCAAGTTTTGAGTCTTGGCGTCAGACCACCAGGCGCGCACGCTTTCCAATGCCAAGTAAGGGCAAACAGCCACCGCCCCGTAACCCAGCAAACAAGCGAAGTGGTGAGTGCTCCAACATTGGGCGGTATCGACAACTAGGGAAGTTTGCATCCGCAGGCCGACACTAATTAAGTGGTGGTGAACCGCGCCAACTGCCAGGAAGGGCGGAATATAAGTGCATTCTGCACTCAATCCCACAGAAGATCGATCGCCTTCTTTCTTCAAAAGTCGATCGCTCAAAATCAGAATTCTCGAACCCTCGCGCACCGCTTGAGCCGCGTTTTGACAAAGTTGCTCGACTGCGGTTTTCAAACCTCCTGGACCGGCAGCAATTTTGTAAAGCGTTGACAATCCGGTAGCTAGGAAAGACTTTTGGTCTTTCAAGACAGACAGTTCAGCGTCGTTGAGTACGGGGGAATCAATTTTTAGCCGCTTGGCATTTTCTGGTATTGCTTGCAGTAAATTGCCCCGCAGGCCCACATTCATCGTCAGCGACATCACCATCCCCTCGCGCAGGGGGTCGATCGGCGGATTTGTCACTTGAGCGAACCGCTGTTTGAAATAGTTGTACAGCAACTGAGGCTTTTCTGACAACACAGCCAAGGGAACGTCGTCGCCCATGCAGAAAGTCGGTTCTTTCCCGGAACTCGCCATCTCGACGATTACCATGTCCAAATCTTCGGCTGTATAACCGAAAGCAGTTTGGGTTGCTAACAGCGTTTGCGAGTCGAGGGTTGGGGTTTCGGCAAAAGGCTGCGGTTCCAAGGTTTCGCGGTGTTTTTGCAGCCATTCACCGTAGGGATGCCGCTTAGCAATTCGCTGTTTGAGTTGCCAATTTTTGAGAATTTCTTGAGTTTGCAGGTCAACTGCAATCATTTGTCCTGGCCCCAAACGGCCTTTTTCGACAATATCTGCTTCGGGAATATCGACAACTCCGGCTTCGGAAGCCACAATTACCAAACCGTCTTTAGTAATGCAGTAGCGCGCCGGCCGCAAACCGTTGCGATCGAGCGTAGCACCTACTTGTTTCCCGTCGCTGAACACCAGCAGTGCGGGGCCGTCCCAAGGTTCTTGAATGCCGCTGTAATATTCGTAAAAATCGACAATTTCTGGATAAGGAGCCAAATCCGGCTGATTTTTGTAAGCTTCGGGCACCAGAATTGTCAGGGATTCCAGGGGGGTGCGGCCGGAGTGTACCAACAACTCCATCACGTTGTCCAAGTTTGCCGAATCGCTGCTTTCGGGATTGACAATTGGGTTGAACGTGTCGATATCAGCTTGACTCCAATTCGGGTGAGCTAAATTCGCTTGCCGCGCCTTCATCCAGGTAATATTGCCCAACAGCGTGTTAATTTCTCCGTTGTGTCCCAGCAAGCGCATCGGCTGGGCTAAGCGCCAGCGGGGCAGGGTGTTGGTGCTGAAGCGCCGGTGATAGACGGCAAAAGAGCTTTTATAAGCGGGATTTTTCAGGTCTGGGTAAAATTCTGCCAGTACGGCCGATCGCACCATGCCTTTATAGACGATCGTGCGGCAGGAGAAAGAGCAAGTATAAAAGTCTTCGCGGGTGAAGTTGGGGCGATTTGACAGCGCGTGTCCGATCGTGCGGCGCGCCAGAAATAGGTGTCTGTCAAGTTCGTCTCCGGCTAATTGTGGTGAACTGACAATTACTTGTTCGATTTGAGGTTGATTTTCTAGCGCTTGCTCGCCCAAAACCGACGGTACAATGGGAACTTTGCGCCATCCCACAACTGTCAGCCCGCGATCGGTCAGAACTTGCTCAACCACCTGCCGCGCTATAGTCGCTTGAAATTTATCTTGAGACAGAAACAGCATTCCCACGCCGCAATTTTCCCGCGCCGGAGGCACAATTCCCTGTTCGGCAAACCAAGTATCCAGCAATTCCCAAGGAATCGCGGTCATCAAACCCGCACCGTCGCCGGAATCTTGGTCGGCGCTGCAACCGCCGCGGTGTTCTAGACAAGTTAAAGCTGGGAGCGCTTTTTCAATAATCGAGTGCGTAGCTTCGCCGCTTTGGTTGGCAATAAAACCCACACCGCAGGCATCTCTTTCTTCCACTAACCAGCTTTGGCCGGCATAGGGAGTTCCTCGCTCAGTCTGATGCACGTTTCTGTTTGGATCGATCGTGTTACCCATGTTGATTGAATGTTATTTCCGTGATTGTGTGGTTGATGCGTTTTTATAGCTCGGAGAGAGAAGGCGGCCGAGCGGTGGGAGCCTAGTAAACTTTAAGACAGCACATTGGAAGCTGATTTGATTAAAAATTTACGTCTATGCGGCCTGTACCTAGCACTGAAACCCTGTTTGCAGATTTTAAATTATCTCGCTCGCATCCTCTCGGAGATGTCTCCTAGAATACCCGGCTGTTAAAAAGCAGTGATTCTTTGGGAAATCGGCCTCCTGCAACTAGATACATTGCAAGCGATTCCCTACGGGATAGCTGCGCTTCACGAGTTTTGTGGGTGTTTTTTTCCTGAGTCCGCAAGGGTAGCCTTGCAGCGAACACAGGTAGATAGTAACTTTAGCGTTATTTTGCTTGCTGCGCTGTTGAGTTGCTTTCGTCAGCGGCCGCAGACACAAAAGCCACCTGCCCGCTCAGTCGGTAGGTGCAATGTAGCAGCGCGGTTCACAACTGGTGAAACCTGTCTTATTGTGAAGTCAACTCTCAAGCCGCGAACATCAAGTTTATCAAAAAATTGATAAAATTTCACCGATTACAGTCAGAGCTGGCGCGCAAGTCTTGTCAGCGATCGCCCAGGACCCAAGCTAAGATTTCTGGCCGAAAAAGGTTGACAGTTGTCTATAACCTTAATTTGTATTTTTTTACCGACAAACGTTTCTAACTCATCAATGAAGGATATTTCAAGGATTTCTGACACCTGACGAGCATCTGGTAGAGCCAGCGCAGCCTTTTTGACCGCGCCCAAAAACGGATACTTGCTTTCTGACAGGAGTCGTGGAGAGGTAAAAATTTGAGACTCTTGTTCAATCTCCCAGATTCATCTGTGCAGTAAATCTCAAATCTCAAATCGACTGACGCCCACAAACTTGGCATGGTAATTGTGTTTAGATCGACGGTGACGGTTTTTAAGGATTTGAGTGGATTGGCATTTGGGACATTTAAGGTCTATCTTTTATAAAAGAAGGTCGGTAAGCGGAAAACGAGCGAGATTTTAGTCTGCTAGATGGAAAGGACACGGGGGAATTAAGTCAAAAATCAATTTTTATAAAATATTGAAATTAATGGTTCAATATTTGTAAAGTTCATGTTATTTCCAATCGATCGCAAGCAAGTGAATTAATCTTAGTAAAAAAGTTGAAAAATTCCGGCAAACAATAACTGTTTAGTGCTGTTAATGGAATTTTACGGACAGTGTGTTTTGGATGGCGATCGTAATGCAGCTAGAAATATCCTCCAGGAGAGGATGCGTACCGTAGGGCATACTGGAACTTGGGCTAACACCCTAAATGCTTTTGGATACATGACTTCTACTGAGGTTGGAGAAATCCTGTCTCAGCCAGTCGCTTCTTTGAATCAAGAATCTCAGTTTCTTAAAAACCCAGAATATCAAAAATCATCCCATAAAGATGCTACACATATTAATCAGCTTCTTAAGTTCCTCTTCGATGAAGTGCTGTCGTTCAATCAGGGTTCGCGGAGCCATTTTCTACTTAGCCTCAACAGAAGTATCAACATCTCTCGCCTCAAATATTAAGTCGGGTTTTTAATATCGCTCTTTCATAATTTGCTCTCTACAATATATTAAGAAAAATGTAATTAATCAATAGCACGGCAGATAGAGCGACAATAGTAGATAGTAAGTCTCAGAAGCTTCAAGCTTGACAGAAGAAATAGGAATACGTAGATATGACTGAGATCACAAAACTTTTCCTAGGATATCACATTAACGAGCAAATATACGCAGGAAATCGAACTCTAGTTTATCGCGGCATTCGCACGGAAAATGGGCAGCCGGTCGCGATCAAACTGCTGCGAAATGACTTTCCCCGCTTCAACGAACTGGTTCACTTTCGCAACCAGTACGTCATTGCTAAAAACTTAGATATCCCCGGAAGTGTCAAGGCATACAGCCTGGAGACGTACCGCAACCACTATGCTCTGGTGATGGAAGACTTTGGGGGAATTTCCTTAAGTAGCTACCTCACTCGTTTAGCAGCAAAAAGCCAGGAACCCCTAGAAGGCTTGCCCGTTAACGAATTTCTGCCCGTGGCGATTCAAATTGCCAGCGCACTGGACGGACTTTATCGCCACCGAGTCATCCATAAAGACCTCAAACCAGCCAACATTCTAATTAATCCCGAAACCAAACAAGTCAAGCTCATTGACTTCAGCATTTCGTCTTTGCTGCCTCGCGAAACCTATACCACTCAAAATCCAAACGGACTAGAAGGCACCCTCGCTTATCTTTCCCCAGAACAAACCGGACGCATGAACCGGGGAATTGACTATCGCAGCGATTTCTATTCGCTCGGTGTCACCTTCTTTGAACTGCTAACCGGACAGTTGCCCTGGACATCGGGAGACCCGATGGAATTAGTTCACTGTCACGTTGCCAAGCAGCCTCCTACAGTTCATAGTTTAAATCCCCAGATTCCCTTGGTGCTGTCAAACATCGTCACTAAACTGATGGCGAAAAATGCCGAAGAGCGCTATCAAAACGTGCTAGGACTCAAGCACGATTTAGAGCGATGCTTGCAACAATTACAAGACGGAAAAATCGAACTATTTGAATTAGGGCAACGCGATATTTGCGATCGCTTTCTCATCTCAGAAAAGCTTTACGGACGGCAAACAGAAGTAGAAATCCTACTCAATGCCTTCAATCGCGTCAGTGAAGGAAGCAGTGAAATAATGCTCGTTGCCGGGTTTTCCGGGATTGGCAAGACAGCAGTCGTCAGCGAAGTCCACAAGCCCATTGTCCGGCAACGAGGCTATTTCATCAAAGGAAAATTCGACCAGTTCAACCGCAACATTCCCTTCGGTGCCTTTGTCGGAGCATTTCGCGACTTAATGGGACAACTGTTGAGCGAGACAGACGAACAACTAGAGCGATGGAAAGCCAAAATTCTCGCAGCACTCGGAGAAAACGGACAAGTCATCATCCAAGTCATCCCCGAACTCGAACGAATTATCGGTCAACAGCCACCCGTTGCCGAACAGGTTGGGAATGCCAGTCAAAATCGCTTCAACTTGTTATTCCCAAAGTTTATTCAGGTATTTACCACCCAAGACCATCCCTTAGTCATCTTTCTCGATGACTTGCAGTGGGCAGATTGGGCATCGCTCAAGTTGATGCACCTGTTAATGAGCGACACTCACGCTGGTTACCTCCTGTTAATTGGCGCTTACAGGGATAACGAGGTTTCTGCCGCTCATCCCCTGATGCTGACGCTGGATGAAGTTCGCAGCAGCGGTGCCGTCGTCAACACCATTACTCTCAAACCCCTGAGTCAAAAAGACCTCAACCACCTGGTTGCAGACACCCTGAGTTGTTCGCAAGAGATTGCTGCACCTCTGACAGAATTGGTGTATCAAAAAACTCAAGGTAATCCCTTCTTTGCCACCCAATTTCTCAAAGCACTACATGAAGACGGATGGATTGCATTCAACACTGAGATTGGTTACTGGCAGTGCGATATCGCTCAAATTCGCTCGCTGGCGCTGGCTGATGATGTAGTTGAATTTATGGCTTTGCAATTGCAGAAGTTGCCCGCAAAGGCTCAAACAGTGCTGAAACTTGCCGCCTGCATTGGCAACGAGTTTGACTTAGCAACCCTGGCTATCGTTGGCGAAAAATCTCAGGCAGAGACTGCCTCGGATTTGTGGAAAGCATTACAAGAGGGATTGGTTTTACCCACCAGCGAGGTTTATAAGTTTTTTCAGGAAGAGTCTCAATTGACGGCAGAAAATCCTTCGAGCTCGGAACTTCTCGACTCTGACTCGTGTTCTTACAAATTCTTGCACGATCGCGTCCAGCAAGCAGCTTATTCCCTGATTCCCGACGAGCAAAAACAAATCGCTCACTTAAAAATCGGGCAACTATTACTAACTCATACGTCTGCTGCCGAACAAGAAGAAAAACTGTTTGAGATCGTCAACCAACTAAATATCGGCAAATCCCTGCTCCTCCATCCAGCGGAGCAAATAGAACTCGCCCAACTCAATCTAAAAGCCGGACAAAAAGCCAGAGCAGCAACTGCCTATACAGCCGCATTTGAGTATTGCACGACAGGCATCGCCTTGTTAGCTGAAGATAGCTGGCAAACGCAGTACGAAATAACCCTAGCCCTCTACGAAGCTGCCACTGAAGCAGCTTACCTGAGCGGCAACTTCGAGCAGATGAAACAATTGGCGGCAGTCATTGCAGAACGCTCTAGAACTCTGTTGGATACGATTAAGGTCTATGAAATTCAAATTCAAGCTGCTCAAGCCCAACATCAATTTCTAGAGGCAGTGCAGATTGCCCTGAAGATTGTGGAGGGTCTAGGAACCAGTCTTCCAGAGCAACCCAGTCAATTAGATATAGTAAAGGCATTCGGGGCGACTAAATCCATCTTGGCTGGAAGAAAACCTCTGGACTTAATGACTCTGCCGCAGATGAGAGATCCTAACAAGTTAGCAGTTGTACGGATTCTTGCCGCTGTTTCTGCTGCTGCTTTTGTTGTTACTCCAGCGCTGTTACCGTTTATTGTCCTCGAACAGGTAAATTTATCTGTTCAATATGGCAATACTTCATTTTCTGCAATTGGTTATGCCTACTATGGACTGATACTTTGTGGCATGACAGGAGAGATTGACTTTGGCTATCAGTGTGCAAAACTAGCACTGAAGTTGCTCGAACATTTCAATGCCAAAGAACTCAAATCGAGAGTCTATGTCGGAATTTACTGTAGCGTGTGGCATTGGAAAGAGCCGCTCAAGAACTCATTAGCGTTTCTCCGGGAAGGCTACGAAGTTGGATTAGAAACGGGAGATTTAGAATCGGCTGCCATTTGCGGATTTATTTACATCTCATACTGTTGGTTTATCGGTCGAGAACTAAGCGATCTCAGCCAAGAGAGCGCTGCTTTCCGAGAGCAACTCAGACTCCTCAACCAAGAAGGGCTTACCAGTCATTTGACGGTTTTTCAGCAAGCAATTTTGAATCTGGTAGGCAATTCTGCCGAACCTTGGCAACTGACTGGAGATGCCTTCGATCGCCAGGAAATCCTGCCAGTCCTGGAGCGATCGGACCATCTAACTGCGCTGTACTATTTCTATGCCAGCGAACTGAATCTGTGTTACTTGTTTGGCAAGTTTGAGTTGGCGGTGGAAGCAGCAATTGCCGCCGAAAATTATATAGGTGGGGCTACAGGCTTATTCATCGTTCCGCTCTGCTACACTTATGATTCTCTAGCCCATCTAGCAATTTATGTTGGGGTTTCCGAGACACAACAGCAATGCATTCTGGATCGGGTGGCTAAAAACCAAGAAAAAATGAAAACTTGGGCTGACCACGATCCAGCCAATTACCTGCACAAATTTTATTTAGTTGAAGCCGAACGATACCGAGTATTAGGGTACAAATCAGAAGCATTGGAATTCTACGATCGCGCGATCGCTGGAGCGACAGAAAACGAATATCTCCAAGAAGTTGCCCTAGCAAATGAATTAGCAGCCAAATTCTATTTAGAGTGGGGAAAACCCCGCGTTGCTAGAGACTACATGCACGATGCTTACTATAGCTACGCCCACTGGGGAGCAGCAGCTAAGGTGAGGGAGCTAGAGCAATCCTATCCTGAACTGTTAGCATTAATTTTGCAATCGGATGAATTACAGTTCACATCAGAAATAACGCTCCATGAAAGGAATACCTTTAAATCTCATACGATTAGTAAATCATCAACATCCAGCAGCCGTAACATATCTGCTGTATTAGATATAGAAACTGTTCTCAAAGCTTCCCAAACCCTCTCTAGCGAAATTCATATAGAGCGATTACTCTCGACGCTGCTGCAAGTGGTAATTGAAAATGCCGGCGCGGACAAATCTGCCTTGTTATTGCTCAAAGGGAACAGATTAATCATTGAAGCAACTAGCACAATAGTTGGCTGCTCGACTGTGGTGCTATCAATTCCGCTTGAGGAAAGTCAGGAGCTTCCCATTGCGCTAATCCAGAGGGTTAAACGTACCTTACAACCGTCAGTGATTAGTAATGCAATAACTGATTCTTCGCTGATGGCAGATCCTTACATCATCCGCCAGCAGCCCAAGAGCCTGCTGTGTGCGCCGATTCTCCATCAGGGAAAACTGCTAGGCGTACTGTATCTGGAGAACAACCTTGCTATCGGCGCTTTTACAAGCGATCGCGTCGCCATCCTCAACATTTTGTGTTCCCAAGCAGCAATTTCCTTACAGAACGCCCGACTGTATCAGCAATCCCAGGAATATGCCCAAAAACTAGAGCTGTATCTTCACGATCTCCAACAGATGCAACTGCAACTGGTGCAGGGTGAGAAGATGTCTGCTCTCGGCAATCTGGTGGCAGGGGTGGCTCACGAAATTAACAATCCGGTCGGCTTCATTGCCGGCAACCTTGAACCAGCCGAAGAATACTTGGGGGATTTATTCCACTTGATCGAGCTCTATCAAGAAAAATTTCCCCATCCGGGAGTGGAAATTGAATCAGAAATTGAGGAGATGGATTTGGAGTATTTGCGAGAAGATTTGCCGAAATTGATTGGCTCAATGAAGGAGGGAGTCGATCGCATCCGCAATATAAGTACGAGTTTGAGAACGTTTTCCAGGGCAGATAGCGATCGACCAGTTTCTTTCAATATTCATGACGGACTTGAAAGCACTCTGCTAATTCTCAAGCACCGTTTAAAAGCCAGCGAGTTCCGCCCTGCCATTGAAGTTGTGAAAGAGTATGGTAACTTGCCCCTAGTGAAATGCTTTCCCGGACAGTTGAACCAGGTATTTATGAACATACTGGCTAATGCCATTGACGCTCTGGAGGAGTCAAATAAGGGGCGGAGTTTTAGTGAAATTAAAGCCTTACCTAATCAAATCACGGTTCAAACTGCTCTGAGCGAAGACAACAATCAGGTTTTGATTCGCATTAAAGATAATGGAGTGGGGATGTCAGCCGAAGTCAAGAAAAACATCTTTAACCACTTATTCACAACCAAACCCGTGGGTCAAGGAACTGGATTAGGATTGTCTATAGCCCACCAAATTGTTGTGGAAAAACACGGAGGTACGTTACTCGTGAATTCTTCTTTGGGCAAGGGTTCGGAGTTTATGATTTCTATTCCGGGGTGATTAGTTTGTAGTAGGGGTTTAGCGCAATTAGCACCGTTTAGTAAAAAGAAACATACGGATATTCCGGGTTTCTAGACACCGATGCGTTTAGAAGTGAAAGTGTGAGTTGTAAGCTGTGAAACGTAATTTATCTTATTGGCGTCTAATATTGTCTGTTTCGATTTTACCCGTACTGGCGATCGCCCCGTCTTTAGTCTGGAATCAACCCGCAAGAGCACAAGAGGGGGAGAAGGCTGCCCTGATTCATGCTTCGAGAACCCGCCAGGGAATGAATTCCCTGGCTGATAGCAAAAGTCGGTTAAAACCGACTGAAATATTGAGCCATAGTTCTCTTGAGAGAACTTCAGCTATGACACAGGGGTTTCAACCCCTGTCGGACTATAAGTTTTTGACTCAATCCCTACCGCCAGCTTCCACAATCAAACAAGGTCGCCAAGTTTCTCTCAACGGTCGCATTCTTCCCCTAGCTTGGACTCAGCAGCCGGCAAACAGCACTTCTGCGAATTTCCGAACTTGGATTGCTGACGTTGGATTGATGCAAAGTGGGGGAGTGGATTTGCTCAGTAGCGCCGACAGTGCCAAACAACCGGTGCAGTGGTTTTCGGTATCTTTAACCGGCGATCAAAGCTTAGCAGCGCGGGCAACAGGTCCGTATCGTTACTTAGATGTTACTGATTTTGCTAGACTTGCGGGCTGGGGGATATCTGCCGATGGAAATATTCTAAAAATTACTTCTCAAACTGCAAGTGTTACCGGAATTCGGCAAGCGGAAATAGAATCTGGCGATCGCATTGTTGTAGATCTCGATCGGCCCGCCCCTTGGCAAGTCAACTTTGTCAATACGCCAATCCCGTCGCCGACACCCACACCCAACCCCCCGGACGACCCCACAAAGCCCGCTATCCCACTGCCAAACCTCCGCCCAGCGCCAAACCTCGAAACACCAGACGACCCGACCAAACCCGCTCTCCCGCTGCAAACAACGCCTGCAGCGCCGATCGCCGGTCAAGAATGGTCGATCGCGATCGATGCCAAAGTCGCTCCCACCTTACTTCAGGACACTTTTCAAACCAGCAAACAATTGCTATCACTAAAGGTCGAACCTGGCGGGGCTCAAACTAAAGTCAAAGTGAAGATTCCTTTAGGTTGGCGCCCGCAAGTTTTCAGCCTGGGAAATCCCAATCGATTAGTTATCGACATTCGCCCCGATTCATTAGTAGAAAAAAACATTCTTTGGGCTCCCGGTGTGCAGTGGCGGCAGCAGTATCAAAATTTAGGAACTGCGCGTTTTCCAGTAGTTTGGTTAGAAGTTAATCCGCGTCAATCCGGTGTGAAAATTCGACCAATTCTCAGCAATCCGCCGACAGACCAAGGCACTGCAACTCTATTGCAAACAGCAGAAGTGTCGGGTGCGGGTGCAGCGATTAATGCAGGTTTTTTCAATCGAATTAATCGCTTAGCTTTAGGGGCAATTCGGCGGGACAGTAAATGGCTTTCCGGGCCGATATTGAACCGGGGGGCGATCGCCTGGAATGATGAGGGAGAATTTGCGATCGATCGTTTAACTTTGCAAGAAACTGTGATAAGTCCGGCCAATCAACCTTTGCCCGTTTCTCATCTCAATAGTGCCTACGTACAACCGGGAATCGGTCGCTACACTCCTGATTGGGGAACAACTTATACTCCGCTGTCTGGCAATGAAATAGTTGTGACAGTTGCTGGCGAGCGAGTTGTCAGCCAATCGCCCGGAGGTGCGCCGGGAACAACAAGTTTTCCCATTCCAGCTAACGGTTATATTTTGGCTTTGCGTTCCGATTTTTCGCCTACCTCTCAATTCACTCCTGGTACATTATTGCGTCTGGAAACTAACACTTTTCCTGCTGATTTTAACCGTTTTCCTTACATTCTCGGCGGCGGGCCGGTGTTGGTACAAAACAGTCAAGTTGTGCTGGATGCGAAGGCGGAAGGGTTTAGCGATGCGTATGTTAGACAGACAGCAATTAGAAGTGCGATCGGGCGAAATGCTGCGGGGAATTTGCTGATTGTAGCCGTGCACAATCGCGCGGGCGGGGCGGGGCCAAACTTCGCAGAACTGGCGCAGATATTGCAGCAAATGGGTGCTGTGGAAGCTTTAAATTTGGATGGGGGAAGTTCGACGAGTTTGTATTTGGGAGGTAGTTTGCTCGATCGACCTCCGTCAACTGCTGCGAGAGTTCATAATGCGATCGGTATTTTCATTCAACCATAAACCGTCACCTTAAATTGTAGGGTGCGTCCGTGTGCGTTATCTTCTCAACAATCTAGAATTTTCGCACTGACGCACCTTACAAACTCTTGTCTTCCCCTTATTAAGGGGGGGCTAGGAGCGAGCGAGAAGACTGTACTCAACAAAATTCCCCCATCTCAGCTATAATCAAAACCATCCTCTCCACATCCTCACATACCCCTCATGAGGCACTGGCCGCCCGGACAACAACTACACCAAGGCAAATACCTAATCGAAGCCATCCTCGGCGGTGGCGGATTCGGTGTCACCTACCGCGCTCAAAACCGCAAAGAAGGTAAAGTAGTCGCCATCAAAACCCTAAATGCGAACGTTCAAGGTAAACCAAACTTTCGCGAATTCCAAACCAAATTTGTCAACGAAGGTTTATCTTTAGCCCGGTGCAGCCATCCTCACGTCGTCCAAGTTTACGAAGTATTTCCCGAAATGGTGGGAAATATCGAATTGTGGTGCATGGTGATGGAATTAATCGATGGAATTGACTTAGCTAGCCATCTCGAAGATAACGGCATTTGGTCGGAAGCGAAAGCTTTGCCAATTATTCAGCAAGTGGGAAGCGCGCTGAGTTTTGTTCACCAGCAAGGATTGACTCACCGCGATGTGAAACCCCAAAATATTATGCTGAGACGGCGGGGTTTAGAAGCAGTTTTGATTGATTTTGGGTTGGCGCGGGAATTGACAGTACCGGGAAAGTTGAGAAGTAGTAGCATTTTTGGCACCCAGTGTTTTGCCCCCATCGAACAGTATGAAAGACGGGGAGCAAGAGGCCCTTATACTGATGTTTATTCCTTGGCTGTGACTCTTTACGCAATGCTAACGTGTGAGTTACCTTGTCCGTCAATATACAGAAAGACAATTGACCGTTTAACTCCGCCAAAGCAATTCAATTCGGAGATTAGCGACAGGGTGAATGCGGCGATTATGAAAGGCATGGAGTTGGAACCGCAAAATCGCCCGCAGTCAGTCCAGGAATGGTTGGATTTGCTGATACCAAAACCAGCGCCTCCTGAGACTGCGGGGGTAGTTTCAGCCATGGGAATGGATTATATAAACTTGCGAAATTTATTAGCAGCTAAAAAGTGGAAAGAAGCCGATAAGGAAACGGCAAGAGTGATGTTGAAGGTGGCGGGTAGGGAGCAAGAAGGATGGCTGAATACGGAAAGTATTGAAAAATTCCCCTGCGAGGACTTGCGTACCCTCGACGAACTTTGGGTAAAATATTCTAACGGTCGCTTCGGCTTTAGCGTGCAGAAGCGCATTTATCAAAGTCTGGGGGGAACCAGTGAATATGATGAAGCAATATTCGAGAGGTTTGGAGATCGTGTCGGTTGGATACAAAAAAATGAAAGGCTGTATTACAACGACCTCACTTTTTCAGAGAAAGCACCAGAAGCTCATCTCCCCGTGAGGGGAAGGGGTGGGCTTTTGTGTGGTGTTGTGCCTCTTCTCTCGCGCTGAGACTTGTGGACTCTAACATCTAAGCGTTTCAGGGTTTCATAAAGATTTATAACCCAGCCCAAAACCACGATCGCCACTTCTAAGTTAATGCCTAAACCCCCAGTTACCATGACTATAATATAAACTTTATTATTAACTGTAGGGGCGAAGCATTCGGCGAAAAATATGAGCTTCAAAATGAACAATATATTGCCATAATGCTTCGCCCCGGCCTCCGCGCCAGATACAATTCCGATGTTTTAGAAATTGATTTATCTGATTTCCCAACGCAGATATTGCTAAACCCGGGCTGATTAGTAATAACCCTGAAGATTCGAGTTTACTCACGTGAATTGGGCGAAGTATTCGGAGCGTTTCGGCACTTAAAAAACCAAACAACCACCGAACAAACTAAAAAAACGCTCTTACTCCCCCCCTTACCAAGGGGGGGCTGGGGGGGGTTAAAATCTAAACAACCAACCAACAAACTAAAAAAACGCTCTTACTCCCCCCCTTACCAAGGGGAGGCTGGGGGGGTTAAAATCCTATATAACAATGACAAAACTCTACAACAAAAGCTCAGAAAAATTCAAGCGACAGCAGCTTCGCGCAGAAATGACAGAAGCTGAAAAGCGACTATGGCAACACATTAGAAACAGACAACTTGAAAACTGTAAATTTCGCAGACAATATAGCGTAGCAGCATTTGTGCTAGATTTCTACTCGCCGGAAATCAAGTTAGCACTAGAAGTTGATGGTGACAGTCATTTTGTGGATGGCGCTGTAGAATATGATGCAGAAAGGCAAGCATTTATTGAAGCGGCAAGGATTAATTTTTTGAGGTTTACTAATGAGGAGGTTTATCATAATTTGGATGGGGTTTTAGAGGTTATTGTAGAGGGGATTCAATCGTTGAGAGTATCGGGTGTTTTACCCCCCCCCAGCCCCCCCTTGCTAAGGGGGGGAGTAAGAGTTAGAAAGGTAGATTAGATTCAATGGTTGAGAACCTCGGGTGTTTTACCCCCCCCAGCCCCCCTTGCTAAGGGGGGGAGTAAGAGTTAGCCCCTTGCTAAGGGGGGGAGTAAGAGTTAGCCCCTTGCTAATGGTGCGAGTAAAAGTTTCTATAATCCCACATCTAGTGGCTTGTTTGTATGTGATGATAACGGGATTTCCCAGCGAAATTTCCAGGGTCAAGACTCGTTTTTGGCGGTTTTACAAAATGATGCGGTTCCTGTGTGCGATCGCACTTCTGCAATTCCTCAACCGCTAGCCACGGTTATCGATCGCGCTTTAATTGACAATCCTGATATTTATTATACAAATGTGGCGTAATTTAAACAAGCGCTATTCAATAGTATATCGTAATTTATGGTTCGACTACCCATAGGTTTTAAGAAAGTCGGTTTAGTGAAGAAACCGGCTTTCTTGGTATTCTCAATCGGCCATCACAGACAATACATACTCTCCTTGATTTACTGACTGATTTGTCGAAACATCAAAAATGAAAACATCCGACTCAGCACAAACATCAACCAAACTCGGAAATTCCCCATTCTTATTAAAGCTGAGAATTTGATAAAGCCGATCGCCCTTTTTGACATCACTCCCCAACTCCACTCGATTTTGAATCATCCCGCCCGCGGGCGCGTAGTATTTGATCGCGGAATTCTTGGGGGTGAAAATAACTTGATGCGCCGCTGTTTCCGGGAGAGGAAATCCATCTAGTTTCAATAAACCCTTACTTGCTAAGTAATTTTTGATTCCCCGCAAGCCATTCGCCACCGACTGGGGATTCATTTCCATCCCCGAACCTAATTCTAAAGTCCAAGCTTCCACGTCAAATTTGAGTGCACTTCCCAACTGGGTCAAAATCTTCTCCAAAGCCAGCCAAGGCTTGAGAAACGCCTCGTCAAAAGCATCGCCGTCGTACTCGTTCATCAAGATAGCGCGATCGAGCAAAAAAGCTTTCGCACTCTCCTCGCGGGAATTAAAACAGTAAAGGTAATCTAAACTTTGATTCGTAGAACTGTGCAAGTCCAGCACATAGTCAGCATCCAAACACAAAGATTGTAGCTGATATCGGTAAACTTCGCTGTAGGGGCGGCAACTAGGAGCGTTAATTTTTTCCAACTCTTTCGCAAAACTCAAAGCAATCGCTTTTCTGTAATTAACTTTCACAGTATAGGCATCAAGATGGATGTGAGACTTAGCAAAACCCAGAATATCTTCCCCTTGTTTTTCAAAATCCCAGAAAATCCGGTTCCAATTTACTCCATCATAAAGATTGTAGCGACCAGGAGAAAAATGGTGTGATCGCTGACTGACACCCACAGGATTGCAAACCGGAACTAGCCAAATTTCCCCGATTAACTGACTGCTGTCCAAAGACATTAAAAACTCAATTAATTGGTAAATCACCGCATTACCGCTAATCTCAGCGCCGTGGAGGTTAGATTGGAGATAAGCTTTTTTACCGGGAATCGCACCTTGGAACTGATAGACTTGCAGTGAAAGCCGATCGCCCGAAGCAAGCTGCACCACAGGAATAGTCGAAATAACAGGAATCATAGACAAGACTCGGAGAGAGGGAACACGTTTAGAAAGGCAGGTGAGATTTGGCAAAACCAATCTTCCCAATTGAAGCATCGATCGGCTTCTAGGTTTTTGGACAGATTAACCAGTAAGTAATCATTTCTCCCCGACCCTTAATAGAAATAGTACCTCTTGGTTCCAGCACATACAGATCTTTCAAAAGAGAATAGGTGGTCTCTGTTACCTGAATATAGCCCGGTTTACCGTGAGACTCCATGCGAGAAGCGACATTAACGGCATCTCCCCACAAGTCATAAATAAACTTCTTGATGCCAATCACTCCCGCAATGACGGGACCAGTATTAATGCCAATCCGTATTTGTAGTGAATTTCCTAAATTGTTGGGTATTGTTTTCATGTAAGCCTGCATTTCTAAAGCCATATCCGCGATCGCCCTGGCATGATCCTCCCTGGCGATTGGCAATCCACCCACCACCATGTAAGCATCACCAATGGTTTTAATTTTTTCTAGACCGTACTTTTCTGTCAACTCATCAAAAGCCGAAAAAATTTGGTTCAATCCGGCAACTAATTGCATAGGTTCCATTTGGGCTGAGAGAGTGGTGAAACCAACAATATCAGCAAAGAGAATCGTCACTTCTTCAAAATGTTCTGTGGGAGATTCTGCCCGTTTCAAGCGCTCGGCAATTTCGGCAGGTAGAATATTGAGTAAAAGCTGTTCCGATCGCTCCTTTTCTTGGCGTAGTTGTGCCGTGCGGATTTCCACTCGATTTTCTAACTCCTCATTAGCTAAGCGTAGGGCTTTTACCGATTCCTTGAGTTTGTCGGTCATGCTGTTGAAAGAATCAGCCACAATAGCAACTTCCTTAATCGAGCCAGCGTCAACTTTTTGGTCGAGATTACCTCTGGCAACTTCTTGAGATGCCTCAGCAAGTTTTAATAATGGGTGAGTAATCCAACGGGCAGTGAGAATACCGATCGCGATCGCGACGAATAAGGCTATTAAAACTAGCACGATCGTATTTTGGGTGTTTTCATAGATTTGTCCCATAAAATCTGCTTCTGGAATCACCACCGCAATCAGCCAATCAATACCTTTGCCATCGTTGAGGGGGGATACCTGCACGAACTGTCGCTTACCGTTGAGTAGGTAATCGCCTTGTTGCGATCTTTCAATGCGATCGAAGCTGCCAAAATGCTGGTGCAAATATTGGGCAGTTTCTCTGACTACGGGTTCTTCGCTTTGAATCGCCATCACCAGCTTGGCATTTTCCCCTTTACCCACAGTCAGAGGTTCATTGGTGGAGCTAGAAAGCATGGAACCTTTGCGATCCATAATGAAAGCATGACCTGTTTTGCCAATTGCCAGACTAGCTAAAAATTTCCTTAAATCTTCTAAAAGCACCACATCCGTGGCACAAACCCCTAAGATGTTTCCCGTACTATCGTACACTGGCTCGCTAGCTGTAATCGTGGGCAATCCGCTGCTAAAATCCAGGTAAACCTCACTCCAAATCTGTCGTTTTGCTTCTATGGCGGCAATGTACCAAGGACGTTTGCGCGGATCGTAGGGGTGGCGTTTTTCTAGCAACTGCTGCCGATTGCCCCGACTATCCATACTATAATAGTAAAAATTGTAGTCGCTCTCTTGATTGCTAACAGACATGGCGACCGTTGCAGAACCTTGATAAAACAGGCGAGATGCCCCCAGGTATTGCCCTTGGGAGTCACCGCAGTAGGATGAATCAATAAAGGTAGAAATTTGTACCTGGGTCAGAAATTGCTTGGCATTGCTGGCATTAACCATGTCAAAACTATTCTCAGAAAAAGCTGCTCCATTCAACTGATTAAAATCGTGGGTGTTACCTAGATATTTTCTGAGTTCTCCATCAATCCGGGCAGTGAGTTCATAGCGTAATTGCGCTGCTAGATCGTTAACCGCTTTTTGACCGCTGCGAAAAGACAAATAACTGACTAAGCCCACAGTTCCAGCGATCTGCAATACAAAGGGCAAAACAAGGGCGATGCGGAGCCGCAACCTGCGATTTTTGAGAATTTTCATATAAAAAAAACCGTGAAGTTTCTGAGATTTACACGACTTACACATACACCCTACTTATAGGGTGTGCAGTACGCACTTTACGCCATAAATAGCGTGTCAAAACACTTAGGGCGTAATTCTTGATTTATATTCTTTGTTAAGATCATGCTAGATATAACCCTTTGTTTCAGGAACGGCACCTTGGAACTGATAGACTTGCAGTGAAAGCCGATCGCCCGAAGCAAGCTGCACCACAGGAACAGTCGAAATAACTGGAATCATAGAGAAGGAAGAGAGAAGAGGGAAGAAGGAAGAAGGAACAGAGAATAGGGAAGAAGGCAAAAATTTTTTCTTTCTTGTGCCAACTGCCAACTGCCAACAGACTTATTCCTTAATAGCCGATTTGCTGACGAAGGTTTAAAATCAGTACAGTCCTCTGCTGACTTGCTTTCAGCAAGATTTAAGCATACTTACCCTGAAACCTTAATAATAATTCTTGTGCCAGACACTGCCCAGAACCGCCCAGAGCTGGATCTGAAGACCATATTTCCATTCGAGCTAGATAACTTTCAGAGAGAGGCGATCGCCGCCCTCGATGCAGGTAAATCCGTTGTCGTGTGTGCTCCCACAGGCTCTGGGAAAACGTTAATCGGGGAATACGCCATCCATCAAGCACTCTCCAGGGGGCGGCGCGTCTTCTATACCACTCCCCTCAAAGCACTCTCTAATCAAAAGCTGCGCGACTTCCGCAGTCAATTTGGAGACGACAATGTAGGTTTGCTGACCGGCGACATCTCCGTCAATCGAGATGCGCCGATTTTAGTGATGACTACCGAAATATTTCGGAATATGCTCTACGGTACGCCGATCGGAGAAGTCGGTACTTCCCTCACCGGAGTCGAAACCGTGGTACTCGACGAGTGTCACTACATGAACGATCGCCAGCGCGGTACCGTCTGGGAAGAATCGATCATCTACTGTTCGAGCGAAATTCAACTTCTCGCCCTCTCAGCAACCGTTGCCAATAGCGAGCAACTCACAGACTGGATTAACAAAGTCCACGGGCCCACAGAGCTCGTCTACTCAGACTTTCGGCCAGTGCCGCTGCAATTCCACTTCGCCAACCAAAAAGGGATATTTCCCCTGCTAGACGAGACCGGCAAAAGAGCGAATGTCCGGTTAGTCCCCAAAAAGAAGCAGCAAAAAGTAGAAAGAGGCAGTATCCCCACTCCGAGTTTGACCGATGTTTTGGCCCGGTTGGACGATCGAGATATGCTACCAGCAATTTACTTCATCTTCAGCCGTCGCGGGTGCGACCAAGCAGTCGCAGAAGTCGGCAATTTCTCCCTGGTTAACGAAGCGGAAACAGCCGAACTCAAACGCATCATTGACGATTTTTTACAGCGAAACCCAGAAGCAGAACGCTTCGGTCAAAAAGAAGCTCTTTTAAAAGGCATCGCCGCCCACCACGCAGGCATTTTGCCCGCTTGGAAAGGTTTAGTAGAAGAACTCTTTGGCAGAGGTTTGATTAAAGTCGTATTTGCCACCGAAACTCTAGCAGCCGGGATTAATATGCCCGCCCGCACCACAGTCATTTCCACCCTGTCCAAGCGCACCGACAAGGGACACCGACTGCTAAACGCTTCAGAATTCCTGCAAATGGCCGGTCGGGCTGGTCGGCGGGGCATGGACAAGCTGGGGCACGTTGTCGCAGTTCAGACGCGCTTTGAAGGCGCAAAAGAAGCCTCATATTTGGCAACAGCCAAAGCCGACCCCCTCGCCAGTCAGTTTACTCCCAGCTACGGCATGGTGCTGAATTTGCTGCAAACTCACACTCTCGACGAAGCTCAAGAGTTGGTAGAGCGGAGTTTTGGTCAATACCTGTCTACCTTGTACTTGCAGCCGCAGCAAGAAGAATTAGACCGATTGCAAACAGAATTGGCGGTACTTGAACAGTCCCTGGCGGCCGGAGGAAATGTCTCCACCGTGGAAAAAGAGCTCGCCCATTACGAAAAATTGCAGGCAAGACTTAAAGAAGACAAACGTTTGCTCAAAATTCTTTTGCAGCAAGCTGAAGAAGCCAGATTTAAGGAGATGTCCGTAGCTGTGGCTTTTGCAGTGCTCGGCACGGTTCTGAGTCTCAAAGGCAAGCACGTTCCGACAGCTAAACGATCGCACACAAATCCCGTACCCGCCGTATTGGTTGCCAAAATCGCAGGTTCCGGCCAAGCACCAAATTTGGTGTGCTTGGGCAAAGATAACCGCTGGTATGTCGTCGCCATTAGCGATGTCGCTACCCTGCACGCCGAATTACCTCGCTTGAGTGTTGCAGATACCTTGAACCCGCCGTCGGAAATGCCCCTGAGACTCGGCCAGTGCCGCTTGGGAAATGAAGAAACTGCTTCAATTGCTGCATCGATCCCACAATTGCCGGCACCGGAACCGAGCCCAGAGGCGATCGAGCAACAGCGGAAAATAGCAGCCCTAGAAGCTAAGCTAGAAATTCACCCGGTTCTAGAATGGGGCAATCCCGGTACTTTGCTCAAACGCCAGCGCCGCCGGGAAGAATTGAAAAAAGAAATCCGCAAAAGCGAACAAGAATTAGAAAAGCAGCGAGCTCGCTACTGGGAGCAATTTCTCAACTTAATCGACATCTTGCTTAATTTCGGCTGCTTGGAAAGAGTAGTTTCGGCAACTGGAAACCGAGATGACTCCTCCGACAGGTTGGTACCCACAATCTTGGGCCAAGCTTGCGCCGCCATTCGCGGCGATAACGAACTGTGGCTGGGTTTGTCCCTGATGTCTGCGGAGTTTGACGAACTCGACCCCCATCACCTCGCTGCTGCTTGCGCGGCCTTAGTTACAGAAGTTTCCAGGCCCGACAGTTGGACTCACTACTCGCTGTCGCCAGAAGTTTTGGCACCTTTGGACAATCTGCAAAAAGGCCTGCGTCGCCGATTGTTTCAAGTGCAGTACCGTCATGAAGCTGCAATCCCGATTTGGCTGGAACGGGATTTAGTGACTTTGGTCGAACAGTGGGCTCTGGGCGTTGAATGGCTGGAACTGATTAGCCATACGAGTTTGGATGAAGGGGATGTAGTGCGGATTTTGCGCCGGACTTTGGATTTCTTGTCTCAGATTCCTCACGTTCCTCATGTTTCGGATTCTTTGCGTAGGAATGCTTGTCGGGCGATGCAGTTAATCGATAGATTCCCGGTGAATGAAGCTGCAACGCCAGAAAATAGTTGACAGTTGAGTGTTGACTGTTGAGTGTTGACTGTTGACTGTTGGCTGTAAGCTGTCCGGCATCTAAATTGTATTTTTGGTTTTTTAACCCAAATGCACGCAGATTTTAATCTAAAATCGTTTCCGGTGGCATCGATATTGTTCAAATGCCACAATGTCCAAACAGTCAACTGTCAACTGTCATGAGGAATAGATTTAGATTTAAATCCAAAATCTACAATCCAAAATCTAAAATCTAAAATTTAAAATCGCTCGATCGCACTTTTTCCTGATTCAGGTTGCAGGGCAGGATAGAAAATTGTATGGTGCGGATCGATCGCTCTTAATTGTAATTGAATTTTTCTCAAGCGGTGTGGTGAGTAATTCTCATATTTATGCAACAAATCAATAAGCCCGATCAAATGCCTGATGCCTGCGCCCAGGCTCAAAAAATTCGCTTTTTCACTTTCTTGCAAAGAGTCTTAATTGGAACTGTAGCGAGTACATTACTCAATCTCTTCATCCTATTTCCCTCTCCGAGTTTTGCAGAAGTAGTTCTGGGCGTTGTTCGCAGTTCCGAGAATTCTCCCGATTGGGTGAAGATTACCACGCGCCTCTGGGAAAGCGGCATTGCTTACAAACCAATCAATCTCGAAGAAATCAAAAATGTGGCGGATTTAGCAGGCGTTAACGTGCTGTTTTTGCCCAACATTGAAACTTTGAGCCCGGCGCAAATTAAAGTTTTAGAAGCTTGGGCCTCCCAGGGCGGCCGCTTGATTGCTTCGGGCCCCGTCGGCCGCAGTTCCCCGGCCTTGGTGCGCCAATCTTTGCGATCGCTCCTCGGGGCCTATTGGGCTTTTCCGTTAACCCAACCGGCAACCCCGCAACCGCGCAGCCGCTGTCGGGATCTTGCTTGCACTACTTCTAACAATTGGGTGCCGACTGCACAACAAAATGCTTCTGTCCAAGGTGGTGTCTTGATTCCGGCTGATGCGAACAGTCAAACAATTGCTACTTGGAAAGATAGTTCCGGTTCCTCCGCAGCCATCGCCACAGATCGCGCTACCTATCTCGGCTGGCGCTGGGGTAGCGACGGTTCGGCAAATGTAGATAAGGCTTGGCTGCAAGCCTCGATCGCCCGCTGGGGAGGCACTATCGCTTCTGGGCCTGTAGCGCCGCCCACTGCTGCCGCGACCCCACTGCCAACTCCCCCCTCAAGAGTCACTAGAAACAGCCCTATTTCGCCGCGTACTACCCCGCTGAGCCGACTTTCTCCATCGGGTGTGCTTCCCGATCCAGTTCCTGCAACTTTTACAGATCCTTCGGATCAGTCGGCACCGCCGGGCTTGGACGTGCAGGCAAATTCCAATAAGCCGATCGTCAGCATTGAAGCGTACTTGATGCGCCAAGAACTCACTAACCTCCTCGGCCGGTTTGAAAGCGCCCTGACAGCAGCTAATTCAGCGAATACGCCTGTTAATCTCAATGCTGCTACTCCCCCTCAACTGGTAGCGGCAAGCAACAGTGCTGGCGGCCCGGCAGCCAGCCGCCCGCCTGTTCTGCAAGGAGCAACGGCGCGGGCGATCGCCCAAGCGCGGCAGGTTTTGCAAACTTTTGACCAACTCCTGCAACAGCAAAACTATGCGGAGGCTAGAAAGCAGTGGGTGGAAGCGCGACAGTTGCTGTGGCAAAATTACCCGAAGGAAGGACAGCGCGTTGGGGCGGAAATTCGGGCGGTTTGGCTCGATCGCGGTACGATCGTCGCAGCGCGATCGGAACAGGGTTTGGCGGCAGTGTTCGATCGACTCGCCGCCGCCGGTATCAATACCGTTTTCTTTGAAACTTTGAATGCCGGATATACGATTTATCCCAGTCAAGTTGCACCGCAACAAAATCCCCTAACAGTTGGCTGGGACCCGCTGGCATCTGCAGTTAAATTAGCCCACGAGCGAGGCATGGAACTGCACGCTTGGGTTTGGGTTTTTGCCACAGGAAATAAGCGCCACAATACTTTAATTGGCCAGCCTAGTTCTTATCCAGGACCGGTACTTTCCGCTCATCCACAGTGGGCGAATATTGACAATAAAGGACGCACCCAAAATCCTAATGATGGTAAATTTTATCTCGATCCGGCGAACCCGGAAGCGCGTAATTATTTGCTGCAAATTGTCAGCGAAATTGCCAAAAACTACAAAGTAGATGGGGTGCAATTAGACTATATTCGCTATCCTTTTCAAGATGACAATGCAAATTTTACTTACGGTTACGGTATTGCGGGGAGGCAGCAATTTAGACAGTTGACTGGTGCAGATCCGGTGAATATTTCCCCCAGGGACGGCAGTTTATGGCGGCAGTGGGTTGAGTTTAAAACTAATCAAATTAATAGTTTTGTAGCTGAAGTTTCTCAGCTTTTGCGGCAGAATTATCCGCGCACAATTCTGTCGGTGGCAGTGTTTCCGCACCCGGAAAGTCAGCGGATTTACAAAATTCAGCAAAATTGGGAAGTGTGGGCTCGTCAGGGCATTGTAGATTTGATTGTGCCGATGACTTATGCTTTGGATACGAACCGACTTCAGCGCATCACCGAACCGTTGGTAAAGGAACAAATGCTGGGTTCGGCTTTGATTTCTCCGGCGGTTAAGTTGTTGACTCTCCCGGAAGTTGTGGCGATCGACCAAATTCAAGCTTTGCGAGATTTGCCGACTGGGGGCTATGCTATTTTTGCGGTGGAAAGTATCAGCAGCGGGATGCAGGGGTTTTTTAACCGCACTCAAGGCACGCCGGTGCGTTCCACTTCTGCTGCGCAGCCGATTCCTTACAGACAGCCGTTTGCGGCGGCGGCTTCGCGCTATACTGCTCTCAAGCAGGAATGGAGTTTTTTGTTGGCTAACAATCAGTTGCGGGTGTCGGAATCTGAACTGAAAGTTTTGCAAAGTCGATCCGATGAATTGGCGCAAGCTTTGAGCAAATTGGCGGCAAACCCTTCTACGGAAAGTTTAGCCACTGCTAAAAGATTGTTAAGGGGTTTTCAATCTCAATTTCAATCTTCGATGCGCTTGCATTCTGCCGAAAATAGCTATCAGGTGCAAACTTGGCAAAATCGTTTGGAGAGTTTGGATATGCTGTTACGTTACGGCGAAAGAATGGAGTTGAATCGCAGGTAAATGCATGTTTTTGGGTTGTGTGCTGCAGTGGATAGTGCGATCGTGCTAACATTTGGGCGATCGTACTCTAATTAATAAAACTTACGCACCTACTAAGATTTTGTGTGATGGCGAACGTAGGGAAGCACTCTTAAACCCTTGATTTAACGCTCTTGAGTGCGTAAGCCCTGATTAAGTTAGTTCGCGATGCCAGGAGTAATCCTCACCTTGGTTTTTTCACAGCAATACTTCATTCGATCCTGCAGATGCAGTAAAAAACCCAGTGGTTGAGCGAAGCCGAAAGCCGCTGTCTTGGGTCGGAGTGCGATCGCGAACTGTAAGTAGGTCATCGCAAAATAACCATAGTATCTTATCAGAGAGGGTTTAATTAAGATCCACGATCAAAGTGAGTAGAGGAGTCTTCTCACCCGCCGGAACCATGTAATGTTTATTGGCACTTACTTAGTGACGACGAAAGTCCTCAAAACTTTTAAATGTCGAGATCAAACAATTTGACCATGAGTGATTAACCGGATTTGATATTACTCGCTCGTCTCTCGCTCCAAGATTTTAACCTCTACTAATTTAAACGGCCAATTTTAATTACTTTTAGGATGAATATGTTTCCTAAACCCCTCAATCGTTTGGCTACAAAATTTATCGGCAAAGCTCCATTACAAACGGTGCTCGTGGTTCCTTTTTTAGTGCAAATTGTCGGCACGGTAGGAGTTGTAGGTTGGCTATCTTTCCAAAACGGTCAGCGGGCAGTCAACGAGGTTGCCGCTCAGTTGCGGGGAGAAATTAGCGATCGCATCAAAGACCGCATGGAAAATTATATGTCAATTCCCCACATTGTCAATCACCTGAACGTTCAAGGCATAAAATTGGGGCAGTTGAACCTAGAAGACCACCAAAAACTAGAACATCATTTCCTAGAACAAATTCAATATTTTGATTCGATCAGCATCATTTACACAGGTAAAGAAAATGGAGAACATTCGGGAGCAATCCGCACTAAAGAGCGGACGTTGATATCTGCTGCCGACAGCTCTACTGGCAATAAATTAGCTCGGTATACGGCTGACTATCAGGGAAACCGCGTTCAATTAGTGCAAATTTCACCCGATATTTACGATCCGCGAACTCGCCCTTGGTACATAGCTGCGGCTGCGGCAAAAAAACCTATTTGGACTCCAATTTATACAGATTTTTTGACGAGGGAACTGGCAATTACTGCTGCTTTGCCTATCTACGACGCTGGTAAATTGTTAGGCGTAGCTGGCAGCGATTTGCTGTTTTCTCGAATCAAAGAATTTCTCGTCGGCCTCAAAATTGGCAAATCGGGACAAACTTTTGTGATGGAGCGATCGGGGATGTTAATTGCCACTTCAACGGCGAGTCCAGAATTTGTGGTGGAAGGTAAAGAAACAAGACGCATTAAAGCTTCAGAAAGCGAGAATCCGGTAATTCGCCAAACTGCACAGCATTTAGAGAAATCCTACAATAGCTTAGCTAAAATCAATAATTCTCAACAACTTACTTTTGATGTTGATGGCAAGCGAAATTTTATTCAGGTAGCTCCTTTTAAAGACGATCGAGGGTTGGATTGGCTGATTGTAGTAGTTGTACCAGAGTCTGACTTTATGGAGCAAATTAACCTCAACACGCGCACGACTTTTTTACTGTCGCTTGCAGCTTTGATGGGAGCGACAGTCCTGGGAATTCTTACTGCTAAATGGGTAGTTCAGCCGATTTTAAAATTGAATGCGGCGGCGAAAGCTTTGGCGCGAAATGAATGGGATACAAAGCTCACTCTGAATCGCGAAGATGAACTCGGAGAACTTGCCACTGCTTTTAACAGCATGGCAGAGCAATTGCAGCATTCATTTACTTCCCTCTCAGAAAGCGAAAGCCGACTCAAACAATTTCTCAATGCAGTACCGCTAGGGATTTTTATTGCAGAGCCAAATGGTCAACCTCACTACATTAACCCTACAGGAGAAAAACTTTTATCTCAAGGAATTGTGGCAACAGATGCCGAAAAATTGCGCCAATTATACAGAGTTTATTTAGCTGGAACTCAGGAAATTTACCCGGCGGAACGCGACCCCATTTTAAATGCTTTGCAGGGCAAAAGTGTAACTGTTGATGACATTGAAATCTCCTCCAATAAAAAAACTGTTCCCCTGCAAGTTTGGGGAACTCCTATTTACGACTCCCAAGGAAATATTATTTACGGAATGTGCGCTTTTCAAGATATTACGAAACGGAAAATAGCGGAGAAATTATTAAGGGCATACAACCAAAATTTAGCAGTGCAAGTTGCAGAACGCACCGCAGATCTTGCTAAGGCAAAAGAAAAGTTTTCCAAAGCTTTTCGTTCGAGTCCGAATGCGATTACAATTACAAGAATTCGTGACGGTTGCCACCTAGAAGTTAATGAGAGTTTTTGCCGGATGATGGGCTATACCCAGGAAGAAATTATCGGTAAAACAGCGGTAGAACTAAATTTTTGGGCTAGTTTGAAAGAGCGGGATTGCATGATTCAAATGTTAAAAGACAAGACAGCAATTCACAATTATGAACTGAGGTTTCGCAATAAAAATGGTACAGAAAGAACGGCACTGCTGTCGATAGAAACCATCACTATTGACGGAGAAGCTTGTTTTTTGTCAATTTCTAGCGATATTACCGAGCGCCAAAAAGCAGAAACTGCCCTCCGGGAAGCAGAAGAAAAGTACCGCAACATTTATGAAAATGCTTTGAATGGAATTTTCCAAACTGCTATTGACGGGAAATACATCAGCGCTAACCCCGCTTTAGCTCAGCTTTATGGTTACGAATGCCCCGCAGAATTAATAGCAGCACAGCCGAATTTCAATAACCAGCTTTACGTGAAACCCAACCGCCGCAACGAATTTGCAGCGTTGATGACCGAGTACGGGATACTATCAAACTTTGAATCGGAAATTTACCGCAAAGATGGCAGCATAATCTGGATTTCGGAAAATTGTCGCGCTGTCTGCGATGAAGCAGGAAATCTACTTTACTACGAAGGTTTTATTAAAGACATTACTGACAACAAACAAGCGGAAATCAAAATGCAGCAGGCGAAAGAAGCGGCCGAAGCAGCAAACAAAGCTAAGAGTACCTTTCTCGCCAATATGAGCCACGAATTGCGATCGCCCCTGAACGCGGTCATCGGCTTTGCTCAAGTCCTGATTCGCAGTCAAACGTTGTCTCAGGAAAATCAAGAAAATGTCGGAATTATCCTGCGGAGTGGCGAACATTTACTGGCTTTAATTAACCAAGTTTTAGACTTGTCAAAAATCGAAGCCGGACGCACCATGCTTAATGCAAAAAGCTTCGATTTGTACCAACTAATCGACGATTTAGAAGATATGTTTGCTCTCAAAGCAGAGCAAAAAGGTTTGCAATTAATCTTCGACACAGACGCAGAAGTTCCCCATTACATTTGTACTGATGAAGTTAAATTGCGGCAAGTCTTAATTAATTTGCTCAATAATGCGATTAAATTTACCTCTGAAGGGAGAGTGTCGTTGCAAGTCAAAGGAGGAAGGCGGCATATACATACAAACAGCACTGACCAATTGCCCGGCCGCTACTGGCTGCATTTTGAAGTTCAAGATACTGGCGCAGGCATTGCTGCTGAGGAAATCCATCAGTTGTTTGAAGCATTTGTGCAGACGAAAGCAGGTAAAGATTCTCAGGAAGGAACGGGTTTAGGTTTAGCTATTAGCCGCCAGTTCGTGCAATTAATGGGAGGTGAAATTACTGTTAGCAGCGATATCGGAAAGGGTGCATTATTTCAGTTTTATATCCAAGTTCATCTGGTTGAAGCTAGTGATATTGAAAGCAAAAAAACTCAACGTCGAGTCGTTGCCCTCGAACCGAATCAGCCGAGTTATCGCTTGCTAATTGTGGACGACAAACCTTTAAATCGCCAACTGTTAGTAAAACTTCTCAGTCCACTCGGATTTGAGTTGAGAGAAGCAAATAACGGTAAAGAAGCGGTTGATATTTTTATGGAGTGGGAACCGCATCTGATTTGGATGGACATGAGAATGCCTGTCATGGACGGCTATGAGGCAACGAAACAGATTAAAACTACAACTGGCGGGCAAGCAACGGCGATTGTGGCCCTAACTGCTAGCGTTTTGGAGGAAGAACGAGCGGTGATTCTTTCGGCCGGTTGCGATGATTTTATGCGGAAACCGTTCCGCGAGGAGGATATTTTTGTGGCAATGGGAAAACATTTAGGAGTACGCTATATTTATGAAGATTCAACCGCAGTAAGTGCCGCAGGTGTAGAGGAGTCAAGTCAGGAGGTGCTGACACCGGAGGCTTTTGCCTCTCTTTCTCCAGACTGGATGGCTCAATTCAAGCAAAGTATTTTGAGTGTAGACATGGAGGCGATCGCAACTTCGATCGCACAAATCGGCACTGTCAATCCCTCTCTTGCGGGCAAGCTTCAAGATTGCATTAATAATTTTGAATATGACAGAATTTTGAACATAATCGAACTCAGCGAAAAACAGTAAACACCAGATGATTTCAACTTTACCTAAAACCAATCGAGCTAATATTTTAGTAGTGGACGATACACCAGAAAACCTGCGGCTGCTGGCCGGAATTTTGAGCGAAAAAGGCTATCAAGTTCGCCCCGTGCCCAATGGCAAGCTAGCATTGTCTGCTGCTCAAAAAATACCGCCAGATATAGTGCTGCTGGACATTCTGATGCCAGAAATGGACGGCTATCAAGTTTGTCAGCAACTCAAAACTTCTGAAATTACCAAAGACATTCCTGTTATTTTTATTAGTGCGATTAATGACGTGCTGGATAAAGTTAAAGCTTTTGCAGTCGGCGGAGTTGACTTTATTACTAAACCGTTTCAGGTTGAAGAAGTTTTAGCCCGGATAGAGACTCATTTAAAAATTTGTTCACTGCAACACACTTTGCAAGAGAAAAATCAAGATTTAGCAATGGCGCTCCACCAACTGCAAGCCACCCAAAATCATTTGATTCAATCGGAAAAAATGGCAGCCCTGGGACAACTGATTGCCGGCATTGCCCACGAAATCAATACCCCCTTGGGCATTATAGGTTCCTCTATTAATAATATAGCGAATTTTTCCGAGGAATTTTTAGAAAATTTTCCTGAAATTTATCAAAAACTTTCTCACGAAAGCAAAGCTTATTTTTTAGCTTTACTTTACAGAGCTACTCATCAAGAAGTTTTATTTACAAGCAGAGAGAAACGCAAATTTAAGCAGCAGTTGGCGGCGGATTTGATGGCAGAATCTGTTGAAAACTCCGAGGAAATTGCGGATACTTTAGTTGATATGGAAATCTACGAAAAAATAGAAGAGTTCTTGCCGCTTTTTAAATCGCCGGATTGGGAAGTAGTTTTAAATAGTGCTTATCAGTTTGCGAGCTTTAAAAAAAGTATTAGCTTGATCCAAAGAGCAACAGCGAAGTCGGGGAAAGTAGTATTTGCCTTAAAAACCTACGCTCATTTTGATAGCAAACCAGAAAAAGTCCAGGCGAACTTGCACGATGGCATTGAAACGGTGTTAACCCTTTATCAAAATCAAATGAAACACGGCATAGAAGTAGTTAAAAACTATGGAGATTTACCCCGAATTATGTGCTATCCCGATGATTTAAATCAAGTTTGGACTAATCTCCTTCATAATGCCCTGCAAGCAATGGATTATAAAGGTGTTTTGACGATTGAAACTCGGCAGCAAGAGGCAAATATTTGCCTCAAGTTTACTGATAACGGCAAAGGTATTCCGTCAGAAGTTATTCCCAAAATTTTTCAGCCGTTTTTTACCACTAAATCTGCGGGCGAAGGTAGCGGTTTGGGATTGGATATTGTGAGAAAAATTGTAGAAAAACACGAAGGTACAATTGCTGTAGATTCTGTACCGGGGCAGACAACTTTTACAGTCTCGCTGCCTATTTATTAAACAAAACTTACCTGCAAGGGGGCAGATTCCCGGCGGCACCCGTCGCTGTCTAGCTGAGAAATACAAGATTTATTACCAGAAACCGGGCTGATCTTCGGAAGTCCTATTAAAATAAGAAAGATAGGGGACATATATCCTGCATCGTTGCCCGAAATCAATAATGTAAAAGCAAGTCATGTCAGTAAACATACTAAAATTTCAGCGGACAGGAAAAGATGAATAAGCCTATAATTCTTTGCGTTGATGATGAACCGGATATCTTGAATACTCTCAAGATGCAGCTAAAAAATGAATTTAAAAATAATTACTTTTATGAATTAGCTGAAAGTGGTGATGAAGCCTTAGATTTACTGGAGGACTTTCAAGAAAAAGCTCAGGTGATTGTGGTTGTTTCTGATTGGCTGATGCCGGGAATTAAAGGTGACGAACTTTTAATTAAAGTTCACCAAAAATATCCTAAAATTATTAAGGTGATGTTGACGGGACAAGCGGATGCAGCGGCGGTTCAGCGGGCAGTAGAAGAAGCAGATTTATACTGTTGTTTGTACAAACCCTGGCAAAGCAAAGACTTAATAGAGATTATAAAATCTGGGCTGGCTAAGTTATGAAAAAACCTGTGATTGTTTGTATTGATGATGAACCTGACGTTTTGAATAGTTTAAAGATTGAACTGAAAAAGGCGATCGGCGATCGTTGTATAATTGAAACCGCTGAAGGGGGGGCTGATGCTTTAGAGTTGCTGGCCGATCTGCAGGCAGATGAATACGAGATTGCTTTGGTGCTTTCCGATTACATCATGCCGGATATTAAAGGGGATGAACTGCTCAGAAGAATTCACGAAAGCTCGCCGGAGACGCTGACTATTATGCTAACGGGGCAAGCAGATTTGGAAGCCCTGAGTAATGCTATTAAGTATGCTAAATTGTACCGTTATATTCCTAAACCTTGGCAAAATGAAGACTTAAAATTAACGGTAGTAGAAGCAGTTCACAGTTATTTGCAAGATCAAAAGTTAACAGATGAAATTCATAAGCGCCAAGAAGTAAACGAGGAGTTAAAGCTAGTAAATGAGGCGCTGTCTGCGAGTGAAAGCCGCCTGAGTCAATTTTTAGAAGCTTTGCCTGTGGGGGTATCTGTTTATCATCCCGATGGCTCGATCGCCTATTTCAACCAGGCAGCGCGGGAGTTGCTGGGTGCAGACACTATCCCGGAAAGCACTGCGGAACAATTAGCTGCCACTTATCAACTTTATGTTGCCAATACTGATGAGCTGTACCCGCCGGATAATCTGCCAATTTTGCGCACACTGAAAGGAGAATCTGTCAAGGTTGACGATGTAGAAATCCGTCAAGATGGCAAAAGAATTGCGATCGAGATCAATACTACGCCGATTTTTGACACTAGCGGAAATATTGTTTATGCGATCGCAGCTTTTCAAGATATTAGCGATCGCAAACAAGCCGAAAAAATATTAGCAGATTACCACCACACCTTAGAAGCCCAAATTGACGAACGCACAGAACAACTCCAACAAGCCGCATTAGCTGCTGAAGCAGCAAACAAAGCTAAAAGCACGTTTCTGGCCCATATGAGTCACGAGTTACGTACCCCTCTCAATTCTATACTCGGCTTTGCACAAATCATGGAACCCAGCCCGGATCTTAGTGTCGAAAACCGAGAAAATATGAGAATTATTCGGCGTAGTGGCGAACACTTGCTCACCTTGATCAATGAAGTCTTAGACTTGTCAAAAATCGAAGCTGGGCGGATGACGCTCAACCCGAAAAACTTCGACCTCTACCGCTTGCTTGACGATTTGCAAGATATGTTTCAACTGCGGGTTGAGAATCAAGAATTGCAGTTGCGTTTCCAGCGCGATGCTGACGTTCCTCAGTACGTGCGAACCGATGATATTAAACTGCGCCAAGTGCTGATTAATCTTCTGAGTAATGCGATTAACTTTACGCAAACCGGCGAAATCATCTTAAGAGTTATAAAGTTAGAAAAATCGGGATTTCTGGATTTATTGGATAGTCCCACAGCTTGCTTTGATACCACAAGAAGTATTCGGGATTTTTCGAGAACTAGCAGTGATTTTGCAAGGGTTCGATGGAGAGATGAAGCTGATGAGGATTCAACTGTGCCGGGTTTTTTCCTTCTGTTTGAAATTGAAGATACAGGAGTTGGCATTGCTCCGGAAGAATTGGGTCAGATTTTTAAGGCGTTTGTGCAAACAGCTTCCGGTAATAAAAATCAGAAAGGTACGGGTTTAGGATTGAAGATCAGCCGTCAATTTGTCCGCCTGATGGGAGGAGAAATTGTCGTAGAAAGCCAACTGGAACTCGGTACCACTTTTAAATTTGAAATTCCAGTCGGTGCGGTTTATGCTGCTGAGCTTCCAGATCCGCAACTTAACCGCGAAGTTAGTGGGTTGGAACCCAATCAACCGTGCTACCGGATTTTAATTGTGGACGATCGCGAAGACAACCGCCAACTTTTAGTTAAAATGCTTTCTCCTTTAGGTTTCGGGGTGGAACAAGCCACCAACGGCCAGGAAGCAATAGAAATGTGGGAAACTTGGCATCCGCACTTAATTTTGATGGATGTGCGAATGCCAGTGATGGACGGCTACGAAGCTACTAAACAAATTAAGGCTAGAATCAAGCAGAGAGAGCAACAGCAGCAAGGAAATGGAGAAACGAATATTTCCCATCCCGACTCCCCGATTCCCAAGATTATTGCTTTGACAGCTAGTACAATTGAAGGGAGGCAAGCGTTTGCTTTATTGGTCGGCTGCGACGATTTTATTAGCAAACCTTTCCGCAAAACAGATATATTTGATACTATCCACAAACATTTGGGGGTGAAGTATCTCTACTCTAACTCAACGGACTCGATCTCTATAGGCGATCGAAATAATTTATCTGGCTCCCTCCCTAATGCTGCGCTTGCTTATTTACCTACACTTCCCGCAGAATGGATAGACAACATGAAGCAGGTAATCCGCAGTGCTGATTTTGACTTAATTGTCAGGACAATCGACGAAATAAGGGAGCCTCATCCTGAATTGGCGGAAATCCTCCAGGGTCATCTCGATAATTTTGATTACCAGAAAATTCTCAATTTAATTGCCGAGGCGGAGGAATCAGATAATGCAGATGAAGGCGGAACAAACTGAAAACTATCAAGCCGATATTTTAGTAGTTGACGATACGCCAGATAATCTGCGTTTGTTGATTAGAATTTTGCAAAAAAATGGCTATAAAGTTCGCCCTGTTACTAATGGTTTTTCGGCGTTAGATGCTATTCACTCTAGCGCACCAGATTTGATTTTACTCGATATTATGATGCCGGATATTGACGGCTACGAACTATGTAAAAAATTAAAATCACAATCGCAATTTAGGGAAATTCCCATTATTTTTCTCAGCGCGCTAGAAGAAGGAATAAATAAAGCAAAAGCTTTTGAAGTGGGCGGAGCCGATTATATCACCAAACCTTTTCAGGTGAAAGAAGTATTGGCGCGAGTGAGCAATCAACTTACTGTGCGTTCATTGCAAATGCAATTGCAAGAAAAAAATCAAAAATTGACCGCTCAAAATATCCAGTTGCACCAGGAAATCGCTGAACGCCACCAGGTGGAAATGGAAACAAGATTACTGCTTCAAGCCACTCAAGCTATTAGCAAATCTGAGGATTTCGAGTCGGCTATAGATGTGATTTTAGGTTTAATTTGCCAAACTATTGAATGGAATCTGGGCGAAGCTTGGATTCCTTGCAGTGAGGGCTTTTTAAAATGCGCTACAGGCAGGTACGTCAGCGACTTGAGTTTTGCCGAATTCCGACAAACAAGTTGGCAGTTAATTTTTTCTCCCGGTGTGGGATTCCCAGGCAGGATTTGGCAGTCGCAGGAATCTGAATGGATCGATGATGTTTCTAGTGCACCGGAACAAGTTTTTTTACGAGCCGAAATTGCGGCTACTGTGGGATTGAAAGCGGCTTTTGGGGTGCCAATATTGGCGGACAATCAAGTGTTAGCTATTTTGATTTTTTATCGCAAAAAAGTTTTGAAATGTCAGCCGCGCTTGTTGGAATTAGTGAGCGCGGTTGCTACGCAGCTCGGTTCGTTGATTCAGCGGAAACAAGCTGAAGCAGCGCTGAAAGTGCAGCAAGGACAAACTGAGAAATTGCTGCTGAATATTTTACCGAAACCTATTGCGGAGCGCTTGCAAAAAGAGCAAAAGTTGATAGCGGAGCATTTTGATGAGGTGAGCGTCTTGTTTGCTGATTTGGTGGGTTTTACAGAGTTTTCTGCTCACAAAAGTCCAACGCAGTTGGTAGAAATTTTGAACGGGATTTTCTCGGAGTTCGATAGGTTGTCTGAATTGCACGGGTTGGAAAAGATTAAGACGATTGGGGATGCTTACATGGTGGTTGGGGGTTTGCCGACGCCGCGGCAGGATCACTCTGAGGCGATCGCACTTTTAGCTTTGGAGATGCAGGCAGCATTGAGAAGGTTTAATGCCAAAATGGGAGAAAATTTTCAATTGAGGCTTGGAATTGACAGCGGTTCGGTGGTGGCTGGAATTATTGGGATTAGTAAATTTAGCTATGATTTGTGGGGTGATACTGTTAATGTTGCTTCACGCATGGAGTCTAACGGATTGCCCGGTAAAATTCAAGTAACGGCGGCGACTTACGAGCGTTTGAAAGAGCAGTTTGTTTTGGAAGAACGGGGTCATATCCCGATTAAAGGTAAAGGAAGAATGCTGACTTACTGGTTAATTGAAGAACAAAAAAAATCTTTTTAATTTTTTGATGTTAATTTCAATTAATATGAAAAGTAGACCGCATTTATACTTTCAGGAGGGCTAATCCTTTGCAAACAGTTGAAACAAAATCGCCGACAGCATGGAAAAAAATCCTGGTTATTTTAATATCACTGCTAGCAGTAGCGGTACTGTCGATCGCTAGTTTTATCGCTATACCCGGAGAAAAAACAATGTTTGCTGGAACAAGACCTACCAATATTGGGATTCAGTCAGGAAAACTCGCAGCGTGCCCGAATTCCCCCAACTGCGTTAGCAGCTTCAGTCAAGATGCCGAACACAAAATTGAGCCTTTGGCATACACTTCGTCCGCTGCGGAAGCTATGGCAAAGCTCAAAGGGGCGATCGAGTCTTATGGAAAAACTAAAATTATCACGGCAACTGATAATTACCTGTATGCGGAGTTCACCAGTGCTTTGATGGGGTTTGTTGATGACGTTGAATTTTTGGTAGATGATGAAGCAAAAGTCATCCATGTGCGATCGGCTTCGCGTCTGGGACAGTCAGATATGGGAGTTAACCGCAGTCGGATAGAAGCTATCAGAACTCAATTCAATCAGCTTTGAACTTAAAATTTCTAGCTTTCCTGAAGCCCCTCTCCTGCAAGATGAGGGGCTTTGATATTTTGGTAATACTATGTAATGCTGATTTTTCACCACATAGTTAACAATTATTAACAGTAGGCACAATGCAAAGGAGTATCCTGCAAGGGGAGTAGGACGCAGCAAGGCAGTATCCCTACGGTTGCCTTTGAGTTTTAATACTTGTTATAAGATTGACGATTGTAGAGTTTTACAATCTTTAAAATAGCTGAGTGCGCTAGCATAGAAGCAAAGATGCCGTAGTATTCCTATAGTATTAAACAACCTAAATTATACACTTCTGACTTTAGGGAGAGGGAAGTTAGCGAATTAATTTCTACTATTAACTTAAGTAGAGCAAAGAGGAAAAAACACATGGCACTTCAAAGATTAGCAGAATTTTATCCTAACTATCAGGAAGAAATCTTTGCTGGAGACGACATCAAGGGATTTGATGTTTATGCTGGCGACTCTGATGAAAAAGTAGGCACTGTTTATGATGCTTTGGTTGATGACACTGGTCGTTTCCGCTATCTGGTAGTTGATACCGGTATTTGGATTTTTGGCAAAAAAGTATTGTTGCCAATCGGCTCGGCTCGCTTCGACTATGGAGCTCGTCGCGTCCACGCCACAGGTCTTCGCAACAAAGCTCAAGCAGAACAATTGCCCGCTTACAATGAATTAGAAGCAATAGATTACGATCGCGAAGAACAGGTAAGAGGCGTCTACCGCAATCAAGAAACGGCCGCTGCAAGCACTGCAACTCCTGCTAGCTACGATCGCAGCAGCTATAGCTACGATATGGACCGCCCCCTCTACGACACCAACGAACAGCAGCACCAAAATCTCAAGCTTTATGAAGAACGCTTGATTGCCAACAAACACCGCGCAAAAACAGGCGAAGTAGCAGTTGGCAAGCGCGTAGAAACTGAAACAGCGCGAGCTTCAGTACCCATTGAAAAAGAACGAGTTGTAATCGATCGAGTAACCCCCGTAGAAGCGGGTCGAGTAGTTTCAGTCGGTGAGGCTGACTTCCAATCAGGGGAAGTTGCACGCATGGAAGTCTATGAAGAAACGGCCGACATTCACAAGGAAGCTTTCGTCCGGGAAGAAGTCAACGTCAGAAAAGAAGTTGTTCGCAGCACGGTTGAGGGTGAAGAAACCTTGCGTCGCGAAGAATTAGACGTTAAGACTGATGGAACTGCGGTTGTAGATAATAAAAATAACAAGATCTAAACCAACCGCAACAGCTATTGCATAGGAATTGCGCCTTAATGACATAATTCTGTCACCGCGCAGGTTTGATTGGATTGGTAGCGATCGGGCAATTCCTATGTGAGCGGCGGGGGGGGTACAAAACTTGTCTTGTTTTGGCAACGTTTATGCACTTTCCCCGCGTTTACCAATTTCCCCTTACCAATTCATAATAAAAATACCTAAGCAGGAAAGTTTAAAAAATGAACCGTCAAGCATCAGCAGAAAAGATAGCAACTGCCAAATCAATAACCCGTCTCAACCGGGTGCCTGAAAAAGTCAGAACTAAGCTAAAAAGTTTTACGGTCAAAGACAACCAAGGTCACTTAGTAGGCAAAGTTAAAGATGTCTATTTTGATACTAACGGTCAGTTAAACTTTGTGGTGACCGGGCTAGGTAGCGAAAATCCTCGCACTTTTTTACTAAGTATTAAGCTGCTCAAAAAAGTAGATTATCACCAAAAAGCCCTGTTTGTAACTATTAATTCGGACCAAGTCGATATGCTGCCGGTAGTGTCGGCTAATGGCGCGCATCCGTATTTAGAAAATGCCTCGGAACCGGATAGTGAATTTAGCAACAGTGAGTTAACAAATCCCTCAACAGTTATGTCAAATCTAACAGATGCCGATCTCACCGATCCAAATTTGGAGACAGATGAGGATGAGGAAAACTTGGATATTGTCGATCAAGAAGTAATTCGCCTGCTAGAAGAACGATTGGTGATCAATCGCAGCAAGCGCAAAGTCGGCGAAGTCATAGTGCGTAAAGAAATTGAAACTCGGATGGTACAAGTGCCTATCCAGTGGGAAAAGCTGATTGTCGAACAAGTCGGCGACGATCCGAAGGTGTTAGCCGAAATAGATTTAGGCGAGGGAAAGATCACCGGTATAGATTTGAGGGAGATTCAGAGCGATCGCCAAGAACCGACAGTTAAGGCGGAATTTACCTCTGTGCAGAAAGCTAGCAAGATCTTAAACTCGATCGCCTCTCAACCCCGTCACGGTTGCGTCAAAGTCCGCCTAGAACTCGTTCTCGAAGACAAGCAACTTGAGGATACTTACCAAAAATGGATGACGGAACACCACTCAGAGAGTTAAAATATTCGTTTTTTTCGGTGTAGATTTTAGCTATTAGCGAGAAACTTAAATCTAATAGCTGACTGTGGCGATAGATGCTGTGGGGAAAGTTCACCGCCATCTACTAACATCATGTTCGGTAAATTAACCGTGATTTTGGTAGAGGCGGGTTCACCAATATCTATAATATAAGCCCAATATCCGTCAACCTGCCCCGACCGGGCTATTTAAATCTTTAGCGATCGACCTCTCAACAAAATTGTAACGACTTGCGGTAAAATTGTGGTGGTCAAATTTAAAAGTATTTGAAAATGCCCAGCACAATCTCCGACATTAAAGTAAAAACGATCGCAGGCGAAGACAAGCAGCTAGGAGAGTACGCTGGCAAGGTACTCTTGATAGTTAATGTAGCCTCGAAATGTGGCTATACACCTCAATACAAAGGACTCGAAGAATTGAGCCAGAAGTACAGCGCGGCCGGACTCCGTGTTTTAGGATTTCCCTGCAACGACTTCGGAGGTCAAGAACCCGGAAGTAATCCAGAAATCGTCAATTTCTGTACTACTAAATACGGCGTCAGCTTTGAATTATTTGACAAAGTACGCGCTAAAGGTACTCAGCAGCACCCGCTATACGCTAAGCTTACGAATGCAGTCGATCCCAAGGGTGAGGTTTCGTGGAATTTTGAGAAATTCTTAGTTAGCAAACAGGGTGAAGTGGTTGCCAGATTCCGCAGCAGTGTTGGCCCCGATTCGCCAGAACTAATCGCTGCTATTGAGCGAGAATTGGCAAAATAAGAAGTTCGGCCACTAAGCTGTGTACAGAATTTAGCTGATTTAACGGATGGATGTTTAGGGAAGACGGAAGAAATTAATAGGCTGTTTTTCTAATAAGTTGAAAGCTATTTTCTTCTGATCTTCCCCATTGTGTGCAAGCACTCAACCATGAACAAATACCGATGATTGTGTTTAATTGGAGAACAGTTTAATTTAATGGAAAATACATCGGGATTAGATTTAGTTGTAGGTGTACTTGCTTTCGCAATTCTTGCAGGCGGTATAGTCATGTTATTTGTAGGCATGGCATCCTTTCCTAAAGAATAATAATACTAAGGGATAGTATGTGCGATCGCACAACTCGAATAAAAGTTTTGGTAGTGAGGACTTCAGTTATCCTAGAAATTCGAGGGCTGCACTCCTCACTACCAACTTAAAATGCTTATTTTACAGGGTACTATCTGAATAAATCAAACTGCATTCAATTTGAACATTCGTAATTGACAATCATGCAAACTACCGAAAACAACGTCAAAATTGTCCTCGCGCCGGGGAATTTGCGCCGCGTTCACCATATCGCTTTAAACGTGCGCGACATGAAAGCTTCCCGCCACTTCTACGGTACAATTCTCGGCCTCCACGAACTAACAGGTGCAGAAATTCCCGCAACTTTAACAGAAATGGTAGCCGCTGGTAAAGTTGCTAATTTCGTTACTCCTGACGGTACTGTTATTGACTTATTTTGGCAGCCAGACTTAGAACCGCCAAACCCAGACCCGGAGAAAGCTTTTACCCGCGCCAACCACTTAGCCTTCGATATAGATCCGGATTTGTTCGATCGCGCTCTCGAAGTGCTAAAGTCTAATCAAATTGCGATCGATAGCGGCCCCGTCACTCGTGCTACAGGACGCGGCATTTACTTTTACGATCCTGATGGATTTATCATCGAAATCCGTTGTGATGCAGTTTAAACAGTCGCTATCGGGTTCTCGGTAGTCCGGGTGCACCCTAAATTTACTCTTTGGCTCGCCGTGAGTAGTTTTATTTTCCGTCTTGGCTAATAGGTTGCTTTGGCCAAGTAAACCGAAAAGTTGCTCCCTCACCTTCAGCAGATTCGAGGGAAATACTGCCCCCTTGACCTTCGACAATTTTTTTCACCAGCGACAAACCAATCCCAGTATTTTCTACTTTATCGCGAGCTTCCAAGGTCTGAAAAATCACAAAAACTTTATCGTGATATTGAGGATCAATCCCCGGCCCGTCATCCTCTACAGAAAACTCGTAAAAATCATCTAACTCTTTAACCGATATTTTTACATGACCCGATTCAGCTCGGTTGTGCTTAATTGCGTTGCTAATTAAATTAGAAAAAACCTGCTGTAGCGGCAATTTTTCGGTCACAAAAGTTGGCATTCCCGGTTCAACTTTCACCTCAAATTCAGACGGCGGCGCCAACGAATCAATAATTTCTGCTAATAAATTCTCAACTTTTACCATTTCTGAAGGCACTTGAATCCGTCCGACGCGGGAATATTGCAGTAATCCCTCAATCAAACCTTCCATCCTGTGAACTCTGCCGCGCAGCAGGTTCATTTGGTGCAGAGTATCCTCTGTCATCGACTCGCTGAGGTCTTCTTCTATCCAACTGCTGAGATTTGCGATCGCCCTGAGCGGCGCTTTCAAATCGTGAGAAACTACATAAGCAAACTGGTCTAATTCTTGATTCCGCTTTCTTAAAACATTCGTCGTTTTAGCCAGATTTTGGGCTGTCAACCTCAATTCTTGAGCACGTAACCGCAGCGATTCCTCCGCTTGTTTCCGATCCCTAATATCTTCAACCACACTCATCAGAAATTGACTGTCATCTTGTTCTCGCAGCAGCGAAACCGTTAAGTTTGCCCACACCAACTCGCCGTCTTTGCGGATGTAGCGCTTTTCCAGAGAGAAATTTTCAATTTCTCCTGCTAACAATTGGCGCAAAAGTTCCAGTTCGCTTGCCAAATCTCCCGGCCAAGTAATATCCTGAAATCTTTTCTCCACCAATTCTTGACGGCTGTAGCCCAAAATTTCGCATAGTTTTTGATTGACTAACAGAAATGTGCCTTCCACACTCGCTTGAACCATGCCGACTGCAGCCTGCTCAAAAGTAGCGCGAAACCGCTGCGCGCTTTGGGCCAAAGCAACTTCTGAGCGTTTGCGATCGCTAATATCGTTGCTGATTTCCAAAATAGCAACCGGTTGCTCTCGATCGTCGTACTGCAAAGTCCAGCGGCTTGCCACCGTTATTTTTGTCCCGTCTTTCTTAGTTCGCACCAGTTCTCCTTGCCAAGAACCCTTCTCGAAAAATACTTTTTGAATTACCTCAAAAGGTTGGGACCATTCTGTTTGTAAAAGCTGGTGAATATTTTTTCCTATTGCTTGCGACTTCCGCCACCCGTAAAGCCACTTCGCCCCCAAATTCCAATAAGAAATTGCCCCATTCAAGTCGAGGACCGCGATCGTATCGTTTGCCAAATCCAGCATTTGGGCTTGCTTTCGCAGAGTTTCCTCGGCTTGTTTCCGTCCTCTGGCATCGCGGCAAATCGCAATAAACAAGTGTTGATTTGCCAGATGCATTTCGCTGACAGCTAACTCCATCGGAAACTTCGTTCCGTCGTGTCGAATTCCAACCGTTTCTTGCTGGTAAGTCTTCAGCGTAGTATCTGGATGTAACACAAAATATTCGACCGAATAATCCCCCACGCTGCTGTGCGGCAGCGGTTGAGCGATCAGCCCCCGCAAGTTAGAGCCAATTATTCGATCGGCTTTCTCACCAAAAATCTTTTCTGCTGCCCTATTAAAAGACTCAATATTCCCCTGTGCGTCCAAAGTAATAATACCGTCCGCCGCATTGTCTACCACAGCTTGAATGCGACTTTTACTCTCTTCCAAGCCTGCTTCCCGCTTCCTCAATTCCTTCTCTAAACTATCAAATAAATACCAGGAAGCCACTGCACCCAAACAGCCGGAAAGTAAACCCGCAACTTGCACAAAATTAATGAAATCTACCAACTCCCCTAATTGCCGATCTAGACTTTTCTGGTAGGCTTCGCCGGCATTAGCAAACACATTAATTTTTGCGCGCAGGTTCTCCCTCCTCAATTTGCCTTGAGTGAACACCTCAATTATTTCCGGCGACTGCATCCTTATTGCCGAACTGTCCAGCTTATTCAAAGTGTTTTGCAAGAAATTTATATGCTGTTCGGTACTTTTTTTAATTTCTTCAAATCGCTGAGCTTGCAGTTTGTTTTCTTGAACCAAAACGTTGAGTTTAGCCAGCAGCGGAGGCAAACTCTTCTTTGCTTCTAAGTAGGGTGATAGAAATTCGCGGCGCTTTGTCAACCCATAACCCCTAACGCTCGTTTCCGCATCCACCACCAGGGTTATCATGCGGTTAGTTTCCTGAAGTATTTCCCTATTAGTATCTGCTCGCTTTCTTATCTGTAGGGCACTATCCCGGAGACCGGCAATTGCTAGCAGCGAAGCAAACAGAAAAATCATGGGAATAGCAATGATGACTGTTCCCCGCTGGCGAATTGGTCGGTCTGTCCATACAAAGTGGAGGCAGCGATCGAGCAAATACTTCACGGATATTGAAGGAGAAAGTTTGCTGCCAGTATATCGCTTTTTGACAGTTTAAGCTATGGATAAGTTTGTTTTGTTTGGTTTGACGAGCGCCGGGGACTAACCGTGGAAACTAGATTAGACCCCTGCAATAGCTACCTGCTGACACTAACAGCAGATTTTTTGGCACGTTGTTTAAACTGAGGCACAGAAAAAGAAAGGACTTTTTTCGAGACCGAGACAGCAGGCGAAGTAGAAAGGATAGTTTCTGCTTTACCTTCGTTTTCGCCTTCGGCTTCTGCTTTTAAACTAGAGTCTGTTTCACAAGTGTTTGGAACACTTGTAACTACAGTAGTCCACCTGCCTGTAGCCGGATCGCGATAACAAGTAAAAGGATTTATTTTTAGCGGTTGACTGCAAGGTTTAATCATGTAGATGCACTCCTTTGATTCTGAGAAATTGTGCATTGCTTTCAGCAGCATTGCTATCTCGCCAGTAGAAGCAGTATGAAGGCAAAAAGCAGAATTGTGTTTCTGCGTCCAGAGACTTTTGAAACTTCCTGATTTCCTGTTAACTTTTGCCTTCTACCGCTTCGCGACCATAGCATTACTTTTACCAAATTGCCTGTATGGAAGCAACCCCCCACCCCCTTAATTAGGTTGAGGTGGGACTTGTGAATGCAGCGAGGCGCTCGATCGTGCCTGCAGGACAATCTTGGAATAATATAGGTATTCTAGGCTGAAAAAAAATGCTACTGTGTGATCGACAACAGAGGTCGATCGCGATCGGTGTCACAATTAAAAAGGGAATGGGTAATTGGTAATGGCTAATTTGTAACGTGGGAATTGGTAATTGGGTAATTCTTCCCTCTTTTGCCATCCGTTAAATCCGTTAAATCCGGTACAAAGTTCCTGGCATAACCCACTCTTTAAATCCCTTAAATCTCCTACATTTCTAGTTGCCAAACTTGCTTCTAACTAATATCAACTTCTGCCTTTAAGTGAACAGTAAAAGTAGAGCCAAGATCCAACTGACTCTCAACAGTGATATCGCCGCCCATCATCTGGCAAAACAAGCGGCTAATAGCCAATCCTAAACCGGTGCCGCCGTACTTGCGAGTAGTCGAAGCATCTCCTTGAATAAAAGGTTCAAACACACCCTGCTGCTGTTCTGCCGACATTCCAATCCCCGTATCAGATACCTGCAAATAAACCCAATCCCTGCCGCCTGCTGGTTCGCGAGTCGCGCTCAACAGCACCGTTCCACCTTCGGTAAACTTCAGGGCATTGGATAGCAAATTAAACAGAATTTGCCGGACTTTAGTCAAATCTGCATACATTACCCCCAAATTTTCAGAGCAAGAAACTTGCAATTGATTGTGATTTTTTTCGACCAAAGGGTGCAAAGTGGCAACGACTTCTTCTATTAAATTAGTGAGGTCAAATTTTTCTAAATAAAGCTCCATCCGACCGGCTTCTATCTTAGAAAGGTCTAGAATATCGTTAATTAAAGTGAGCAAATGTTTGCCGGCGTTATAAATTTTTTGGGTATCGGGAATGATGTCTTCGAGTCCCGTTTCCCGTGCTTCTTCTTGTAGCATTTCGCTGTAACCGATAATCGCGTTTAGCGGTGTCCGCAGCTCGTGGCTCATATTGGCTAAAAAAGTGCTTTTAGCTCTAGAAGCTGCTTCAGCTTTGTGTAAGGCTTCTTGCAAGGCTATTTCCGCTCTTTTGCGCTCGGCAATTTCGATCCGGAGCAGTTTATTGGCGGCGGTGAGTTGAGCGGTGCGCTGATCGACGGTCATTTCTAGCTGCGCTTTAGCTTTGGAGAGGGCTTCCTGAGCCCGCTGGCGCTCAAATCCTTCGATCGCCAGCGCTACCAAATTTGCCAAAGAATCAGCGAAGGTGCGCTCCTCCAGAGCCCACTGGCGGGGCGCGCCGATATGTTCGAGAGAGAGGATGCCCACAATCTGGCCGCCGAGCCTAATTGCTACATTTAATATGGATGAATTGGGCTTGCTGGCATTTTGCCGCACAGCGGAATTTTCGGCTAGCGAAGATGAGTGGGACAAATTTGTGTGTAGAGAGTTTTGAGTCTTTGTCGTAGGTTCTAAAGCATTCTCCGATCGCAAATTTTCGCCCGGTGCGTCGCCTTCCACATCTAAAAGAGATAAATTTAAATCGCTTGCCGATATGGACTCCCGGCTCAAGTGATTCTCTTGGGTGCGATCGTACAAGTCGAGACAAACTAATTTGGGGTTGGGGATTTTAAACTTAGAATGATTAACCCCCTCGTGTTGCTCTGGGGCAGCGGCCTCTGTACCAAGTGGCTCTGTTTGGTTCTGGGCGAGAACTCTCTCGGTAAAATTTAGCTGATCGCTGGGGTAGCGAGTTCCAAATCTTCCATGGTTGTAAAGCCAGACGCTGACTTTTTCCACATCCAAAGTCCGGGCTGCAGCTTCGGTAATTTCGCGAATTCCCACATTCAGCGCACCGCTGTTGAGAGTTCTCTGCCTACCTAGCTGCAACAAAGCCAAACTCTGGCGGCGGAGACGCTTTTCGCTTTCTTGGAGGGTTTGTTCTGCTTCCTTGCGCTGGGTGAGGTCGTACAAGGCGCACAATGCCGTCTGCTGGCCGTTAAACATCAGCGACTGAACCGAGATCATCGCCCAGAAAGCGGTGCCGTCTGATTTTTTGCAGTGGAGTTCGTAGTTTTGCAGGTATCCCTCTTTAGCAAGTGCCTCAAGTACCTTTGGGCGATCGGCGGGGTTTAAGTAAAAGTCTGGAGTGGTGCAGCCGATCAATTTTTCTAGGGGTATGTTCAGGAGAGAAGCCAATTGAGCGTTCGCATACATAATTAAGCCGTCACAGAGGCGAGAAACTAATACCGGCACGGGAGTTGCCGAGGCGATCGCCCGAAACTGCTCTTCGCTTGAACGCAGCGCCAACTGAGCTTTGCTCAGCAAGTGAGCTTCCATCGTATCTGAATGTTCGGTGGTAGTCTCCAGCAAAAGTTCTAGGTCAACCTTTTCGCGCTTCAAGTTTTCAAGTTCCGCACTCAGCCGCTGAACGTCGAAAAGTAGCTGTTCTGTCGAGGGTTCTTCCTGCATAGCAATTGAAAATTGGTAATTTTTAGTCGGTTCTGAAGTTTTTTAGGGTTTTGTGCTAGTTTAACTATGACTTATTCCGATTAACTTCAGCCACCCTCATCCTGGTTCCCCGACTTAGCCGACGATTCATCTTTACCTTTTATCGTTGCTATTCGAATTCTAAGTGCAAGGAAGGCATCAGCCGCTGCAAGTTCTTCAGGGATTTGATCTGCCAGGGGATCTGTTTAGAACCTTTGATGGCGATTTGAATATTTTTTTGCTGGCGCACTTTGATCACAAATTTTGAGACAATATTAATTCCAGAGCTATTTAAAAATTCTAGCTTTCGCAAGTCTAAAGTAACGGTGTTTGGGCAGGAGTCAGCCACTTCGTTGAGCAGATCGACGATCGGTGCGTATTCTTCCACCTGGCTGAGTCGGAACGAGCCGCTACAGGTGACTGTTTGCGTAGCGCGATCGTACTGGATCGTGTAATCTTTGGTCTGAATCTCCATACTTTTGTCAGTTGCCGGTTTTGAGTGGTAAAGGGGCTTTGGCTGCGTGAGCGAGGATTGAGCTTCAGGCTAGCACGATCGAGATTCAGCCGTTTGCCGAATGCCGAAGGCCTTTGCGGGTGTAACTTTTATTACATATACTGCCAAATGTACCATTGTCGCAGGGCAGTTATGAGTTATTTTAGGATTTACCAGTTGTGATACCAGTTGGAAAAAAGAATGCAACTGTTGACTAGCTCTCAACCCTGGTAGTCATCAGTCATTGCCAATTTACCATCTCAAATCTCAAATCTCAAATTGTATGAGTTGTGGGGGTTAACGAGACCAACTTTTGCTGCTGTTCCGAGCTATCAATTCGATTTTTTTTCTCAACTTAAGTATTGACAAAATTACCAAAATGTGAGAGATATTTCACATCTGACACCGAAGTGAAGGGGAGAATATTTAATGGCAATTTCAGGAATTACAGAAAAGCTTTTGGCTGCTAAAAAAGCTAAGGGAATTAGTTTTGCAGATTTGGAAAAAGTTTTAGGGCGCGACGAAGTTTGGATTGCCGCGCTTATTTACCGTCAAGCTACCGCATCACAAGATGAAGCCGAGAAAATTGTCTCGGCTTTAGGACTAGATAGCGAGACGGCTGCGGTTCTCTGTGAACCTCTGTTAAAAGGTTCTTTGGAACCCTCGGTTCCGGTTGACCCCCTGATTTATCGTTTCTATGAAATTTTGCAAGTTTACGGGATGCCACTCAAAGCAGTGATTCACGAAAAATTTGGTGACGGGATTATGAGCGCGATCGACTTTACTTTGGATGTCGAGAAAGAAGCAGACCCAAAAGGCGATCGAGTGAAAATAATTATGTCAGGAAAATTTTTGGAATACAAAAAATGGTAAGCCAGTGCCACTTTATTTTCAAGTGAAAATGAAAAATTCAAATTGGCTCGAATGACTCATGACTAAGGACTAAAGCCTCAAAAGTGTTAACTTAGAAATAGAGATCGCGAAGCTTGACTGGCTTGGGTGTCCGATCGGGAAACCCTTCTAGGGCAAAGCTAAGGTCGCTCCCGCGGCAACTTCCCCAGTCGAAACAAGCAACCGCAACCGTAAATTAAGAGGCAAATATGTCAAAATATGACTCCCATCTCAGATGCTCCTTTTGCGGCAAGTCGCAAGAGTACGTCCGCAAGTTAATAGCTGGGCCCGGCGTCTACATTTGCGATGAATGCGTGGAACTGTGCAATGAAATTTTAGAGGAGGAGTTCTTTGACTCCAGTAAAACAATTGGTCAACAGATTCCCCAATCAGAGGTGCGAGAGTCTCAGGGACAAGGAACGCGGCGCCCGGGTCGATCGAATAAATCGAAAATCGTTTTAGCTCAAATTCCGAAACCAACAGAGATTAAGCAGCATTTAGACAACCACGTCATCGGCCAACATTCAGCAAAAAAAGTCCTTTCTGTAGCAGTTTACAACCACTACAAGCGCTTGAGCGTTGACCAAGCTAAAGATAGCGACAAGTCTTCCCCTGACAGCGATGTAGAATTGCAAAAATCCAACATCCTCCTAGTCGGGCCCACAGGTTGTGGCAAAACTTTGTTAGCGCAAAGTTTGGCGCAAATGCTCGAAGTGCCCTTTGCGGTAGCGGATGCGACGACACTGACAGAAGCTGGATATGTCGGCGACGATGTAGAAAATATCTTGCTGCGGCTGTTGCAAATGTCAGATTTTGATGTTGAAGCGGCGCAGCGTGGCATTATTTATATTGATGAAATTGACAAGATTGCTCGCAAAAGCGAAAATACTTCGATTACCAGGGATGTATCGGGAGAAGGAGTGCAGCAAGCGCTGCTAAAAATGTTGGAAGGAACAGTGGTTAACGTGCCCCCGCAAGGAGGCCGCAAACATCCTTACCAAGATTTTATTCAAGTTGACACTAGCAAAATTCTATTTATTTGCGGCGGTGCTTTTGTCGGTTTGGAAAAAATAGTTGAACAGCGTTTGGGTAAAAAATCCTTGGGCTTTATTCAGCCAACGGAAAGCGACAGCAACTCGACTTTGCCGGCGAAAGACAAGCGGGCGGCTGATATTTTGCAGCAGGTACAGCCGGACGATTTAGTCAAGTTTGGTTTGATTCCGGAGTTTGTCGGGCGGATTCCGGTCGTGACGGTGATTTCGCCGCTGGATGAAGCAGCTTTGATGCAGATATTGACTGAGCCCCGGAATGCGCTGGTGAAGCAGTATCAAAAGCTGTTGAAGATGGACAGCGTGGAGTTGGAATTCCAGCCGGAAGCGCTGCGGGCGATCGCCCAGGAGGCCTATCGTCGCAAAACTGGCGCCAGAGCTCTCCGCAGCATTTTAGAGGAGTTAATGCTCGATGTCATGTACGAGTTGCCTTCTCGCAAGGATGTGGCTAACTGTACGATTACTTCTGAAATGGTGGAGAAGCGATCGACTGCCGAATTGCTGTGGCATCCCGCATGGCGCAAACAGCACGAAACTGCATAATTTATAGTTTGTAGGGTGTGTGCAGCGCACCCTACAAGCTTGGCAAATTTACTTTATGACAGTGAAAAAAATGTCAGTCAATGTAGCTAAAGCCAGTAAAAAATCGAGGTTGCCAGTATCCAGTTTGCTGCCGAGGATTGCAATTTACAGCGCGGTTGTGGCTGGCATCATGGCGTCATTTTACGATTTTCAATTCAACAAACTTTCCCTCTCTAGCGCTCCGAAATCCTCAGAAGCTAAACAATATATTAATAGCATTAATAAAATGCAGCAAGCTTACTATGCAGAGTACGGTAAATTTAGCGATAATATTACTCAACTGGCTCTAGGACTTAAAGAACAAACCGATGACTATAATTATACGATCGTATCATCAATGGGTCCGGTGCAAACCTCGTACAATCAACGCCAATCGGCACAATTTGAAAGCGCGATCGCGATTGCTAAACCTAATGATATGAGTACCGGGAAATCCTACACTGGCGCAGTGTTTGCTTTTAAAGAAATGGGTGGCATAACAACTATTTCTGCAATTTGCGAGAGCGATCGAATTAATGCAAGTTATGCAGAAACTTGGAATCCGCCAACTTTTGACGGCAAAGAAATTCACTGCCAGCCCGGAACAACTATCTTAAGGTAAGACCTTGAAACTATTTTGCGTCACTCTTTCACCGTCTAAGTAAAATTCAAACTTCCAATTTCCCGGCTTGTCATCCTTTTGAAAATTGTACCAGCACCAAGTATTTAATCGATCGCCCGTCGTTTTTAAATAAGATTGACTTTGGGCGGCGAATATTCCTTGAGGGTTGACAACCTTACAATAACTTCTATATTCTCCTTCTGGCAAGTTAGCAGCACTTACAGCAAAATAGACTTTTTTGTTTTGCTTCAAAGACCAAACATCCCTAAGTTTCGTTGATTCTAATTCGTCAGTTAACATTACTTGAGTCTTAGGGTTCAAATTTGCTGAGTTGATTACTGGTTTGATATCTACTGCTGTTTGAGGTTCGGGAGATTTCCAAAAAAGCGGAATAAAAATAGCAGAAATTGCTGTTAATACTCCGACTGATATCAATACCGGTTTTAAGTTGTTACGCTGCTGAACTACTTCGAGGGGAATCAAAGCATTGAGGGCAGCATCTGCGGAAGGATAGCGGTGTTTGAAATTGGGTTCCACCATTTTTTGCAGCCACTCAAGAAATTCTGGAGTTAGCTGCGGCAAGCGATTTTTAAAATTAATCCGCCCCGTATCATCCATCAAACTGCCAATTTCGGTAGAAGTGATGCCGATTAGCAAGCAAATTAGCGTCGCGCCGAGACTGTATAAATCCGATGCAACAGTTAGCTGCCGATTGAACATTTGTTCTGGCGGCATAAAGCCCAAAGTGCCTTTAACAACGCTGCTGGCGGCCACTTCTCCCCCGCCGATTCTAGCAAATCCAAAATCGACAAGGCTGACATTCAGGCGATCGTCCACCAAGATATTTTCCGGTTTTAAATCTCTGTGAATCACTGGCGGAACGCGGTTTTGCAAGTATTTGAGAATTTCTAAAACAGAGATAGCAATTTGCTTGGTTCGCTGCGGTGTTAGCTGGCGCAAAATAGCGAGAGAATCGGCATTTTTGTATTCCTGTACCATGCAAAAACCCGATGCAGTTTGGAAGGAATCTAAATAGCGGGGAATGTTGGGATAATCCAGTTCTCGCAAAATCTGAATTTCTTGTTCGCACGCTTGATATTGAGCCCAATTAGCACCTGTTTGGGCAAATTGAAATTGTTTGACGGCGACGGAACGTTGGGTATTAATTTCGGTAGCGAGATAGGTAACTCTCCCGCCGGCGCGGTTGTGTCCGAGTTCGCGAGTTACTTGATAGCCGTAGTTGGAAAAGTCAGGAAAAGCATTCATAAATTTGTCAGGTTTGTAGTAAGGACTTCAGTCCAAAAAAAGTTTGTAGTAAGGACTTCAGTCCAAAAAAGGTTTGTAGTAAGGACTTCAGTCCAAAAAAGGTTTGTAGTAAGGACTTCAGTCTTTAAGGACTAAAGTCCCTACTACGAACAAGTTTTTACGGTTTGATTAAATGGGGTTGGGATTTTCGATAGTTGGCAATAATTTGATTTCTTTTAAAAACTATCAGATTGAGTAAGGGAATAGCAGTGAGGGCGACGGGAGCGATCGTAATTCCTCCGACAAGTAAAAGTTCCATGATTTCAACCGAATCCATATTAGTTGCCAATTTAAAAAACAGTTGCAATGCGGTTCCTAAGCTGATGCAAAATCCAGCCGTGAGAAAGGCGAGTGTCACAGCATCTTGCTTCAAACAACCTTTTTTAATGCGATCGGAAATTCCAGGTTTAGCTAAAGTATAAACTACCAACCAACAAAAGGAACTAAATAAAAGTAGAAGTATCAAGTAAATACTAATCCCTAAAGGTTGTGTCATCCCAAAATTTAATCCCAGGGCAAGCGAAGATATAAAAGTCAGTCCCGAAGCTGCAAATGCCCAGAGTGTCAAAGTCCAACTACTGGCAACACTACCGGCCGCAGCACCAACTAAAGCTGATGCCACCAAGCAAACTAATAAAGGGATGATTTTACTCAGATTATCGCCCAAATTAATCTCGAAAACTGAGGCAAAAGCGCTTGTTAATATCGACATAGCTGTAATTCCAAAGCTCGCTCCGAAAACGGCTCCAAACCAATTGATTTCAGTTCCCTTTACTTCAGCATATAGCGTTATTTCCGCTGCTATAAATCCATTAACAAGCGGAGAAATTAAAAACATCGATAAAAACAGTGGATGGATTTCGCAACCCAACAGCCAACCGGCGAAAACAAACACCACCATGAAAAGCAGTCTCTTTTTAGACAAAGATAGTGTTGGTTTGGATTCGGGAAGGCGCGCAGTTTTAACTTGAATTGCAACTTGATAAGTATTTGGTTCAGAATTAGCGCGCAGTACAATCTGGCGTTGATAAGTTTGGCTGGCCAGCAATTTGCTCGTATCTACCGCAATCTGACACTCCAATTCATTGCTTTCAAATGATGGCGGTTCAAAAGAAATCCAAGAATGGTCGTAAGGCGTGTGCGGCGGATCGTTCGGATGCGGCGCGACTTCCCATCTTCCTGTTAAAATTGTATCGGGAATTGGGTTGCTAATGGCGATCGCCCGTATGATAATTTCTCCATATTCAGTAGCAGTAAATTTCAGTTGATCGCGCTCAATTCTCACTTTTGGCAAGTTGCTGACATCCAAAGATTCTAGTGCAGTTAAAGCATGAGCCGCCGACTGATATCTATCTTGAATTCTCGGCGCTACCATTCTTTCCAACCAATTCATCCAACCTTGCTGCAACGGCGGTACTAAATGCCGAAAATGAATGCTATAATTAGCATCAATTAAATTACCGACATCCGCAGATTTTGTCCCAGTTAACAAACAAATCAGCGTTATCCCCAAGCCGTAAAGATCCGAGGCTTTGCTTAATTCCCGGTTGAACATTTGCTCCGGTGGCATAAATCCCATCGTACCTTTGACAACGCTGCTGGCGGCGATATTTCCACCTCCTAACCGCGCAAAACCGAAGTCTACTAAGTAAACATTTAACTGTTCGTCGATTAACAAGTTTTCCGGTTTGATGTCGCGGTGAATTATCGGTGGTTTCTGAGCTTGCAGGTAAACTAAAATCTCTAAAGTGGCGATCGCAATTTGCTTGATATCCGGCGGCGCAAAAGTCCGGGCGACAGCAGATTCGGCATTTTTGTATTCCTGCACCATGCAGAAACCGCTGTCAGTTTGAAAAGAATCGAGATAGCGGGGAATGCCCGGAAAATCCAGATTTTGCAAAACTTTAATTTCTTGTTCGTAAGCTGCGTATTCTTCCCAGCTAGCACCTAATTGGGCAAATTGAAATTGCTTAATTACAACGGATTTTTTTGTGTTAATTTTTGTGGCGAGATAGGTAACGCGGCCGCCCAAACTGTTGTATCCGAGTTCGCGACTTATTTGATAGCCATGTTGGGAAAAGTCAGGAAAAGCGTTCATAGGTAATTACTATGGTTGGTAGTAAGGACTTTAGTGCTGAAGCCGTTATCTTATAAGGACTAAAGTCCTTACTACGAACGAAACGATCGCTCCTACAAACATAACTTTTTTGAAAAAAGGCGGCAAGTGCGGTATGATGTGATTTCGCGATCGGTTCTAGCGGGGAGCAGTCGCTAGAGGAAACGGGGAAAGTTCGGTGCAAGTCCGGCGCTGTCCCGCAACTGTAATGAAACGCTTGTTGTTTCTAAAGTCAGAATGCCCGCCGATATCTAACTCACTTTTGAACGCATCTGCGAGGTACGGATGATGGATGGAATTAATGCGACTGTACGCACAAAGCACAATTTGTTTGTTTGCACTGCTTGCGCTAGTGTTTGGAAAAACGGCAAGCGCGAAGGCAAAAGCGGCGGTCAACAATTCATGGAAAATTTGTCCGAACTCGCTAAAGATTGGGAGTTTTCCGATAAATTTGAAATTCAAGAAGTTGAGTGCATGAGTGCTTGCAGTCACTCTTGTGCGGTGTCTTTTGCTGCTGTCGGAAAGTACACTTATCTGTTTGGCGATTTACCAGCAAATGAGGCGGAAAGCATCGAGGCGGTACTCGAATGCGCGGGTCAATACTATGCTAAGCCGGACGGTTTGTTGCCTTGGTCTGAGCGTCCTCAAGCTCTGAAAAAAGGCGTTTTAGCAAAGATTCCACCGCTGGCAAATTAGAACCTTTCTCGTTACCATGCTCTGCCCATTGGTGACAACTTAACGTCAAACCGATCGTCTCTGTTGTTTTTATCTAAATCTAGATCCCCCTAACCCCCCTTAACAAGGGGGGGACAAGAAATATTCTCAAATTCCCCCTTCTTAAGGGGGATTTAGGGGGATCTAGACTTTGCCAAAAAGCGACTTTTATTGTAGGTTTCAGTCTTAAGTTGTTACCTACGATCTCGGCCTGGTAACGCATACTCAGAGGATCTGCTTCGTATTAAAAGCGCTCCTTTATTCCAGCGAGGCAGAGCCTCTAGATCGGCATTCCCCGGCAGAGCTTGGGAACGAGATATCCCACCATCAAATAAGCACAAAATTATCAATGCACAAAATTCCTGTTACTGTCATCACTGGTTTTCTTGGTAGCGGCAAAACTACTTTAATTCGCCACTTATTGCAAAATAATCAAGGTCGCCGCATTGCTGTTCTGGTTAACGAATTTGGCGAAATCGGAATTGACGGAGAATTGCTGCGCGATTGTCAAGTTTGCGACGAAGAAGAAGATGTCAACAGCAATATTGTAGAACTAACAAATGGTTGTCTTTGCTGCACTGTTCAAGAGGAATTCTTGCCGACTATGCAGGAATTGTTGAAGCGCAGAGAAAAAATTGATTGTATTGTAATAGAAACTTCTGGTCTCGCACTTCCTAAACCTTTAATTCAAGCTTTTCGCTGGCCGGAAATTCGCACGGGTGCTACTGTAGACGGTGTTGTTGCTGTTGTCGATTGCGAAGCTGTTGCTAGCGGTACTTTTGTCGGTGATATTGATGCTTTGATGGCACAGCGACAGGCTGATGATAGTTTGGATCACGAAACTCCGATCGAGGAATTGTTTGAAGACCAGTTAGCCTGTGCCGATATGGTACTTTTAACGAAAGTCGATCGCGTAGATGTGGAAACTCACACCAAAGTCCAAAGCTGGTTGCAGCAAGAGTTGCGTCCGAGTGTGAAAATTGTGCCCTGCAAAGGTGGCGAAATTAACCCTGATGTTCTCATGGGATTTAATGCGGCGGTTGAGGATGATTTGGAGTCTCGCCCGAGTCACCACGATGCTGAGGAGGAACACGAACACGATGATGATATTAACTCAACTTACTTTATTGCCGATCGCGAATTTGAACCTGAAGCATTGGTGAAAAAACTGCAATCCTTGATGCAGCAGGAAGAAATCTATCGGATTAAAGGGTTTGTGGCGGTTCCCAAGAAACCGATGAGGATGGTGTTGCAAGGTGTGGGTTCGCGGATAGAATATTTTTACGATCGCCCTTGGCAACCTTCGGAGCTGCGTCAAACCAAATTAGTCCTGATCGGTCGAGAGTTAGAGCGCGATCGAATTGCAGCTATGATTAACAATTAATTGTCATCTGAGAGGGGCGGGTCGATCGATATTTTGAATTGCAGCAAATATTATTGGTAAAACTCGCTCCTCCAAGCTCTCACCAACAATTTATTAACATTCTTTAATATTGTGGGCGTTTCCAGCAGGTCGGGTGTAAAATAGCGATAATGGTTATCATTGTAAAATAATCGAGGTCAAGTATGGTGACTGCTGGGGCGATCGAATCAGTTCCTGTTACCGTTCTCACGGGTTATCTCGGCGCAGGCAAAACTACGCTACTGAACCGCATTTTAACACAGGAACACGGCAAAAAAGTTGCAGTCATCGTCAACGAATTCGGCGAAGTAGGCATCGACAACCAACTCATAATAGATGCCGACGAAGAAATTTTCGAGATGAACAACGGCTGCATTTGCTGTACAGTCAGAGGCGATTTAATTCGGATTATCGGCAACTTGATGAAGCGGCGAGACAAATTTGACCACATAGTCATCGAAACCACAGGTTTAGCCGACCCCGCACCCGTAATTCAAACCTTTTTTGTAGACGAAGATATGCGGGAAAAATTACTGCTAGATGCAGTTGTCACCGTAGTCGATGCCAAGCACATCTGGCAGCACTGGGACGCCGACGAAGCTCAAGAACAAATTGCCTTCGCTGATGTAGTTTTGCTCAATAAAACTGATTTAGTGACTGACGAAGAATTGGCAGAATTAGAAAAGCGAATTCGCACCATGAATGCAATGACCAAAATTTACCGTACCCGCAACGCTGAATTAGCAATGGAGGCTTTGTTGGGCGTTAAAGCATTTGATTTGAACCGGGCATTAGAAATCGAACCAGACTTTTTGGGCGAACACACTCACGAACACGACGAAACAGTTACCTCCGTAGCCATAGTAGCATCCGGCGCCCTTGACCGCAACAAATTTAGCGATTGGATGGAGGAATTGTTGCGAACTCAAGGCCCGAATATCTTTCGGACAAAAGGCATTTTGAATATCGCCGGAGACAACCAGCGATTTGTTTTCCAAGGAGTACATATGGTGTTTGATGGCCGCCCGGATAGACCTTGGAAAGCTACCGAAACTCCGAAAAATGAACTCGTATTCATCGGTCGCAACTTAAACGAAAATCAATTGCGAGAGGATTTCTGTCGGTGTCTAGTTTAAAAAGTAGCGAACAAACCCTGGAATTTCACGCCGAAGCAATGCTGTCTGACTACGTAACTGCTGTTACTTGGTCGCCGGATGGCACAAGTTTAGCAGTGTGTTCCGCTGCGGGGGAAGTGATGCTGGCGGCAGTAGGGGAAGTTAATGAATTGTCCTTGCAAACACTACAAAGTGCCACGGGTAAGTCAGCCGATTGTTTGTCTTTTTCGGGCGACAGTCAATTCCTAGCTGCTGGCGGACAAGATGGAAAAGTACGAATTTGGCGGGTTAATTCTGGGGAATTAATTGCTGATTTGGATAACCACCGCGTCTGGGTTGATAAGTTAGCTTGGAGTCCCAACTGCAACCAGTTAGCTTTCAGTATGGGCCGCTACGTTCAAGTCTGGAATGTTGAGGATAATGTTGTTGAAGTAACGCTGAATTTCGAGTCATCATCTATTCTCGATTTAGCATGGCATCCGATGGTTCAATATCTGGCAGTTAGCGGCTATCAAGGCGTCAAAGTTTGGCATGGCGAAGACTGGGATGAAGACCCGGAAATTTTATCAGTACCCTCTGCAACCGGTGCAATTGCTTGGTCACCACATGGGGAATATTTAGCTTGTGGCAATATGGACAATAGTCTCATTGTTAATGAATGGGGAAATTTTGAACCGTGGGTAATGCAGGGTTTTCCGGGGAAGGTTCGGGAGTTAGCTTGGTCGGATAAAACTAATTCTTTGGGTGCACCTTTGTTAGCTGCTTCGAGCTCTCAAGGTATTTCTGTCTGGGAAAGAGACGCTGATGAAAGAGTCGGTTGGGATTCTTGGGCGTTAGAGGTGCATGAAAATGTGGTAAATGCGATCGCCTTTCAACCTAGCACATTTTTATTAGCTTCCGCCGCCGCAGATGGTCAAGTTTGTTTGTGGGGGGAAGCAGAACAATTGCTGCAAATTCTAGAAGGTGCAGAGGGCGGTTTTTCCTGTCTCGCATGGCATCCCGAAGGTCAGTTTCTCGCCGCTGGCGGATGCGGTGGCGAATTGCTGGTTTGGTCATAAATCTATGAGCTGCAAAAAGTTCGGCCTGAGCAAGCTGTTATAAGTAGGGCGTTAAATTACTTTTTGCGTAAGTAAGCGTAAAAAACGTACAACAGATAGAGCCTGTGCGTCCTGGACTGTTATCCTCTCTTTCTTGTCAAAATTCCTTGACTGGGACTGAACAATAAAGCTAGTAAAAATAACCCAAAAATAACTAATACAATTGCCGCCCCGGACGGCATATTAAAATAATAGCTGAGATACATACCAGTCACGCTAGCTATAATCCCAATAATTGCTCCTAATCCCATCATTAAATGTAGCTCTTTTACCAACAAATACGCCGTTATTCCCGGCCCGATTAACAGCGAAATTACTAACAGCGCCCCCACAGTTTGCAAACTGGCAACAATCGTCAGGGTAATCGCCGAAATCATCCCCAAATAAATCCAGTTTACAGGCAAACCGGACGCTTGCGCCCCCAACGGGTCAAAAGTATAGAATAGCAGTTCTTTGTAAAGGAGTTTAACCGCCACCAAAATTATTAAAGTTATGACAAAAGTCTGCTGCACGTCAGCAGGTGCAACTGACAAGATATTTCCGAACAAAAAACCGTCTAAGTCTAATTTGGTTGTCCGCAACAGGCTAATTAGCGTGACGCTAATTGCTAAAAATGTAGACAAGATTAATGCCATAACTGCATCAATTTTTAGGCGCGACTGCGATTGAATCCCCGCCATAATTACGGCGCTGATAATTCCCGATATAAACGCGCCGATGGAAATATTGAAACCTAAAGAAAAAGCCACTGGCAATCCTGCTAATACTGAATGGGCTATCATGTCAACCATCATTCCCATTTGCTGTACAATTAAGTAGGAACCCACAACGGCGCAGAGAATTCCTAGCAAAATGCCGACGGCGATCGCATTTCGCATGAACTCGAATTTTAGTGGCTCAATTAGTAGGTTTAACATTTAATTACTTACCTCAACAATCTTATTGTTTTAACCGCAGATACAGTCAGATAGACGCAGATATAAGATAATTATTTTGGTGCATTTTGGTTCATCTACGGTTAAATATAAATCTTGTTTTGTTTACGCTGAAACTAAACTTAAATCGTATCCATAGGCTTTTTGAATATTGGCTGCGGTGAGCACTTCTCGGCAGGAACCAGTTGCAATTAACTGCTTATTTAGCAATAATAAATTGTCGTACTGTTTTAAAGTTTCGCCTAGATCGTGGCTGATTACTAGCAATGTTTTATTTTCTGCTTTTAGTTCGGCAAAAATATCGAAAATAATTTCTTCGGTTGCTTTGTCAATCGCGTTAAAAGGTTCGTCGAAGAAGAATAAATCGGCTTGTTGGGCGATCGACCTTGCTAAGAAAATCCGCTGCTGCTGTCCGCCAGACAGTTCGCCAATTTGCCGATCGCGCAAATCCCACATTCCTACCCGCAGCAAAGCAGCTTTCACCAATTCTTGCGACTGCTTCGAGGGGCTGCGAAACCAACCAGTCTGGACAGTTCGCGCCATCATCACCGCATTCCACACCGTAATCGGATAATCCCAGTCAATTTGCGATCGCTGCGGCACATAAGCTACCCGCGACAACTGTTTTTTCAACAACTGCCCCTGATATTTCACCAAACCCCGACAGGCCGGGATCAATCCCAGCATCGCTTTCACCATCGTGCTTTTCCCCGCGCCGTTGGGGCCGAACACACCGGTTAATTGTCCCGATTCTAAATGGAAATTCACGCTGTTGAGGGCCGAAATTCCGCGATAATTGACAGCCAAGTCTTGCACTTCTAGCATAATTCGAGATTTTGAGAACGATTCTTGTTCGTAGCTACTAGAATAGGATAACTCGAAAAAGCAATAACGATTATCGTTCCAAAGGTGAAAATGTTAAAGAAGTTGGTTGGAAAAACCCGCAGATTGTGGGGGGTGGCTGTTTTGGCGATTGGCTGCGGAGTGGTTGGGTGCAGTGGAGGAGAAAACGCCAGCAATCGGGCGCCGGAGAGTCCGGCTGCCAACTTGCCCAAAGTCGTCGCCACGACTGGTGTTATCTGCGACCTAACTAAAGAAATTGCTCAAAGTTCGATCGACACCACCTGTCTAATTAAGCCGGGAGACGACCCCCACGCCTACCAAACCAAGCCGGAAGACCGCAAAGCGATTGAAACAGCAAATCTGATTTTATACGGCGGCTACAACCACGAACCCAGCATCATTAAGTTAATTGAATCTAGCAGTAATTCCGCGCCCAAAATCGCCGTACACGAACTCGCAGTTCCCAAACCGCTGATGGGCGAACACGAGCACGAACACGGTGAAGAGAAAGCGGAAAACCCATCCCACGCAGAAGGTGAAAAAGTCCCTGACCCTCACGTTTGGCATAACCCTCAAAATGGCCGGCGCATGGTAGAAATAATTCGCGATGAATTGATCAAAGTTTCCCCCAACAATGCTCAACTTTATACAAAAAATGCAGCAAGCTTAACAGATGAGTTGCAAAAAATAGATACTTGGATCAAAGCTCAAATTGCGACTATTCCAGCCCAAAAACGGAAGTTAGTAACAACTCACGATGCTCTGAGTTACTATGCCGATGCTTACGGTTTGGAGATGGCTGGAGCTTTGCAGGGTGTGACGACAGAGGAACAGCCCACCGCAGCAAGAATTGCTGAATTGTCCTCAGAAATTAAGACTGCAGGAGTGCCGACAATTTTTGCCGAAACTACAACTAATCCGAAGTTGATGGAGACTGTGGCGAGGGAGGCAAATGTCAAAATTTCGGACAAGGAACTTTACAGCGACGAGTTGGGCGGCCCCGGCACTGGTGCTGATACATATCAGGGAATGCTGAAAACTAATACTTGCGCGATTATTTCAGGCCTCGGTGGCAATTGTACTTCCTTTGCCGGAGAAACTTTACCAAATCCCAAACCATAGACTTTCTAAACTTCGTCTACTAGCAAGCACCTTACCTTTGCTGGGTACGCAGCAAAAAGCAGCGCTCACAATCGCAGGGGTTTTCGACGGTAAACGCTGCGTTTGCAGCGATGACTTTAAGGTGAATTTTGCTCCTCGGCACTGGGGGGTTTTTGGCCAATTCCCAATTGCTTCTTAGAGGATTTTAAGTCTTTCCAAAGCATCTTAATATCTTTATAAGCTTTCTCAGCGCTAATTTTCCCCCCTGTTTCCAGCGAGCAAATATAAGTTATTTTTTGAGCAAACTCCTGCAAGTTGGCATTAAACGCCAAGTTTTCTGGCGTGAAATCACCGTAGTAGCGATTGCGAGGATGTAAAAAATCTTCCCGCTCTTTCATTGCCCCCTCCTAATTAAACTTTTGGTATTCAACTTTTGGTTCGGTCTCTGCTGTTAATAGCACTATTTGTACTCAGTATCGCGGCGCTAACTTGCTTCTATTGTATTGCGTAAGTAGCAATTGTGCTTTTTCGCTCTGTATTTAGTCTATTAATGCAGTCTTAACCTTAAGTTAGCTTTATTTTAACTTTTCTTTAACCTAAAAGCACCAAAAATGGGAAATGCGCGGTTCGCATCTCCCTTGAGATATATTTAGCAGTTGGTGATTAGCCTTTTTTGAAGCCGAATATTTATTTGTGGCACTCGCAGCCGGTGTGACCGCAGCCGCTGCCGTTGGGGTGGCCCTCAGCGCAAGCATTGGAACAGTATGTTTTGCCGTCTTTTTCAATGGCTTCGCTGGGGCTGACAACGCACGAACATGAAGGACAGGCACATTTTGTTTGGGTGGCGGTAGTCATTTGAGATTTTCCTCGTGAATTTGTTTCTTCTTACTTATATCTGAACACATATTCAGATATAAGTCAAGGGAATGTAAAAGTTTTGTTACAAAAGGTTTGCCGATCGCACTAAAATGAAAATGAGAATTAAAACCAGGCGGGAAAAGATGTCACCTAAGTCTGCTGTTAATGGAGCGATAAATCAGTCTCACGAACAAAACGATACACCAACGTGCGATCCATCGCACCTAGTTGACTGTTGGCGGGCCGAGGACATCCAAACACAAGTTCTAAACACCGCAAAAGCGCAGCGGATGGCAGAGTTTTTCAGTCTTTTGGGAGATGCCAACCGCCTGCGGCTGCTGTCTGTATTGGCAAAACAAGAACTGTGCGTGTGCGACTTGGCTGCGGCGTTGAGTATGAGCGAGTCAGCGGTATCGCACCAGTTGCGGGCATTGCGGGCGATGCGGTTGGTAAGTTACCGCAAGGTTGGGAGACAAGTTTTTTATAGTTTACTCGATCGCCACGTTTTTGAACTTTACCAAGCAGTCGCCGAACACTTAGACGAAGCCTAATATTATTCTCCTTGGATGGTATGGCCTGTCACCACAACCGCCTGTTTAATTGATTCTTCAGAAGCTTGAGCCTCAACCGTAACAGTCTTAGCAGCGACATCCACATTGACAGAAGCATCGGAGTCAACTGTTTTGATGGATTTGGTAATTGTATCACCGCAGCCAGAACAGACGATCGACGGAACTTTAAGTACCAGTGCCATAATAAAACCCAAATATTGTAGATGACAGTATTGATTGTGCTTTTATTTTAATCTAATTTCGCTTTCCAAACAAAAGTGCGCCAGAATAATTTCTGACGCTACAAGAAGTAACTCTTCCGGCGCCCATTAATGACTGATGACTAATGACTGATGACTAATGACTTAGTATCTGGTATGCACCGCCCAACGGCTGCTGCTACAGGCCGCAAACTAACAACTAAATCAACCATATCTGCCAAAGAAAGAGCTTGCCGCGCGTCAGAAACCGATTTTTCGGGTTGCGGGTGACATTCAATAATTAATCCGTCTGCACCGCAAGCAACCGCTGCTTTTGCTAGCGGTGCAACTAATTCTCGCTTGCCGACGGCGTGAGAAGGGTCTACAATTACTGGCAAATGAGTTAACTGTTTCAGCGCTGCGACTGCACCCAAATCTAATACGTTTCGCGTGTAATTATCGAAGCTGCGGATGCCTCTTTCGCAGAGAACTACATGAGGATTTCCGTGACTGAGAATGTATTCGGCGGCCATTACAAATTCTTCGATTGTCGCTGACAAGCCGCGTTTTAGGAGGACTGGTTTTCCGGCTTGACCGATCGCCTTTAGTAACTCGAAGTTTTGCATATTGCGACTGCCTACTTGCAGCATATCAGCATAGGTGACAACTGGCTCGATTTGGGCGATCGACATTACCTCTGTCACCACGGGTAAACCGTAACGCCGGCTGACATCGGCTAAAATTTCGAGTCCCTCAATTCCCATGCCTTGGAAAGAATAGGGAGAAGTGCGGGGTTTGTAGACTCCGCCTCGCAAAGCTTGCACCGATGCGCCGGATAGTTGGCGGGCGACTGTTTCCATTTGTGCGGAACTTTCGACGGTACAAGGGCCGCCGATGATTAATAATTCTGTGCCGCCGACTGAGACTGTTTCTGAGAGTTTGACTATTGTTTGGTGTTCGGGATGAGATTTGGTTGCGAGTTTGGCTTCTAACATGAGGGTATTTTCCTGGAAATTTAAGTGGGTGGTTGACAACAAAAAACCCGGAACTTTTAAGGAGTTCCGGGTTGGTGCGAAAAGACAGCACGACAATTTACCCAGAACTCCTGTGGGGCCAAAAATAAAAGCCGTAATACCAGTTACTGAATAATGTCATTGCTGTTTTCGCTTGTACTCGATTGGTTGTTGGGAAAAGAAGTAAAAAAAACAAAACCGCAGGTGTTAAGCTGCGGTTCGCCCGGATGTTCACAGTGAATTGTAAATTCACTCCGGGCGAACTCTCCAGTACCAAAAATAAAAATTGCTGTTGGCTGTGAACATAGTTGAAGTGCTGCGATTTGTGGATTAAACACAATACTATTCGACAAGCTAGCACAGGGAGAGGGGGATGTCAAGTTATTTTTTGCAAAATGTAGAGAAACGGCAATGGCGTTTAACTCGGCGCGGTTGTCGTTTTTTGGCTATGTCTGTTATTATATCGATATAGTGACAAAGCGATAAGTCCTTATATAGACAAGTGACCCTATCCGAATCGCGCGCCTGTGTGTCAGGCTAGACACATAGACAAATCGATATAGCGATATGGAAACTTTGACTGCAAGTAAAACTGTGTCCGTAAAAATCTATCTACCTGAAGAGACAAGAGCCAAGTTCAAAGCATCTTGCGCCATGCGTAGCCTCAGCATGAATGAGGTTCTGTTGGAGTACATCGAAACTTGGTTACAGGAAAACGAACCCGTTTTAGAGCCAAAGCCGCAGCGCGTCAAGACGATCGCCAAAACTGAGGAAACAGACTGATGACCGATAGACTATATCGAATAAACGGCATCCTCGAACAAACCGCGAGGGACAAATGCTGAGAGATTCAGATAACCCAGAAAAATCTTGGGAGGATTTAGAAGCCGAACTGCTTCCTCACCGTCCTTTTTATGCCCCCGGCGAGACTGAAATGGAAAAAGACCTTTATGCTAAGCGACGATGTGCTCAGCAAAAAATGAAGGCTGAAAAACGCCCCGATGTTGCAGGCCGCTCTTATTACTACTGCACGGAGACAAATAATGATGACTAACTCGAATTACCGACTGCTACCTGCCAGAGATGAGTATGTCCAAGTGTCTATCTATCTCAATCGGGTGCATTTGGACGGATATACGCCCGATCGCGCGATCGCACAATTGATCGAAATGGGTTATGCTCCTATTTTGCAATATCAGTGGAATCCAAAACGAAATGAGTTTGATTTATTTGCTCTGATTCACGATCGCCCGATCGCAGATTCACTGATGGATAAACAGGCTTGTGATGCTCTCTGGGCTGCTTTTAACCAATCTTCGCTGTACGTGATTGGTTGCGAGGCGGCGCAAAATCCTAACTGGCTAGCGGCACGAAGCTTTAACGATCCGCGCCGTCACGCTACGCCGGAGGAAATCGAGCCTTTGGAAGCAAATGCTACGGCCGCTGCTTAATATTTTAGTCCTGAGCACAACTGGCACAAAAAAGGTACGTAGTTGCGCTTAAGCGCTCTTACTTAATATCTATGAAAGAGCGCTCTCTTGGCAACTATGTGCCTCAAAAATCTTTAACTATTGGACACTACGGATATTCGATATTAATCCCAGCCGAAGTCTCGATCGCACAATTCGGCCAGTCTTTGGTTGTGCGATCGAAAATATGTTCTCAATTGCTGGTATACTGTCTCGCTGATGGGGGGATATTGGGTAGCGTTGTATTTTTCGTAGGTTTGTAGTTGGTGTGGCGGCAATTCTAGAAATTTTAAGACGCTGTTGTATGTGCCGAAGGGATTGGTATACAAGTCTTCGCTTTTGAGGATTAAAAGTTGGGATGTGGGAAAAAGTTTCATCCAGGCTGGGAGTTGATCGGCGTAAATGCCGCGGGTTAGATAGCTGTGGTGTTGGTGTTCGTAACTGTAGTAGTTTGGGTTGGCTATGAGTTTTTCTATTTCGCCTTTTAGTCTTTCGGGCTCGGCGGCGATCGCACTTTCTAATGATAGGGATTCGTAGCCTATTTTTATATAGTAATAATAGTGGGAAATTGCGCGTTCTACTGGGTTTCTCAGCAGGGCGATTATTTTAACTTTCGGGCATAAATCGTGGATTCGTTGCGGAACTTGGGGGTGACAGATATAGTAGGGGCTGGCTTCTCCGGTTAGTAGATTTTCGCTTGTTTGGGGCTGGGGAAATTGGGCATAGTACCAGTCTGGGCTTTTGTCGAATTTTAAGTCGAAGTAATGGATTTCTTTTTCGGTGGCGGGGGCGATTTGGGGATGTTGGATTAAGTAATTGTACAGAGAGGTTGTGCCGCCTTTTTGGGCACCGATTATGATGAAGTTTGGGGGTTTGGGAGTTTGTTTCATGGGTTGTAGGTTTTATATTTTGCAGTTGTACTGACAGTGCCCCGGAGGGGAAAACGAAAATTCGATCGCACTTGGACGGATGAGGGAAACAGGATTAAGACCAACTGGTACAAAAGTATGTAGTTGCGCTTGGGCGTTCTTAGCTTAGGAAAGAGCGCCCAAGCGCAACTACATACCTAAGAGTCTTGTTACAGTTGGCCTTAGTCCTGGGAAATTCGATCGCCCAATTGAGATTCGATCGCACGGATACGCCTAACCATAATTCCATTGCCCACTCTACATTCTAGATTCCGGTGGTTGAAACCGAGCCTAAACCAACAAAGCCTGCAAGGGCTGGGCAATAGGTCGGATAAGATCCCGATCACTGTTTTGGGGTGATCGAATTCACTCTCGCTCTTGGTACTGACATTTCAATTTAACTCGATTAGAGTGGAGTTAAGGAACTCACATCCTTGCTGGGCAAATCTTTCGATGAAAAATATATTATCGGCGGTGGTTTTATTTGGGGGTTTGTGGGTTTTATTTTTCAGCCAAAGTACAGATTAAAATTTGTGCAAGAGACTGATATGCAAGTTGCAAAAAATGGGAACAATAAAGATGGGATTGTACTGTCAAGCAGTAACTACCTGCAATACCATCTCTGAAATTATTCAGGAAGGCGTCAATGTTTAAGAGCAAATTATCCAAAGTTATCGTGTCCCTGCTGCGGCGGATTGCTGGTGTTACCAGATCCGGGGCGAAGCGGCTGATGAGAGCAATGCTGCAAGCGCTGATGGCTATGGGCCGCAGGGCAAGACTACCGATGGCGGGGTTTGTGCTGCCGACGGTGACGATGGTGTTGCTGGTAGTGATTTTGTTGACTGTGGCGATTACGCTGCGATCGTTCGATCGGGCTAATACGGCGCGTAACGTGCGCGTGAACCAGCAGGTGCTGGCGGCCGCGACTCCCGCGCTCGATCGGGCGAAAGCGAAAATTCAGTTTATGCTGGATCAAAGCCAGGGTAGGGGTACTCCTTCTGATGAAGATTTGTACCTGCTGATAGCAAACCCCGTTACAGGTGGAAGTGCAACCGATTATTATACTTTCGGGGACGAAAAACGCCTGAAACTTCAGTACAACCTAGACGGTACCGGCGGCATAACTCCCGATCTTCGCGTTAACGATCCTAATTTTAATCTCGAAACCAATGAATCTATAAACACTGCTTGGAGATATGCCGTCGATACGAACAACGACGGAAAATTTGACACTTTTACGCTCTACGGCATATTCTTCCGCACTCCCCCAAGGGATGACGATAAAAACAACCCTACTGTGGGCGAGTTCTTAAGACCAAGAAAACCGCTGGAAGCAAGAACGCCACCGATGTCGGTGGCAGGACTTAATCCTAACTGCTTGCAGGGTGGAGGTACTGCTGCTAGTTTAGCGGGCGACTCAGGCTGGTACAGGCTAGACGGAAAACTTAAAAAAAGTTTTTTTGTTTATACAGTTAACGTACCTATAACCGATACCGAAGCGGCCGCGTTGGGTAGTAATTATCAAAAATTCACAGGCACTTCCAGCATTTCAGCATTAGAATATCAGCAAGACCAAAGCCGCATTCCTATCGCTAACAACGCGGTGGTTTATGAAGACGATTTAGAAATATCGCCCGGACCTCCGCTGAATCTAAACGGGCGGGTATTTACAAACAGTAATTTGCTCGTATCAGGGGCAAGTGACGATTACAGCATCAAACTGTATCAGGTCAGCAGCCCAGAGTCTTGTTTCTATGATCAAGAAAACAGCAAAATTGTTGTGGCAGGCAATGTAGTAAGTGGTGTGTCAACTGACAACGCGACTAAAAAAGTAGTGGACGTACACCTTTTCAAAAAAGGTAGCCTCCCTGCGGCCGGTACAAGAACCACATTCATGGCGGTGACGAAAAAATTAGAAATTAAGACCAGTGAGGAATCAGCTAGCAATCCAACCTTAGACGTTCTTTACAACAACGAAGCCTATACAAAGCGCCTAGATTTGCTAGTAGAAGCGCAGATGGGAGAAAACGGCACCAACCCCGAGACTAACGATCCGTTGTTAGTGCAGCAGCGACCGGACACCCAAGATCGCAAACAAGCGCTGACAGAATATTTTAAACAGCTCACCCGGAAGGTTCCTTTTGCGGAAGTGCCTCTTGTTGGAGGAGACGCAACGGCAGGGTACGGTCTTTCATGGTCAATACCGCCCGGAACCCCACCCATTCTAGGCAGCCAAGACACCCTAAGACCTGTAGACAAATGGAGCCTTCCAAACCCTGCCGACACCAAAATTAACCTAAAGCTGGATAAGCTACCAGCAACAAACCCCCTACCAGAACCTCCTACTGAAGAAGAATTTCTGGGCGATCGCGTTGTGGCTGGCAACAACTTGCCAGCCCTCAGATGGGACGGCGCCAAATTTATCAACACACCGGAAACAGTAGCAGCGAAGTGGAATCCGACCGACAGCGGCACTACGCGCGAACGATCGCCACAGGTGACGAAGCTCGCTGATGTGGGAGCGATCGATCGCGACGGTTTCTGGGAAAAAGAAGCGGCCAGAAACCCCGAAAATCCATTAGACGGCAATGGCGGCTTGCGGGTCATTACGGGTGCAGGGGTTTACGAGCGCAAAAATTCTTTCCTGCCACCCCCCAGTTGGGTAAATTCTGCTGGGACTCCCGTAACAGGGGACACGGCAACTTACGACGACCCGGCAACTCCCGCTACAGAAACGTTCCCCGTCGTTTGGCCAGACTCTATGCCGATGTCGCCGCTGGGACAAGGATCTAAAGTTTACAACAATAGTGCTGGCGGTCCTTTTAATGCGGCAAATTGGATAAATTGGCCCGGAACCGTGCTGCCAACAACTCCTCCTCAACCTCCTGGAGGGCTACCGCCACAGGGGCTGCCATCGGCTGTCACAGGCTCGATCGACCCCAACACTCCCCAGTATGCCAAAGGCGATTTGCGGATGCGGGCGACAGTAGTTTATCACTATGCAGATGATCCCCCGGATCCAGGAGAGTTCAATGACAAACCTCTGGCCTGCGTCAGCAGCTATTACGACCCCAGCACGGCTTCGACAGCAAGAAATTTAAGCGGACTTGGCCAAGATGTCAGTGGCACTCCTACACTAGGGTTTCCCGGTACTCAAGTTGGCTCCAATAACGGCATCACCTACGGCCCCCCACCAGCAAGACCGGGTGCTTCCACTCTGGGGTCTAACGGCTTGTTGAGCGGTGGCGATGCAGTTTTGGCGAATCAAGCCAACTTAGTCTTTCCCGACGGTCGGTTTGCCAACGGGCCTTTGAGAGAGGCTCTCCAAGTGGCTGACACTAATCGCACTTTGGCACAAAAAGCTGCTATTGACTCTACTCTTTGCGCTCTGGGCATTCTCAAGGGTACTATCACTCCCAATCCCGCATTGATTCCTCACGGGGCAATTAAAGAAGTAGCATTTTTGAACGGTCGAGAAATCAAGGCGATCGACCGGGATGACTGGACAACCAACGTTAACGAAGCCTTTACGCTGAGCAGCCCCACCACAGTTGCCCAAGCAGCCAAATTAACAGGGAACTACAATCTGCCTTTAGAAGAACGGGAACCCCTAGAAATTCGCGCCACTCGGATAGACCTCCAACAACTGCGAACAACTACATTTGGAACCGGGGAGTTTTTACTGCCAAACAGCGGGATTATTTATGCCAGTCGCGATGATGCGCTGCCCGATCGCAGTTTTCGCCCAGCTCTTGCTGCCGGCGGCATAGATGAAAGTAGGAGCGAAACCGTCAGTCCCACAGATTCCCTACTAGATCCTACTCGCAAGCCCAACGGAATTTTACTTGTTAATGGTCGGGAGCTAGGCAGACTTCCCAGCCCCAATACTCCTACTGTGCCAGATGTAGTCATAGAAAAGGGGCTGACTTTGGCATCTAATTTGCCTGTTTATATCCAAGGTGATTTTAACCTTCACTCCAAGCAAGAGTTTGATCCGGCCGGTGATTTGGCTAGCTTTTACGATCGTACAAACCTCGATAAAAACTTTGCCTGTCGCCCAAAAGACCCCCGATTACCTGGTAATTGTATAACAGGCGATACTTGGCGTCCCGCAAACGTAATATCAGATGCAGTCACTCTGCTTTCACAAAATTACCGTTTTGGCTTCCGCAACGAGGGAGATTTTGACCTGAGAAATAATGCCGGTGCTGCTGCTGTAATGCCTCGCAAACAGCAAGGGTTTTACAGCAACAACTTTGTCACAAACGGACTTTCCAGCGGGGCATTCAAAGCTACGAGTGGCACTTTAGTTAACACAGGAGGCACAGCAGTTACAGACCAAAACTACGCAAACAACAGCAATCCTGTTGACAGTTCTTACTTCAACAACTTTGTTACCCCAGTGCAGCGACGCGGGGCTTTCCCAGAGTATTTAATGGAGGTTTGTAACAAAATCCCGGTTTCTGCGTGTACGGATGCCGACTGGTATGTAAATCCGCAACAGACAGCTATTAAAAAGGCAGGGATTGCCATTACCGGTGCAGACTTTATAGCCGGAGCTGGAACAACAGCGACGCCGCCAGCACCCGAACTGCAACGCTTCCCCCGCCGTGTTGCTTTTTTGAGAGGGGGAACTACTCGTACATCTGACGCACTGGATACGCCAACTACTCCTGTGCCATTGGGGATTAGTGGCACAGGACCATCAGCTACAGTTGTTAGTGGACCGGGCGCAAATCTAACAACAGCTAATTCTCTGTGGTTTGGGACGACTGCTGCGTCTGGCGATACTACGGTGACTTACGGCTCAAACAATTTTCCCTATGTGTTTAACAAGGCGCAGAAGGACGGGAGCGGTGCAGAACTGCCAGAATTAGCCGCAACATCCGCACCAGCAGGCGCAGGAACAGTAGCTAAAGGCTCGCAGCCACTACTAATGCCCGTTTTGCAGATCCAAACTGTGACGGCCGCGCCAGCCCGTGCTTCATCGACCAGCTTACCAGCAGGTACAGGTATCGTGGCCGCCACCGGGTGGATACCGAAGGCTGTAAAGACAACATCTAATATGGTCGTAGGCTCGAATGATACTCCTTCCCGAGCGATCGGTAATGGCGTTGGTGACTCTAACGGCGGTGTGCAAAATTTGACCCGATTCTTGGAAAGCTGGAGTGGGATGGGATCTGTAATCCAGGGTTCCTTTATCCAGTTCAACCGGAGTGCCTACAACACCGCGCCCTATATCCCGATTCTGAATCCGGTGGCTCCGCAGCAGACTGCTCCACTTACTAAATTGCGGAGTCTTTTCGATTCATCGCCCAACCCACCCTCAACTACTATCACTTACACTGGCGGCGCTCCATTGCCTTATTACAGAACCAGTAACGCCAGCGTCACCATTAGTGGCACTACTGTAGGTCGCCTTCCCTTCTTCACCCCGCCCCTGCGGGATTGGGGTTTTGACGTGGGTCTGCTATCTCAGCCGCCCGACTTGTTTACCCGAAAGTTCACGACTCCTCCCTCAACACCCACCCCGGCTGAGTATTTCCGGGAAGTACCTCGCAATGACGAGTGGGTAAAAACTTTGATGTGCGGAGTTCTAGAAGCAGATACCACCAAGAAAGCCACCCAAACTATCACAACTGCTGACTGCCTCTCAACCCTCTAACTTTCCGCCGCGCAATTACTGGAGTCCTATTTATGACTAAGCAAAAACAACACCAAAATTTATCCCAGTCACCAGATGGTGGCTACACGATTATCGAGTCATTGGTAGCGATGATTGTAGTTTCGGTGCTGATGATCGCGATCGCCCCTGTGATGGCTTTCTCAGTAGCGACTCGCGTCCAAGCGCGGCGGACAGAACTGGCAACGCAGGCCGCGAAAGCTTACATTGACGGTTTACGATCGGAGTCAATTAAGTTTGGTGGAACAATAAAAGGGTTTCCCGCTAGGTACACAACGACAAATCAGGAAGATTTGGCTAACGCACCAGTTCCGGGAAATAAAGACAATTTATACTGCGTTGACATGGATGGAACGGGACTTTGTGAGACGAGTAGCACCAAAGACTTTTACGTTCAGGGTGCTTGGCTAAATAAAGATACATCTATTACTAATGACGATCCCACATTAAAAGGCTATCAGCTCTTAGTCCGAGTTTATAGGGCTGATTCTTTTGATGGCACTGTAACTTTGAATCCGACCCCAAAGACTGCTAAAAAGCAATCTGTTGTGGGTTCGGGTTTGGGCGATCGGACAATGCCAGTAGTAGAAATGTCTACAGAGATTCCCGCTACCGGCAATCCTTCGTATAAGTCAATTTCGGATCGCCTCAAAAAACTATGAACTACTGTACGCCCATAATTACAGTGAGTGTTATTAGATTAAAATCTCTCCCAACCACTCGACGAAGGAAGAAGTCAAAATGAAAAGTTTACTCAGGTTGCTTCTAAAAACTCAGCACCAGCGAAACCTCTCAGGACCAGCTCACACAGAAAAGGGCATGACTCTTGTCGAGCTATTAGTCGGAGCAATTATGGCGTTTTTAATCATTACGCCGATGCTCGGTTTTGTAGTGGATATGCTGAATACAGACAGGAGAGAACAAGTCAAGTCAAATACCGAGCAAGACCTTCAGGCAGCCGTTGATTTCATCGCCCAAGATTTGAGTCAAGCTATTTATATTTACGATAATAAGGATATTAATGTAGGAACTGCGGCTAATCCTGCTATCAGAAATCAACTTCCAGAAAATGGAAATCCTAATAGAATTCCGATCCTCGTGTTTTGGAAGCGGCAACAGATGAAAAATTCAGTTCCTATTAACCAGACTGTTACTGCCAAACCAAACACCTGCGATACTAGGCCTAATGAATGCAACGATACCTACGTACTTTCATTAGTTGCGTACTACCAATTTAAAGACAACGACGTTACTTGGTGTCAGCCTTTAGGAGTCACTTGTCCTACCCGCATTGCCCGCTATGAAATTAGAGATGGAGTAAAAAACCAGTCAACTTTGGCTTACTACACGGCCGCTGAGACAACAACTGGTCAAAGAAAAGATCTAGCTTTTAATGAAAAGTTCGACCTCAGCAAGCCAACACAAAATGTGACAGAGGTTGGGGAACTGGGAAATCCTCTATCGACAGCAACAAAGCCGGAAATTCTGGTGAACTACATCGACAACAGTACAGCTAACGTTCCAGCTCCACCAGACTGTAAAACTACTCTTGGCGTCACAGACCCACCAGCACCAGCACCAGCATTAACTCAAACAGATTTATTAACAGCCGACCGCTCAACCAACAGCTTTTACGCTTGTGTAGATACATCTAAAAACATCGCCAGAGTGACTATCAGAGGAAATAGCCTCCGCCGCCTTCAAGCCAACGATGCTGAGTTCAAAACCACCAGTTCGGCATATTTCCCAACAGCAACCGTGCAAGTACAAGGTCTAGGTGCGCGAGGAAAGTAACTTATGGCTGAAACACATTTCCCACTCGCTGCCCGCCGATAAATAATAGGAGAATATGATGAAAACCCCACCAATATTATTAAAACTTTTGCATAACTCGGCTGCCAAGCCCAGCCCTAATTTCAACAAAACTGCATTCAGTAAGGGCGATGGAGGATTCACCCTTCTAGAAGTGCTTGTGATAGCATTAATCATAGGTATATTAAGTTCGATCGCCGCTCCAAGCTGGCTGGCATTCATCAACAGACAAAGAGTTCGCACTGTGAACGATCGCGTTTTCCAATCATTACGACTTGCGCAAAGCGAAGCAAAGCGAACTAAGCGCGAGGTCACAGTTACCTTTTCTGCCCCATCTGTTGATCCACCAACAATTACGTTTACCCCCCCACTAGCCACGGGTGGTAGTACCCAGACGTTAAATGCTGGAGGTGAAATTAAACCCGGCACTATTAAACTTGTCTCTAATGCAACCTCAATCACTTTTGACTACCTGGGAAACGTGAAGGATCAACTTCCCTTAGATACATCAAATAGTCGTCGATTTGTTGCCACAGCTTCTACTGTCAACGGTGCTGCTAAGCAGTGTGCGCTCGTGGAAACTATCATAGGAGGAATGAGAACGGCTGAAGGAAATGATTGCACAACGGTACCATAGTTGTCAATAAATTTAATCTTAATCCCTAACATCTATTCCGCATAAATGCAGAATTGCTAAAATTTATTAACTTAAATTATTTTATATTGAAAATCAAATTAAAAATGTCAAAATATGCAGCTAGAACTAAAACAAATAATCCTCCAGCCATGAAATCAACTATTACTCAAAGACATAACCTGGCCGATGTTTGAAACCCTACTAACAGAACTAGGAGAAAGTCGCGCATCCCGACTTTCATACAGCAAGGGAACATTAGAAATCCTGGTTCCGGTAATAGCACACAAAGTTACCAAAGTCCTGATAACTGCTTAACTAACCAAGCGATCGCCCCTTCCACATCAGCAACCTTCTCAACATCCCCAATCGGCGGCCGTTGCACCATCACCACCGGAATTCCCAGTTCCCTAGCCGCCACAATTTTCGCATAAGTAGCACCGCCCCCGCTGTTTTTACTAACAATCGTATCAATCTGATATTCTAATAATAATTGACGCTCATCTTCCAAAGAAAAAGGCCCCCTTGCTAACAACAATTTACCATTAGGAATAGGAGAATTGAGTGCCGGAGGATCGATCGCCCGCATCAAAAACCAAATAGCATCCAAACCAGCAAAAGCAGCCAATTCCTGCCTGCCAATAGTCAGAAACACCCGCTGAGACTGCCCTAATAAAGCCCTTGCAGCCTCCGAGTGGCCCGCAACCTCAATCCAGCGATCGCCCTCCACCCTCTCCCAAGCAGGACGCACCAGCATCAAATACGGCACATTGCACTCAGCAGCAGCAACAGCAGCATTAGCAGAAATCTGAGCCGCAAACGGATGAGTAGCATCAATCAACAAATCGATCGGGCGATCGAGCAAAAACTGGGTCAGCCCAGCCGCCCCACCAAACCCTCCAATTCGCACCGTACCCGTTTTTGGGCTAAAAGGCTGTTGAGTGCGTCCTGCCAGCGAAGATACCACTTCAATTTCAGCAATTTGAGACGCTCTTACTGCCAGTTCAGCAGCATCCCCCGTCCCGCCCAAAATTAGCAACCGTTTTTTCACCAAATTACCCCTAACTTATGCCATTTGAGATTTGATATTTGATATTTTAGATTTGAGAATTGTAAATGACTGATGAAATAAGGGTTTGAAGGTTGCCTGCGGTCACATCCTTTTTTGAAACTGGTACTCTCCAAGCAACGCCCGCAATTTGGGTTAATAATATGTTTAGTAAAGCTTAAACTGCCAACAACGATGATTCGCTCACTTTTCACATTTTTTACAGTATTAATTGTAACCGGGTTAGTGTGGTTGGGAAATATCGCCCCCGTTGCCGCACAAGTACAACCAACAGATATCGCCGATCCTCAACAGGAATTGGGAGAACTCGTTCAAAAAGCTTTTGAAGCTACAAATGAAGGCAAATTTCCCGCCGCTGAAACTTTTTGGACTCAAATCATTGACAAATTTCCCTCACAAGCCGCCGCTTGGAGCAACCGAGGCAATTCTAGAGTCAGCCAAAACAAACTACAAGCCGCTATTTCAGACTACGAAAGAGCGATCGAACTAGCACCCGACGCCCCCGATCCCTACCTCAACCGCGGCACCGCCTTAGAAGGTTTAGGACGCTGGGAAGAAGCGATCGCCGACTACAATCACGTACTAGAATTAGACTCCCAAGATCCAGCGGCCTACAACAACCGAGGCAACGCCGAAGCAGGTTTAGGGAAATGGGAACAAGCAATTGCCGACTACAGCAAAGCCTTTGAATTAGCCCCCGAATACGCATTTGCCCGCGCCAACCACGCCCTCGCACTTTATCAAAACGGGCAAACCAAAGAAGCAATTCGCAACATGAAAAACATCGTCCGCAGATACCCCCAATTTGCCGACATGAGAGCCGCCCTCAGCGCCTGTCTTTGGGAAGCCGGAAAGCGCGGCGAAGCTGAGAGCAATTGGGTAGCCGCCATCGGCCTCGACTCGCGCTACAAAGACCTCGATTGGGTTGCCAACACCCGCCGCTGGCCACCACTTGCAGTCAGCGCCCTAGACAAATTCTTGCACTTGAAATAATCTCACAACACCCATGAAAAATTGCGAGCATCCCGATAATTGTGGGGTATTTTTCCTAAAAGGGATGCTCCAAATAATTGTCAAATGTCACCCGAAGCTAGCAGTCAATAAACTATTGAAGAACAATTATAGATCGGTTTTCAAAAAAGTGAGGTATGCCCTATGCCCTATACTACCTCATCTTTCTGAGAAAGGCTATAACACTTCTTCCTTCTTTCTTCTTTCTTCTTTCCTCAATATTCACCAATACACCGCTCGCTGCCAAACTTCTTTATTCTCAAAACTCGTATTCAAGTTCTCCGGCAACAATCCTATCTGTCACAAATATTCTGTACAGTTCCAGTTCTTCAACAGAAACTTTTCCGTCCGCCCAAATCGTTCTCTTGATATCTTCCATTTCTTGCTTAGATATCTTGCCGTCAGCAACAGCTCGCTCGATTTGGACTTGGAGCTTTTCTAGTTGCCGCGTTTCTTCCGTCGTAGGTTGTTTATCACTCGATCGCGAAACTAACATAGTTCCATTCTCCTAGAGATTGACCTCTACTCTGTACTAAGCCGCAGCAGCAGATATTGTCAACTCAAAGATGCAAAAATTGACAAATAAACGTAACAAAACTACATTTACTTGTCAATAGGGTAAAGTGCAAAATTATTTAACAAAATTACATTTGTTGGTCAATAATACGGTGCCAAATCCGCGCTTCATAGTCGGCCGCAAAGTCCACTCAAGCTGCCAACAAATAATTCGCGCAATTTTCATTTTTTTGACCCCTCCTTCTACAGTCAACAGTCAACAGTCAACAGAACTAATTCTCCAATCCGCGCAGCAGTCAACTCCTCGACATTCCTGAAAACCGCTGCTGCACCCGCATTTTTCAGCACTGCAGCATAATCCTCGCAGCGCACAGCATCCTCCAAAACATGAGGCGGCAAAATTCCGATTCCGAGCCAAACCCGATTTGGTTGTACTTCCCGCGCCTTCACAACCGTGTAAATATCCGCCACAGTATCTCCCGCGTAAATCACGGGCAAATTTTTTTCTAAACCGTGCAGAGTTTCCAACTGTTCAATTGCCGCGAAAAGTCCAGCCGGATCGGGTTTTCCCGGTGCATCTTCCATCGCTACCAACACAGGGGAATTTAAACTCAGTTTCCCTGACAAAACATAAGCAGCTTCATCCCGCATCGCCCCGCTAAAAAAGCCCCAAACAATGCCCCCCACTGTTAAATGTTCCAGGTAAGCCGGACTTAACAACAGCGGTTCGTCGCAAATGTAACCAGTCCAATTTTTCTCATCGGGCCCGCGATAGCGACTTTGGAAGAAAGCCACTAATTCGTCATAGTTGAGAGCGAGTTCGTTTCTCGATCGCCCCATCCCCTCAAAATAACGGCAAACTAACTCGAAAGACGCCTGCCAGTCATTATTCCACACTCCCTCCGACTTCAGAGAGTCGATATCGAGAGAATTCGGGCGAAAAGCACCCGCCGTGAAATGTTCCACCGCATCCGCAATTGCCCGCCGGTAGGAACCGGACACATCCCGCACCACACCGTCAATGTCGAAAACTAAAATAACTCTGTTCACAGCTTAACTATCCTTGTACCTAGGGCGGGTGAGAACCCAAATTTTATCTGTTCCCAGCCCCTGAGTGGCGCTAAAACCAGCCGTGCCACAAAACTTTTCATGGCCGATGACCAATTATCGAACAGAGTGTGCTACGCTTAGCGATTGTAGAAATTTTTAACAAGTTCGATCGGAACCCTGGAGGTTTGCTTGTCCAAGTTCATCTTAAAAGTTCTCTGGCTAGAAGAGAATGTTGCCCTCGCCGTTGACCAAGTTGTCGGCAAAGGAACTAGCCCGCTGACATCCTACTTTTTCTGGCCTCGCAAAGATGCCTGGGAAGACCTCAAAAACGAACTCGAAGCCAAACACTGGATTGCTGATAACGATCGTGTCGAAATCCTCAACCAAGCCACAGAAGTCATCAACTACTGGCAAGAGGAAGGCAGACGGCGCCCAATGACTGAAGCTCAGTCAAAGTTCCCCCTAGTGACTTTTACCGGCAGCAACTAAGCCCATCTTTAAGTTGCTACCCATATACATTGCCTGTTATGGCTGACGAGGGGAAGGAGAGAGGGGAGAAGGCGAGAGAATTTGACGCTTTTTCCACCTCGCCGTGAAACATACAATTTAAATGCGCTACAGCTTATATTGATACTAACTCCGATTTTGGAACCTACGCGGGTTTTGGGCTGGGTCGAGGTGAGATTGTAGATTTGAGATTTATTCAAAATAAAGCTCTCAAATCTGATTTAATACAATCTAAAAAGACTAAGCAACCAAACCAAATAAATCTAAAATCGGCTTTTTTATACTCTTGAATTGTACAGTCAGCTCTCAACGTAATTCCCCCGAACCTCCAACCTCAATCCTCACACTCCATCGGTTAAATTAGTTAAATCTTGTACACGGCTTCCTAGTTGAACTTCTTTCTTATTTCTTCCTTCTTCCTTCTTCCTTCTTCCTTCTTCCTTCTTCGCGGAATTTATGGGCGCCGAAAGTACGATCGACCAGAACGAACAGCTACCGCTGGTAGTAAATCCCGACATTCTCCAGCAAGCTATCCTCTACAAAATTAATACTCGCATAAACGCTCGCGGAGAATTAGTTTTCCCCTGCATACCGGGAATGCTAAGCCACTATCTCAAGTCGATAGAAAAGCTATTTAGCACTCTCGACAGACCCCTGCCAGAAGACCGCAGAGACGAACTCAGCAAGCTTTTAGCCACCAAGTTAGAACAAGGCTACCGCACCTCCACAGCATCGATGCTGATTCTGCAATACGAATCAGTGCAACCGCCACAAACCGGTTTAGCTTGCAAAGTCATTGTGACTAGCTCAACAGTTGGAGAACAGTACAAAAGCTGGGTAGACACCAGAGAACCTCCGCTTTTTGGCTCTCATCCCGATGCAAAATTGATGGCAACGGCTGCTAAATTGGGCACACCCGATCGAGTGCGGATTTTGGACGTGGGCGCTGGTACCGGCCGCAATACCTTGCCTCTGGCGAGATTGGGCTATTCTGTAGATGCGATCGAACTAGCTCCAGCTTTTGCAGAACAATTGAAAGCTGCAGTAACAGCCGAAAACCTTCCCGTGACAGTGACTGAAGGCGATGTGCTCGACCCCTTAATGCGGATGAAACCAGCCCGCTACCAGTTGGCAGTTGCCGCCGAAGTCATCTCACATTTTCGAGACAGCGATCAAGTACGGCTTTTCCTCGCAAAAATGTGCGATTCCCTGTGTCCGGGAGGTCTGTTGCTGTTCAGCACGTTTTTAACCGTCGGTGACTACCAGCCGGACGCCCTGGTGCGACAAGTTGCCCAACTCTCCTGGTCTACTTTATTTACCCCCCAAGAACTCGCCACCGCCATGGAAGGGTTGCCCTTAGTCCCAATGTCCAACGAATTGGTGTTTGAATATGAACGCCACCATCTGCCGGAAGAAGCCTGGCCACCAACGCCCTGGTTTCCCAGTTGGGCCACCGGTCGAGATGTCTTCCCGATGGCAAACGCACGCCCGCCCATGGAATTGCGCTGGATTTTGTGTCGCCGAAATTAAAAAATTTTGTCATTTCTAGGCGGACACAGCAATCAAAACTGTTAACCGGCAGTAACATTTTCCTCAAATATTTTTATTTCAACAGCTTAAATCAGGGTCGCTGTTAATGTTGTGCATCCTGCATAGAAAAATTTACAAAAATATATATTAAAATGTAAAGAGAGCGAAGTTCGATCGCCCCTGGGTGACAAACCCAGTGCCTGATTAGATCCAACGCTTGCCAACCTTTTGTTTCTTGCGAAAAATCGGGTTGCTAATGGCAATCGGGCTTGCATAAAATTCGATCGCCATCTCGATGGGTGCAACTAGAGTTAAGATGAATTCAACAAACCTATTCCTCCCGATAGATGACTTTTTAGGGAATAGGATTACCCAATAGATTAGCTCGCTAGTCAGCGATGCTGCTGAGAAACAAATATGCTTTTAACACATCCACTACAAGCGTTTGGAGCAATCTTCGGGCACAAACCTTCCACAAATAGATCGTCAATCGACCAAAAAACCAATAAAAATTATTGGGAGGGGAATATTAAGCCCGCTGTAAACGAACAAATTGACTCGTACATCCAAGTGGAAATGCTAATGAGTAACGCTAAATCTTCCTGCACCAATGAAGAGATTACTGCTTGGCTGCGGGGATTGCTGACAATTGCTTGGGCAGACGGCAACTTTGACGAAGACGAGCAAAAAATGATTGCAAATCTAACTCAGGATGAACTACACCCGGTATCTTTTGATGCGGGTTTTGAACCTATTTCCCCAGAGGAATTAGCCTCTGTGTTAGGGAAAGAAACCGCCAAAGGTGAGGATTTTTTGAGGACAGCAGTCATGGTAGCTTTGGCAGACGGTACCTACTCGCTCAGCGAAGACGAGGTAATCTCTAAGTTTTGCACAGCTTTGGGGCACAATGTAGAGGCGATCGAAGCTCTGCGACACACCATCGAAGACAGCAAGTGCGATCCGCAGGGGCCCAGCAGCCAAATAGTCTTTGATGCGAATGTCGTCCCCCTCGTAGGAACACCGCTTTCATCTCGGCTACCTAAACCTCACCACAAAAATGTCCTGCAACCCGTCAAAGACTGGCTTGACGGCTGGGAAATTCACGACCCAAAATTGGCCCACTTTGTCTGTAAAATTATTCCGCCCCAGTGTCCGTTTGAGCGAGATGTCGTGTTATTTGGTCGCAAAATCGTCCATATTCCGGCGATGTGCCAGATTAACCCGCTTTACGAACAGTTAGTCGGGATGCGCTTTCGAGCTCTCTGCTATTTGGCAGATGAATGTAAGGAAGATGTATCGTCATATTGTTAGTAGTTAGTAGTCATTAGTCAGTAGTCATTAGTCATTGGTCATTGTTGTGAAATCTTGGATTAATGACTGTAACTATTAACCAATGACTACTAATTAGTCCAAAATGCAAAAAACGGGTTTTTCTAGGACAAAACATCGTTACACCATCCGCGTCAGTAGAAAAACCCGGTTAATTCATTTTGTGTGCGTGATTCCTGTTAATATCAAATCTGCTTTGATAATACTAATTCACGAAAAGTCTTGGTACAATCCTCAAATTCTTATACAGATTATTAAAAGATTTCGGAGCCGGACAGGGCAGTGCCATTTACCTACAAATGCTCGCGTACAATTTTTCACTCTGCACTACTTTTCAGAATTAGTATAATTATATTTTTCCGCCCACTGTAAATCGCGACTAAACTTGGCTGTCGTTCAGCGACCTGTACTAAAGGCAAAGACGAATATTGTGCTTTGATCTGGTATCATAATAAGTAATGACTATTGACACTGACTATTGACTACTGACTAAATTATGCAATTTATCGATCGAGCAGATATTCAAGTCGCAGCCGGCAAAGGCGGCGACGGTATGGTAGCTTTTCGCAGAGAAAAGTATGTACCAGCGGGTGGCCCCTCTGGTGGGACGGGCGGCAAAGGCGGTTCCGTGTATATGGTAGCGGTGGAAAGCCTGCAAACGCTGCTAGATTTTCAGTACAACCGGATTTTTAAAGCCGATGACGGGAAGCGCGGGGCGCCGAAAAATATGACCGGTGCCGGTGGGGACGATCGCACGATCGAAGTTCCCTGCGGTACAGTAGTTTACGACGCGGAAACTCAGGCCATATTGGCAGATTTGGTGACGCCCGGACAGACTTTTTGCGTAGCCAAAGGTGGCAAAGGCGGTTTGGGGAATAAGTGTTTTCTGACCAATTCCAACCGCGCTCCCGATTATGCGATGCCGGGAAAAGAAGGAGAACACAAGTTTTTGCGTTTAGAATTGAAGCTATTAGCTGAAGTGGGAATTCTGGGGATGCCAAATGCTGGCAAATCCACCTTAATTTCAGCTTTGTCTGCGGCTCGCCCCAAAATAGCAGATTATCCGTTTACAACTTTAGTCCCGAATTTGGGCGTAGTCCGAAAACCCAGCGGCGACGGTACAGTGTTTGCAGACATTCCGGGATTGATTGAGGGAGCGCACGAAGGTGCTGGTTTGGGTTACGAGTTTTTGCGCCACATTGAACGAACTCGGTTGCTGCTGCATTTGATCGATATTACCGATGAAGATCCGATCGCCAATTACGTCACAATTCAGGAAGAATTGAAGGCTTACAGGCGTGGTTTAGCCAATAAACCGCAGATTTTGGCTTTTAATAAGGTAGATGCGATCGATCTTGAAAGCGAAGAAATCGGTAATTTAATCAGCCGACTTAAAGAAATTAGCGGCGCTCCTGTTTTGTTGATTTCCGCCGTTAGTAGACTTGGATTGGATGAATTGATGCAGCAAGTTTGGCAAAAACTCGACGAGATGAACGAGAAAGAGGCGGCGGAACTCGAAGCCGTCGCGAGTGTTTAATCGCTTTCTGGTTCCTGAAATTTCCGTGAATGGGTAAGTGTTTTTTTGAGGGGGTCAAATCTTTCGGCTGTAGGACGGGTGCGGCAAGGGTTTGAGCCCCTGTGTCTTGAAAAAAGATCGTTTAAAAGTATCTACCGACTGCTTTAAATCGCCTACAAGCGTGACGGTTAAAGTTCCCAAAAGGGTATGGGGCAATCGCTAAGGCTGTGCTGCAAAGGCAGGAAATTTATTATTAGAAGCTTTATTTTATTAGAAGTTTTATCTTATTTTGTGGATATGAGTTGAGCTGCATTCAGGGCATTTCTTAAAAAATCGCCTTATTATCCCTCATGAACTCATATTGTAATTCCGCAACGCCCTAAATTACTATTTTTAACCAACTTTCTCCTCTAAACTGTCTTTTTTTTGTTCGAGAGCTGTCGATACAAATAGTCGAGGTAGTAAAAGTCCAGACCTAGTTTTGTAGTCGGCAAATTCAGGATATCGTTCGAGTGAACGATCTTTTTTTATCATGTTAGGAATAAACATACCAGCAATAAAAGCTGCCAGAATTAAAAAAGGTAGCCAGTGCTGAACTAGCATCGCAAACGATCCGTAGATGAGGATTTCTCCTAAGTAATTCGTATTGCGCGCTCTGGCAAAAAATCCTTCAGTTATTAGTCCCGAACGGTACTTAAGGGTGTAATACTTCTGTGCATCACTACTATAGTGTAGAAAGACACCGATGATATTTAGGGAAATTGCTGCTGCCACTAACGGCAGAGGTGGTTGTAAGCCACTGCTAATCAAAATAAAAGGTGCTACCCAATAGAGGCCAAGTGACACAAAGCCTAATATTCCCGTTCCGACAGAGATTTCTTGTTCCCACTGTTTATCTGGATATATCTGGTCTTTGAGCAGCCACAACAAACCATAAGTACCGTGCAGGGCGAGATAAACCCAAGCACCCAAATTAAAATTTTGGTAAATGAACATCAGTGTCAAAATAAATGGAAAGCTGAGTCCTTTGTGCAGATTGATAAAGTGCTTTAGTTTCATAGCTTTTGCTAATCTCTATCTAGTAAAGTCTATCTCTCTTTATATTACACTTTTTTATATCTAATACCAATTTTATATGAAGTTGCATAGAATAAAGATACTGTTTAGAGGTCATTAGTTATGGCACGTCAACTGATTGT
>NZ_JAUBQN010000083.1:0-8241 GCF_036701295.1 Microcoleus harperi Pol14_C6 | reverse complement strand
AGATAGCACTCAGTTTTTTCGCTTCTGTGCTTTATTGCGTAAGCATCCCTATTTAAAAACTGTCCGGAGTATTGCTAGAGGACAGGTGATTACTTCAAAATATGTGGAAGTACAGCAAGTTTCAAGTTGAATAATACATCCGAGCGAGCAAGTAGCCATACAAAATCCTGCTACCCGTTTTCTTATACAACTATAGCAATCCTAAATAATTATCAAGACTATGATACCATTATATGCAATCCTTGATTGTGAGACTAAAAGAATGAATAATTTACAACTGCCACAAAAAAATCTAGCTTCCTTAAAATCTTTTATTAACAGGAATATCGATAATACTTACACACATAAAATCATTGAGGATTGCTGTAGATGTAGAAAATTATTTAGGGTTGCTATAGCCTCATTCTGGAACGCCGAAACAGCAAACCCGAGCCGATAAACATCATGACGAAAAACGCATTCAAACCCAATACACCCAACACACCTAGGGATGCTTCTATCGAGTTCACTTGGGGCTTTTCGACAATCAGTGCGATTGCAGGAACCAATGCCTGAGCGAGGGCTGTTGCAAACAAAGTACGTGCCATTCCCTGCGGTCGTAAACGCGCGATGGCGGCACCGAGGATTCCAATGGCGAGCACTCCGAAATACATGAGGTTAACGGGGTTGTCCTCAGACCCGATGATACCAACGGCAAGGTTCATCCAGACGAGGAGGAGCGCTGCCGCGAGTGCAATGCCGACAGCTACTCGGTATGCCATAGTGCCCCCCTTCCTCGCTACCAATTCATAAGCAAGACCCGTGCCGAAGATGAGAGCACCGGCGACAATAAAGTCAGTCAGGTCCCACACTACTCGATCGGTAAACAGCATTGCTAACCAGGGCATCAGCAATATGAATGCTGTCCCGAGTGCAAGGTAAATAATGTTTTTGTTTTGCATAAGAATATATGTTATGTTCTCTCTGATAATTCCCGCGGATGTTTCGAGGAACATCCAAAGAGCACAACCGAATAATCCTCGTCCTTCCTCTGCACGCTCTCGGAGAATATCGGTGAAAGTTTGCTTCATTTCCTCACCGAAGCGCTCATAGTAAGGCTTTGAGTAGAGGCCAAGTAGTTTTGCATACCAGTTTCGGTATTGTCGTATTAAGCGTTCGTTCATAAAATGTCCTACGTAAAAGTATTCGGAAAGATCCGTTTTTGTTGAGCAACCATCAGAATTTCGCGGTATCGCTCCAATTCCGCAGCGAGTGCTTTTTTACCCAGCCCGGTGATTTGGTAGTAGATCCGTCGCTCGTCATCCATTTTTGGGTCTATCTTTTTGTCACTCTCACGTATCAATCCCGCTTCAATCATGCGACCAATCGAGCCGTAGAGCGTTCCAGGCCCCATCTTTACCTTTCCCTGTGAATCGGATTCGACCTGCTTCATGATTTCATAGCCATGACGCTCCTGTGTGGAGAGTGCCAGAAGGATATGAAACACTGCTGGAGTAAGGGGTGTATTGGTTGTTTTCTTTTTAGCCATACCTCATACTATATCCGCAACGGATATATGTCAATACAATGCTAAAAGTCCGAAAAAATCACGCTTCACCATAAGTTGGAGCTTAACTCAAGGAACTTGCGCGGGCTAAATGGAATGTCTGTTGAAGAATGAGAAGAACGGGGTAAATATCGACCCAGTGCCTTCGTTCCCTTGAACCCAATCCATATTGATTGAGGAAAAATCCCATAAGCACAATCACAACGCAAGATGGCACACAGATTTACTACAAAGATTGGGGTACAGGACAACCCGTTGTCTTCAGCCACGGTTGGCCTCTGAATTCTGATAATGGGGAAGCTCAAATGCTGTTTCTAGCAGACCACAGGGTTCGAGGAATCGCTCATGACCGTCGGAGACATGGGCGATCGAGCCAACCTGGGAACGGAAACGAGATGGATACTTATGCTGAGGATCTCGCGACGCTGATTGAAACGCTAGACCTGAGCTGAGCTAACTTAATTGGGTTCTCTACAGGTGGAGGTGAAGTTGCCCGCTATATCGGTCGCCACGCCACAGCGCGAATTGCAAAATCCCCACTGCGTTCCGCTGTTGCGCCACTGATGCTGAAAACAGAGAATAATCCTGACAAACTACCGATTTAGGTATTCGATGAGCTTTGCGCTGACTCCTTGGCGACTGAGCGCAGCTCTATAAGGATCTCGCTAGCGGCCCCTTCTTCGGGTTCAACCGTCCGCGTGCTAACGTCTTGCAGGGCATGATTGAGCGGTTCTGGCTCCAAGGAATGCAGGCGGGACACAAGAACACATTCGACTGCATCAAAGCATTCTCTTAAACAGATTTCAATTCCTTTGAAAATTTTTCTACAGTCTCAGGGTTCATTATTCTTGGTCTTCCCAAACGAGTTTGCTGCAATAACAATTCTTATATTTCCTCTTTTAAGGGAACCATAAAACCATCTTTGTACCGTGTTACGATAAGTCATTCAAGGTAAAGTTGAGAATCAGCAAAAAGAGATAAAACCTTTATCAACTATGCTTTTTTGGTTGAAACTTTTAACCACTTGCATTAATGTTGGCCATTAGGAATCCGTAACAACAAATCCATAAAAATAACTTGATCAGCCAGTTAATTCTGATATGATATTCTCTATCAAGGAAAGACCAGAGGGGAGGAAAAACAATTAGCAGCATACCAAAAGAAGCTATAATAGCTATGTGGTATCGTTTACCTTCTGTGTAAGAAAGGAATAATAAAATTCCTATCATAACCAAACAGTAAAGAGAAGCAAGCCAACTAAATACTTTGCCGGGCGTGTTCATATTACAACCTCTCTTCCTGACTTTAATTATGGTTACTACGTAACTAAATGATTAACAAACAATCATAGTTCACCCTGTCTGTTGCAATCAAGTCTCCACCAGTTTCGTAGACAGCCCCGCCAATCCGCCGGGAGTCACCCCGACAATGTACGCATCGATGTCAACGCTGCCGACTCGGTAAACCTGCAACTGCGATAAGTTCTGCTTTAGGATGCTGACTAAGTTCTGGAACCGCTGCACTGTTTCCCGTTCTTCTTCATCGTGCCAATCTTCCTCAGCATTTGCCACATCAAAGAACTCTTCCACACTGACTATTTCTAGGGGAGCATCGGGTGGATGGTTAGTCAGTTGCAGAAGTTTCGCTGGAGTAAGTTCTTCCTGTATCGGCCAGCTAATGACCTTGAAAGGAGCGTCGGTTTCGCTACCGAAGAGCAAGCCCTCGGAAGCTTGTTTGAGTTGGGTGGGGATCGAGTCGGTCATGGTGGCGGTGGTTCCTCAGCTTTACTGTGATGGTACGGTTGTTGTTGGCTGGAACTAAGGACTTTTTGGTACATTCGGATCTTCGCGACAGGTTGAGAGCGGTAATGATTCGCCACCACGAATTTCGCTAATTCTCGATCGAGCGCTATCTGTCACCACATCCATACAAGCACAACCATACCCATGATAACCATTCGTTTTGACGTACTCTTTCTCATTAGTAGGAAGATTATCCATTCCTTGGGCTTCATATCCCCCTTGCATCGAGATCACCCAACGGCCATCTTTGTCTATTAAATACCAATTTCGAGGTGTGGGATTGTACAACCATCCACACCTAGTTTCAGTTGCACTAGCCGGAAGAGCGAAAATAGAAATACTTGCAATAATAGCTGGCACAATCAGAAAACTTAATTTCATATTCTCAGCAACATCTTATTTTTATTCAATTATAACAATTTATATGAAACTGAACCTTAGCTAGCTAAAAACTCAAGACAGCGAACCAACCCATGATGATTGCAGCCCCTGGCACACATGGAAAGTTGTCGGGGAATTGGTGCTCGTTAGAGGCTAATAACTAATCTTCGGGATGTTCCTGCACGAACGCATCGGTTTCAGTGGTGGGAGAGGGGGTTTAGCCTCCATAAAAGTTTGTTGGTAGATTAGTTAATCAACGTTGGTTAATGTCAGGAAGTTTTCGCCACTGGCAAAATGCAATTTTGAAATACTTTTGCTATAAGGTTTTAAAAAATCAAGTTTCTGGGTGGCGAAGAAATAAAGACACTAACAAGATTAAATAACCAATTTCCTCATTAAGAACCTGTGCGCTCCAAGAAAGGCGAGAATGCTGGGGATGACCAGCGCAGTGGGAGGCTGCCCTCTACCCGACAGCCACGATCGAGGTGGAAGCAAAACAATCGCTCTGCTCCCTCGTAGTCATTGATTTGGGCACCTTCCCAAATCACTTCGGCTGTGCCTGTGAGATAGAGCAGGTTGCCCCGATCGAAATCCACAAATAGCAGTCCTGCCCTGGGATTTAACTCTAGGTTGCCAAAGGTATTAAACTGACAATTGCCAGAGAAGTCGGGAACGGTCAGCGTACAGTCATCATCGAGCCGCACAAAGCCTGATTTGCCACCGCGATGAGAAACATCTACCCCGCTAGCAATGCCTGCCGATGTATTTTGATAAGCGGTTGCAATGAAGAAGGTATCAGCGGCAGCAATCGTGGCGCGTTCTTCCGAGCCGAGCATTTGGAATTGATGGATCGATTGCGGCACTGCTGAATCTTGCTCAATTAGCTCAAACATCCGAGTTTGAATATATTTGGGACAATTGCCAAAGCTTTGTCGCACTTGCACTTCAAAGCGATCCGAGTCAATTGCTGTGACAGTAGCATTCACACGATTGCGACGACGGGTATGAAGCTCAATCCCGAGCAAGCCGATATCGATGCGATCGGCAAGAGTATTTGTCAAAGGATCGCCAAATAGGGGTTTAGCGGCAATCTGTAAGGTGCGATCGTCGGGCGTTGATACAAAGCCCGGTTTCCCTACCAGAATTGAAGCCCAGGGGCTGCCTGTCACATCCACCGTACCCACAATTATGTAAGAAAGTTGGGAGAAGAACTGGCGAAACTGATCGGGCAGGTATTCCCGAATCATTTGTCGTCCTTGCCTATCCATCTTGGCCTGCGTACCCATTCGACCTTGAATTGCTAGTTCGCCCGCATGAAACGGCGATTCGGTTCTTGTCCAGCCTGGGATTGCCATACGTTACCTCTGTTTTTAAGCTGTGTGGTTCGCCTACAGTCCAGCCATTGGGATATAGCCGGGGAGTTGTTTGATGCACCCTATCCAAGTCATGACGTTGGGATAGGGTGCGAGGTCAATCTTGCCATCGTTCGCCAGAGCAACGTAGGGAAAGACTGCGATATCAGCAATGGTGGGGCGATCGAATTCTAACCAGTTGCGCGTAGTCAAATGTCGATCTAATTGAGTCAGGATATTCTCTGCTTGCTGGTGTGCCCGTTCGATATTGATACTGGTAGCCCCAAACAAATAATAAAGTCGGGCATTTTCGGGGCCCTGGCGAATTTCTCCAGCAGTTGTCGATAGCCAGCGAACGACTTGAGCCAACGGGAGCGCATCCAACGGCAGCCAACTATCGCCACCATACTGTCGTGCCAAGTACACCAAAATAGCTTGAGCATCCGCTAATTTGGTATCACTATCGATTAACAAAGGAACCTGTCCAAAGGGGTTAAGTGCCAAATATTCCGGCGACTTGTGTTCGCCTTTCATTAAGTCCACTTTTACCCATTCATATTCAATATTTAACAGTTCCAGCAATAGTCTTGGTTTGTAGCTGTTACCAGACATTTCGTGACCGTAAAGCTTAATCATGATGTTTCTCCTTGTGAGTGTAAACATGATTGATTTAGGACTGCCACATTCCCTAATTCACATATTCAGACTGGGGTCATGCCACCATCATAGTTTGATACCGTTCGCAAAACTGCTCAAAACTGCTGTCGTCTGAGACGAGAAAGGCAAAGGCTTTGGCAATTTCATCGGGCGTACCGACTCATCCTAGCTCACTGGTGACGGCTTGACTGTCTACAAATTTCTGCGCCTGCTCTTTGCTCAATCCCACAAGGGTGTAGCCAGGGGTTGAAACCACTCAGGATTAATCGCATTGACTCAAATTTTGCGTTCTTTGAGGTCGAGTATCCAATTGTGGGCAAACGATCGCACGGCAGCCTTGGTCGGGCTATAAATATTAAAGACTGGGGCGCCTGCGGTAGAAGCAGTCGAGGCGTTTAGAATAAGAGAAGCGCCCTTTGGCAGAGATAATGCCTTCTGCACGGTGAATAGCAAACCTTTGATAAGTAATGGGACAGAACTAATTACACACTGATTCTTTGTTAATTTTTAGCTATACAAGGTTTGTAGCTCATAGGTTTATGTAATTAATTGTGACTGGGAGCAATCCTAAATTATTATCATGATTACGGTACAATTATAGGCCATACTTGATTATGAAAAAAGATGAATAATTTACAATTTCTACCAAAATATATAAAAAAGTAACCCCTTACTTCCAATCAAAGTTCTTTGAAGATATTTGATTACAAGCTAAAAATTTTTGAAAAAAGTATTGGCATTTATCTAGGTATTTTAAGGTTATAAAACTTTTGTGTGAATTTTTAGCAGGGAACGTAAATTTGTTTTACCCAAAATACATCAGTACACTTATACACAGAAAATCATTGAGGATTGCTATATTGGACAATAAGCCAAGGTGTACGAGAGTGGCATAGCAAATTTCTGCGTTGGGACAGCGGGCTTGGAGGCGATCGCGATCGTTAGACTCAGCCAAATCTTCGATTCTTTCAGGAAAGTGAATAAAAGCGCTATCAGTAAAGAATAAAGTGTCTTGTAGGACAGCAAAACTTTTCTTATAGCTAGCTGTCCCATACTTCTCAAAGGCTGCTAGGCAACAACAATTGTTTGACCGTTGGTTAAACTGGTAAAGTCATACGTTGTGCTACCAGCTATGAGTTCTTCAAACTCAGAAGTTTTCATAGTGCCATTACTACTTCTAAAACCTACCGTTGTCCCCAATATTTCAACGGTATAGCTGCCTGATGTTAATTCCAGTGAGTCTCGATCCTTCCCGGCATAGAAAGTAGCATAACCAGAACCCCTGATATAGTCTGTACCTTTTCCTAAAAATATGCTGCCAAAGCTAGAAAAGCCGCTATCAGTAATGATGGAGTCCGCGCCATTACCAGTATTAATGGTACCGCTGTTGGCGATGGTCGCGCCAAAGCGAAAATCAGTCCTAATGCCAAGAATTATATCATCGCCGTCGCCAGTATTTATAGTGCCGGTATTGGAGATGGCGATGCTGTAAGTGCTAGTGCCAGTGATTATATCGTTGCCATCCCCGGTATTGATGGTGGAGGAATTGGCAATGGCGTCGCCCTGAGTTGAAATGCCAGTGATTGTGTCGTTACCCTCGCCGGTGTTGAGAAAAGAGGAATAGAAAACCGTGCCGTAATAGCCACCAGTGCCAGTGATTGCGTCATCCCCCTCGCCAGTATCGATGGTGGAGCCGCTGATGGAGCCAAAACGTATGCCAGTGTATTCGCCAGTACCCGCGATCGTGTCGTTACCGCTGCCAGTATTTATGGTGCTGGGGCTTTGCAAGTTGGGGTTAGTAGAGTTATGCTCGATTCCTACGCTCAAAAAACCCTGGGCAATGCCCGTGATTATGTCATCACCACCACCCGTATCAATGGTGCCTGCTTCGTTGAAAATGCCATTACTCTCACGATCGCTCGACCTGTATTTTCCTTGTTTGTAACGGATACCGAGGATTAAGTCGTTACCCTCACCCGTATTGAGCGCGCCCGTGTTGTGGATGCCACTAATCGTGTACTCGTAAGTATCAGGAATTAAGTCGCCGTAGTCTGCCGCAGCAACGATTAAGCCGTTACTATCACTGGCATTGAACGTCCCGCTGTTGTAGAAACCGCTTATCCTCGTCGGAATGCTGTTGCTAATGTTCTCCCTGCTACCGAGGGTTAAGTCCTCGCCCGCAAGAGTATTAGCGAAGCCGTTATTAAGTATTCTTTCCTCGCCAGATACGCCGATCGAATTACCCTGCTCGGTAAAGGTTATCCCTGAAAGTTCGATTGGCATAAGAAGACCTCGGAATGAAAATTAAAGCGACACAGTATTATATGTCACCATTATAGCGGTATCACCCTTGATAATATTTCATTCAGTCTGATTTCATTTCTTAGCATAGCCAAAACTATTTTGATGAGAAAACTTGTTCCTAATTTTTTTTAATGCAGCAACAATTAATACTTAACGGCTAGGATTATAACACTGAAAGGTTTTAACATCGAAATACAAA
>NZ_JAUBQN010000082.1:0-8283 GCF_036701295.1 Microcoleus harperi Pol14_C6 | reverse complement strand
TAAAAAGCCTAAATTAATACCAAGTTAATCAGGATTGGTGAAACCATATATTTTACAATTGATTTAGGATTGCTATAGTGATGACTTGGCATAAAGCTAAAAGCTAAGCAATTGCCCACACTCAAACTCTTGTTCTACTCCCATCATAGAAGATTTGCGAGCGCTCCTTTCGTCTTGGCAACGTAACACTTGTCCCATCTACCTATTTCCTAGTCGCCACTGCTGCGCCTTTGCGGTTAATTTCAATGCGCCATATTTGAGCAAGGTGGGCAAATAATGCCCACCCTAATTCCTACTTCCCTACCGTGAAATACTCATTCTTAGCATACACGCTAATAATGCAGTCTCCGACTTCAAAAAACATCCCCTCTTGCTCATCTTTAGAAAATTGCAAGTTGCCGTATTTAGAATTAATTTCCTCAGCAGTCGCCGCTTTTGCCTCCATTTCATCCGGGATTAGTCCAGTAGAACCGATATAGAAAACCAGCGGTGAAACTTTTTCCCTGTACACTTTTTCAGCATAAGCTTCCAGTCGCTCATTCGCATTAGCTAAAGCAGCGACAAACTCCTCTCGCTTGACATCTTCTCCCTGCCATTTCGCTTGCAAAAGGCGCAGCAAACTATCTGCACCCACTTTAGCTAAAGTAGCGCTAACAATTCCGTTATCCTCCAACCCCAAAAACTCATCGAAAATCAGTTTCATCAAGTCGTCAACTTTGGTGATTTTTGTTCGGGATGACAGCGTTTTGTGTGCGAAAACAACAGGCTCATCTAAGGTGATGTCAAATGTCGGTTTTGCTAGCTTTTCGCCGGTGTTTTTGTGGTAAACTTCATAAAGGCGATCGAGGAATTTGTTGGCCGAGTGCAATTTGCCGAAGTTGAGGATGTTCTTGTTGCCGATGTCGATTTTGTAGCTGACTCGCGAATCTACTGAACCGTTGGCGATCGCACTTTTTAATTCCGTGTATTCCGTCGTCGTCGGAAAGTTGATGTAAAGGCTTTTTGACAGATAATGCTGTTTCAATTCTTCCAATTGTTCCGCAGTGTAAGCCTCGGATTCCTCTTTCAAATGAGCCGAGAGAATGCTAGAGAGAATTTTGATTTCTGCGAGTTCCTCAAACACTCCGTCAAGGCTGCCGTAACGCCCGTCAAAAGGCACTAGGGGCAAAGTCTCTAACTTTATATCGTACTCTGAACGGAAGTCAAATTCTTGCACGGGCGAACCGTCTTTTTCAAGGACACCGCATTTTTTGAGCAAATCAAACACTGGTTTGCTGCTGATTTTGGTTCGCAGCGACTTAATATTAACTTCGCCGTCGCTGACAATGGTATAATTGTTGAAAGTATTGAGGTCTGTAACTAGAATTCCCGCCGCTTCTGCGATTAAAGTTTCATCCTCAACTTTTACCAGCTTAGCTTTTCGGGTAATCAGCATATTGATGGTAGCGGTATTTTGATTGATGGCAAATGAGCCCATTTGCACGTATTCGCCACCATCTAAGAATTCAGTTTTCAGCCAAGGCTTGACAAGGTTGCCGTTTTCGTCTCGCTTTCCTTCAATTCGCTTCAAACCTTTTCGCTGATAATTTTCTTGCAAGTGTTTCAAGTTGATGATGATGCTGTTGCTGTTTTCCTCCAATATCTCGATTAACTCCAGCAGGGAAATTTTCTCGCTGACTTTTACCCGATCGCCAATTTCATGATTTTTCAACACCTCTGGCGCAAAAACAGCCTCTTCCAAATCTTCCGCAAACTCAGCTATTTGCGCATTTGTCAAAGCTTTCGCGTGTTTTTCCGCCAAAGTAGCGTCGAAGGTGCTCGCCAGCGCATACTTCGCCGTATTTAAATTGCCGTCAGCGAGGTTAGCTTTCGCAAAAGCAAACACCGACTCATCAGTTTGAGCAACGGGAACATCTAGTTTGTCATACTCATCTTTGGCGACTTTCTGATATTTGTAAAACAGTCCCCCATCGTCTGCTTTCAGCCCGCAGATTTTCAGAGTGTTCGATGAACCGTTGATTTTTTTGCCACTTTGGGAAACAAAAACTTGATAATCATATTCCTTAATTAACGGTTCTTCCAGCGGAGGTGCAACGGAACTGCCTAAAAGTTTTGTGCTGTCGTAAAGAGCATCGTAAACCATTTTGACTTCGCCAGCGCGGATGCAATTTCCCGATAATGTGTTTGCGATTTTGGAGAGAAGTTTGAAGTCAGCAGAGGCATAGGATATCGTGTTAGCAAACACATCCATGTCTTTGAGTTCTTCGCAAATTTCCCCTAGTTTTGCAGCTTCCGAATTGGCACTGGGGTCATTTGCATAGCCGTCTGTGTGCAAATTGATCGCTGTCATTTCTCCCGCTTTAACCAGAGATTTAGCGAGTTGCATCGACTGCGATATGCAGGTACAGCCAGCCGTGTGAATTTTTTGAATTTCTTTGATGTATTGAGAGTCAAGCTTCAGCACTTCTTGAATGGGAATTCGCTGGAAATGACAAATTACGTCCCCCTTGCTAGCATAGGAAATCAGGCTGACAATTAGCTGGTAATTGTTGTATTCGTCTAAGGTCAAAAGCTTGATTAGCGTTTCTTTCAGCGGTTCTAAGTCATAATACATTGAGCCGGAACGGTCGATGATGATGATGCTGTGAGCGACGGATTTTTCTGGGATATCGCCTGGTGTTCTTTCTAAATTAATGCGATCGACTAGATAGAAAGCCTTTGCGTTTCCGGCAAAATTGTAGAGGGTAAACTTGGTGCGAGTATTGGAGGCTGCTTGGCTGCTGGAACTTTTGACTTGAGATGATTGTTTTGCTTGCCGTGCCATAGTTTTCACCTATGTTGATTTTTTCCTCAACTCTATCGTGGCACGCGCTTCTGTGGATGTCAAGGCCTGTGTAGAAAATTATCTGCGAAGCTGAATAAGCATTAATATTTAGCGCTGCGGTGCCAGGGAAAACTGCGGCGCTAGGCTAAAGGTGGGCTATTTTGGCAAAAGTAGCGGATCTGCGTAAGTCGTTTAGTAAATATTTAGTCAATCATGGTTTATTTAGAAAATCCGCTGCTCAAACTTTATCTAAATCTGATCGGATGGGTGGCGTTGGGATTTTTTCTCGGCCGCCAGCTACCGAGAAGCTATTCTACATATTTAGCCAAGTTTCTTTTCTTCTTTGGCACGCCATTGAGCATTGTTGCTTTTATCCGCAGCGCCAATTTGTCTGGCGCTATTTGGATGGCGCCGCTGATAGCTTGGGCGGCAATTCTAGCAGGTGGAGGACTCGCTGGGATTTTGCTAAATTTCGGTGTCGGCGAGGAACGTTTCAAGACTCTTAATCGGAGCACCCAAAATAGCCCGGAACACACCAGCGCTTGGAGTTTGCCCACTCAAGGCAGCTTTTTATTGGCAACGATGGTTGGTAATACGGGTTTTTTAGGCATTCCCGTCACTTTGTCCTTATTAGGCGCGGAACACTTTGCCTGGGCGTTGTTTTACGACTTGCTAGGCACTACCATGGGAATCAATATACTGGGAGTTGCTATTGCTTCTCACTGCGGTAAAAGCGATCGGCGTCAGAGTTGGTTAAGTCCACTGCGGGCAATTTTTCAGAATCCGGCACTGTGGGCTTTTGGTGTAGGATTTGTCTCGCGCAGCTTGCCGCTGTCGGTACCTATCGAAGAATTGTTAACAACAGGCGCTTGGACTGTAATTACTTTAGCTTTAATGACGATCGGGATGCAGTTGAGCAAGTTGAATTCCTTGCACAACCTCAAACCAGTTTTGGCTTGTCTGGCGATTAAAATGCTGTTAATTCCCTTGGTAATTGGCACGGGATTAACGTTTTTTGGCATCGCGGGCGCGCCGCGACTTGTGCTAGTGCTGCAAATGGCAATGCCTCCTGCTTTTGGTACTACATTGCTGGCAGAAGCTTTCAATCTCGATCGCGAATTAGCCGTAACTGCGATCGGCCTCGGCTGTGTTAGTTTATTATTCACGATTCCAATATGGATGAGGGTATTTAATTTTTAAATAAAAGTGGATTGGTTTATTTTTAACAAGGCAATTTTGAGTGACTTAAATCACAATTACCAGCGATTTAGATCATATTAATTATACTTAACTATCACAGGAGTTGGAAACTATCTTCCCTTCTGTTAAGCTACAAACAGCCCGCCCATGAGGCAGATAATAAAAAAAATATGAAAACTCAAGATTTTACATTGATAGGTTATCAAACGATCGATCGCATTTACTCAGGAACTCGCACCCAGGTTTATCGAGCTTTCCGCATTCAGGACAAACAACCCGTAGTGCTCAAAGTCTTGCATAGCCAGTATCCCACCTTTAGCGAACTCGTGCAATTTCGCAATCAATATACGATCGCCAAAAACCTCAACTTGCCCGGAATCATCCAAACATACAGCTTAGAAGCCTACCACAACAGCTATGCGCTGGTAATGGAAGACTTCGGGGGAATTTCTCTCAAAGAATGGACTCAACAAGGGGAAACTCTACTCAATTTAAGCGAGTTTTTGCAAATGGCGATCGCACTCTGCCACACCTTAAATATTCTCTACCGAGAACGCATCATTCACAAAGACATCAAACCCAGCAACATTTTAATTAACCCGGAAACCAAACAAATCAAATTAATCGACTTTAGTATTGCATCTTTACTGCCACGAGAAACCCAAACCCTGCTTAATCCTAATGTTTTAGAAGGGACACTTGCTTACCTTTCTCCCGAACAAACCGGAAGAATGAACCGAGGAATTGACTACCGGACTGATTTTTATTCACTTGGTATCACCTTTTACGAATTACTGACAGGAGAGTTGCCATTTCAATCAAATGACCCAATGGAGTTAGTACATTGCCATATCGCCAAAGCTGCACCATTACTCCACGAAATTAACCCACAACTTCCATCTGTACTTTCAGAGATTGTCAGCAAATTAATGGCAAAAAATGCGGAAGACCGCTATCAGAGTGCCTTAGGTCTGAAATACGATCTAGAAAAATGTTTACGTCAACTTCAAGAAACTCAGAAAATTGAGAGCTTTAAAATAGCCCAAAGGGATCTGTGCGATCGCTTTCTCATCCCCGACAAAATCTATGGACGAGAAGCTGAAGTAGAAACCCTGCTACAAGCATTTGATAGAGTCAGTCAAGGTGTAACAGAAATGATGCTCGTTGCTGGTTTTTCAGGGATTGGAAAAACAGCCGTTGTCAACGAAGTGCATAAACCAATTGTCAGACAACGCGGCTATTTTATTAAAGGCAAATATGACCAATTTCAACGCAATATTCCCTTCAGTGCCTTCGTGCAAGCCTTCCGGGATTTGATGGAGCAATTATTAACCGAAAATGATGTCCAAATTCAGCAATGGAAAACTAAAATATTAGAGGCTGTTGGCGAAAATGGTCAAGTAATTATTGAAGTAATTCCTGAACTAGAAAGAATTATTGGTGGACAACCACCAGCGATAGAGCTATCAGGAACTGCGGCACAAAATCGCTTTAATTTATTGTTCCAAAAATTTACGCAAGTCTTCACCAGTGCATCACATCCATTAGTCATGTTTTTAGATGATTTGCAATGGGCAGATTCGGCATCGCTCAAGTTAATGCAGCTATTAATGGCTGATACAAGCCATCTTTTCCTTATTGGTGCCTACCGCGATAATGAAGTCAATCCAGCACATCCCTTAATGTTGACTTTGAATGAAATTGCTAAATCACAAGCAAAGATTAATACGATTACTTTAGCACCACTGAGTCACGAGCAAGTAAATAGGTTAGTGGCTGACACGCTCAAATGTTCGGAAGATGTAGCATGGCATCTTTCTGTATTGATTTATCAAAAAACCAAAGGAAATCCGTTTTTTGCCACACAGTTTCTCAAAGCATTGCATCAAGATGGATTAATCCAATTTGACTTTGAGTTAGGCTGTTGGCAATGCTATATATCGGAAGTGACGGCTCAAGCAGTTACAGATGACGTTGTAACTTTTATGAGTTTACAACTGCAAAAATTACCGCGATCGACTCAAGATGTCTTGCAGTTAGCTGCTTGTATTGGTAACTCTTTTGATTTAGCAACTTTGGCGATTGTTTCGCAGCAATCGGAAATTGAGACGGCTGCGGCTTTGTGGAAAGCTTTGCAAGAAGGGTTGATTTTACCGATAGGTGATGTTTATAAGTTTTATATCGGATCAGAAAATCAAGCACGTACATCGGAAAATCAACTGATTGTTACGTACAAATTATTACATGACCGAGTACAGCAAGCCGCTTATTCCCTGATTCCCGATGACCAAAAACAGACGACTCATTACCAAATCGGACAATTGCTGCTGCAACAGATTTCCGCACAAGCAAGAGAAGACCGGATTTTTGAAATCGTCAATCAATTAAACTACGGCACGGCTTTAATTAGCGAACAAACTCAACGAGATGAACTAGCACAACTTAATCTGATTGCCTGTCGTAAAGCCAAAAATTCTACCGCCTATCAAGCAGCGCGCGAATATGTCACAGTGGGGTTGTCTTTGTTGGGAGAAGACGCTTGGCAGGAGCAGTATGAAATGACCCTCGCCTTGCATGAATTAGCAGCGGAAGTGGCAATGTTATGCGGTAACTTTGACGTGATGGAACAGTTCATTGATACTGTCATTGAACAGGGACATTCCTTACTAGAAAAGGTTAATGTTTACTGCATTAGAATTCAATCGCATATTTCCCAAGGTAAATTGACTTCAGCGATCGCGATCGCCCAACCAGTCTTACAACAGCTTGGTGTCACCTTTCCTGAAACACCGACACCATCCGATCTTCAACAGGAAATCCAAGAGATTGAGGAACTCATTGGAGATAGGGAAATTGCCGATTTGGTTAACTTACCTGAGATGCGAGATGCCGAAAAACTCGCTATTCTGAAGATTGTCAATATCATAATCCCAGCAGCTTACCTCTCTGGCTCTGCGCTGTTCCCATTGCTGAATAGTTTGTCCGTTAAACTCTCAATTCAGTACGGTAATACATCGACTTCTGCTTTAGGCTATGCGACCTATGGCAATATTCTCTGCAATTTTTTACAAGCCATAGATACAGGAACGCAGTTTGGTTCCCTGGGACTCCAGATTATCTCAAAACTCGATGCCAAAGCGAGTAAAACAGATGTCTTGATGATCTTGGGGATATTTATTGTACACCGCAAATCTCACATTAAAGAAACACTACCACTCTTGCAAGAGGGTTATACCAGTGCCCTAGAATTTGGAAACCTGGTAATGGCTGGATATAATGGGCACACTTTTTGTCTCAATTCTTTTTGGTGCAATCAACCCCTGGCTACCTTAGAGCAGGATATTAGCGCCTACTGCCATAGTTTGATGCAATTAAATCAATTGACAACCGCAAATTATTGCCGGATTTATTGGCAGCCAGTTTTAAATCTGTTGGGTTTTGCAGAACATCCCACCCTTTTGTCTGGAAAAGCCCTTGAAGAAACAGAATTTATCCAGCAGCTACAGTCTGCCAATGATGGATATGGATTATATATTTTACATTTGTATAAATTAATGCTTTGTTTCTTGTTTGGAGAAATTGAGCCAGCGAAAAATCATGCTATTGAAGTCAGGCGCTATTTTATGGCTGGTGCGGGATTAGTCAGCGAACCAGTATTTTATCTTTATGATTCTCTGCTCATTTTGGCACAATTGAACCCAGGATTAGATGAAACATCAGCAGCATTGCAGAGTGTAATAGAAAACCAAACTAAGTTGCAACACTGGGCGCACCATGCCCCAATGAATTATCAGCATAAGTTTGATTTAGTAGAAGCGGAAAAATGTCGAGTATTAGGACAAAAAACCGCAGCGATAGAGTTATACGATCGAGCGATCGCAACAGCCAAAACCAACGAATATATCCAAGAAGAAGCACTTGCTAACGAACTCGCAGCTAAATTCTACCTTGAATGGAGAAAAGAAAAAGTAGCAGCCGGATATATGCAGGACGCCTACTATTGCTACGCTCGTTGGGGTGCAAAAGCCAAAGTCGCCGACCTGGAAAAACACTATCCCCAATTACTTGCCCCCATATTAAAGCAAACCCGTTCTCCCCTTTCCACCCAGGAAACCATCTTCACATTAGGAACTGTCACATCCATCAGTTCGGCTACTTCTAGTACCAGTGTCTCAGACACCCTAGATTTAGCTGCCATTCTCAAAGCTTCCCAAGCTATCTCCAGCGAAATCGAACTGTCCAAACTGCTTTCATCGTTG
>NZ_JAUBQN010000115.1:0-1172 GCF_036701295.1 Microcoleus harperi Pol14_C6 | reverse complement strand
ACATATATTTAGCTGCCAAATGGATTTTTGCTGCCTCAGTTTCTAACTGAGCCAGCTTTTCTTAGTCTAAACTCCAGACCTTTTCCTCCCAAGAGGTAATCGCCACCTCTACCACTTTCTAGAGTGTCAGCACCCTGCCCGGCTAATACCACATCTGTTACAGAAGATCCGATTATGCGATCATTATTTTCAGTCCCCAGCAGCCCTCCGGGATATTGAGCCATGACTGCTTCAGTAATCTGAAAAGTTGAATTTTGCTCGGCTGAGGCTTGTAAGTTTTGGGCAACTCGTGGCGGCGGAAAAAGAACGCTATACACATTAGCAGATAAACCATCTAAAAAGCCTTTACTAAAATTGGAAACTCTGGTGTTAAAGTCATCTACTGTCTCTCCTATCTTATTTGTTATCTTTTGTGGTAGCTTGTCTGCCAACTCAATCGCAATGTCGTTTTCGTTTCCCAGAATTGATACTGGTTTAATTTTACCAATCAACTGAGCCTCAGAAAATCGTTGTTCAAGGGTATTAAATCTCCCTAGAGTTGTTTGACCGCTATCAGCAGAAAATCCCACTAATTGCAGCCTATAGTCTGTTCCTTGAAAGTTGAACTTTTCTTTAGCAATACCATCATAAAAGCGAAGGATATCTCCATCTTTAACAGGATCGTCAGTTTCGTTTAATGTAGCAGTCAAGTTAAATGAGAAATTAAAAGTCTGGGTGCTAGGCACAGGATTAGTGAGAGACAGCGTTTCATTGAGAGGAAAATCACCTTCAGGTTCCGAACCGAACACAGTAATTCCATTGCGATAATTTAAATTGCCAAGATTAAAACTAATATCAGTTGCGGTAGTAAATTCACTGCCGTCAAACTGCACATAGCTTTCACTGTCTCCAGCAGTAGGAGTTCCTAAAATTTTCTTATTTTCATCGTTGTCAAAAGTGCCGGAAGTTGAGCCGGCAAAAAGAGCTTTAGTGGTGTCAACGTCAATTTTACCAGTCTCAGCAGAATTTAACCTATTCAAATTGGCTCTCCTGAGTTTATGGTGTAAAATAGATCAACCAATACAGTTATAGTGATGAGCTTTCATTTAGACTATCTATTAGACTTGCCTGGAGTTAAGGTTGAAACTTGCACTCAAATTGAAGGACAAATTTACTTTCGTTTGAGTGCTTTA
>NZ_JAUBQN010000114.1:0-1183 GCF_036701295.1 Microcoleus harperi Pol14_C6 | reverse complement strand
TATTAGTAGAGCAAGGATTCCTCGCCCTACTAACAGCCTTAAAGCAGAGTAATTGCAGTCGATGCCGGAGTGCCGATCGAACCTGGCCCAAAGCCCAAATTCACCACCCCACCAGTCAAACCGGGAAGATTGTTAATCGTCAGACTAACGCTAGTTTGACCGGCATTAAAGTTCACCGTCCCTCCCGAAGGATTCACAGCAAATGGACTAATGTTGTAGTCTACGTTGTTCACAGGTTGACCGCCACCAGGGGCAACAATCAAAAAGTCGATCGAAGCCGGAACCGAAGTATTGCCAGTCCGATTAATCGTCAACTCTCCAGAACCGCCGTCAATAATAGGATCGGGAGACGAACCGTAAGAGAAGAAAGTCGGAGGCACAAAACTAGGATCAATGTAATTTGATTGGGCGGACTGGAAGAGACTTGCAGCCGAACGCATCGCAGTTGACGACACATCGATGCCTTGATATTCAATCTTTCGCACTAGGTAGTCGGAACCGTCGTCTTTGAAGGAGGTGGCGGCGTAGGCAGCGGTGGGGCTATCGTAGGCTTTAGTGGAAAACCGCAGTTCGTCAAAAGTAGCGCCACTGAGAGAGTCCCCTACTATCTGGAATTTGAAACTGCCATCGGTGCGGTCGCCAATGAAAGTCGCTCCATCTGAAGACACAGTAATGGGTTGTGGAACGCTCGGAGCGTTGAGGCGAGCGATCTTAAAATTGGTAGCCGGTACCCGAACCCCATTATTAAAGATTTGCAGGAAACCAACTTCATTGCCTTGATCGCCCAAACCCGGACTTGTTTTGGGACTCAATCCACTGAGGTCGATCGTGGTGCTAGTGATGTCTTGGTTATCTGCCCATTTCACCTTCAGCGCCTGAGATTGATTGGTGTTGGGGTTATGGTTGATTTCCGCCCGAATTTTCTTGGCGTCAGTGAACCAACCATCGTAAGAGGATGGGACACCAATACCGCCGGTACTGCCGTAGCTCAACCAGCTTTTAGGGTTTTCGTTGCTTGCTAAGGTGAGGTTGCTGATGACATTCGGGTTAAGATAGTCAGTTTCAAAGCCATCAAAAGCTATCCCAGACAGTTTGATACCTTGATTCTGGGCGGCATTCGGCCATTGTGCGATCAGGTCACTGACACTGCTGTAATTATTGGTTTGACCCAAAGAACCAGTAA
>NZ_JAUBQN010000113.1:0-1198 GCF_036701295.1 Microcoleus harperi Pol14_C6 | reverse complement strand
GGGGGGGTGACAAACAGGCTCAAACCCAGAGTTGGTAAGGATTGAGCCAATGTGTGCTCAAAAAAGATAGGCAGCATAATTGTTACACGCTTGCCTATCCAAAAAATAATGATACCAACATTTTACCAGACTCATTTAAAAAAACAACTGACGAAAGCTCAGTTTCTTGTGATGACAACTTTGTTATCTGTGATGCAATCAGAAAAACAAGTGAGATTAGAACGACTCTCCCGGGTATTTCCTTACCCCATTACAACGGAAAGTCGGCGTAGAAAACTACAAAGATTTCTGGATTTACCAATTTTAACTATTTCATTAATTTGGTTTCCATTAATTACTTATTGGTTGACCACTTATTGCCCCATTGGTACTCGTTTATCAATTGCCATCGACCGCAGTCAATGGGGGTGCATTAATCTGTTTATGGTTAGCCTGATCTGGGAGCGAAGAGCAATTCCATTATACTGGTGACTGTTGCCCAAATTAGGAAACAGTAACTTCGAGTCACAGACTACCAATCTACAGCAAGTTTTACCATTATTTTCAGAATATAAAGTCATCGTTTTAGGAGACCGTGAATTTTGTTCTGTTGATTTGGCAAACTGGCTTAAGGAAAAGGGTGTGTCTTTTTGCTTAAGACTGAAAAAGAATCTTTGTATCGAAACAGAACATTTAGTTTGGCAACGGTTAGATGAATTAGGAATAATACCCGGAAATTATTTGTATGTTCAAGGAAAAAGAGTGAGGAAAACTAGACCTACTACCGGATTTGGGCTGGCTTTAGCGTGGAAAAGGAACTATGGGAAATATCAAGTTAAAGAAGCCTGGTTTATTCTCACGGACTTAGGCTCATTGCGAGCAGCGCTCAATGCTTATAAGCAGCGGATGGGCATTGAAGAAATGTTCCGAGACTGTAAAACAGGAGGCTACGCTCTTGAAGGAACAAGCCTCAAAGGGAACAGACTTATTAACATGATTCTGCTCATGACACTTGCGTACAGCTCAGCAATATTTCAAGGCAATGAACTCAAGAAAAAGCAGGTACAAAAATATGTATCTCGTCGCAAAGAACCCAAGAAAAAATATCGCAGACGGAGTACATTTGGTGTTGGATTAGATGGAGAAAAGTGGGTTAATTATCTAGAACAATGTTCTTCGGAGGTGGAACAGTTAATGAAGTTAACTCCTTCTAAACGCC
>NZ_JAUBQN010000081.1:0-9157 GCF_036701295.1 Microcoleus harperi Pol14_C6 | reverse complement strand
AAGTTTTATCTCTCTGTGGTTGGGATTATATCCTTGAAGCTATATTAAGTGCAACTTCATAGTAAATTGGTATAAGGACACGGCAATGCCGTGTCCCTAGAGGTATTTTTTCATAATTAATATTAAATGTTGACCAGTCTTGGAGGCAGAAAGCGGGAATAGACGATCGCATTTTTACCATTCAGCAGTAAGGTACGCAGCGCGTACCTTACAAACTATTAACCTATGACTATTCTGCCACTTCCTCTGATTCCGATTCTTCGGCCGATTCTTCACCAGCAGGCGGCACTAAAGCCACAGCTACGATCGAATCATCCTCGTCCAACCGCTGTACCCGCACGCCTGTTGCTGTGCGCGATTGCGTGGAAATTGCACTCACAGCCTGACGGATAATAATACCTCGGTTGGTAATGATCATTAACTCGTCATCTTCGTTGACAATTCGCAGCGCAGCTACGTAATCTTTAGCCTTTTTAGACTTGAATTTAGTAGCAGTCAATCCTTTGCCAGCCCGTCTTTGTAGGCGGAATTGAGAAACTGGAACCCGCTTGCCATAGCCGTTGGTGGTGATTACCAACACTGAAGGAACGTCGCTGCTACTTTTGGTAATTTCTTCGGCTTCTTCGCCTTCAATTTCCTCGGATTGCAGTTCTAATTCTTCATCTTCCAATTCCGCATCTTCAGTTTCTAGGTCAGTAATTTCTGCTACTTCAAATTCCGAATCTTCAGTTTCTAACTGAGCAATATTAGCTCCCTCAAATTCCGAATCTTCAGTTTCCAATTCAGCAATCTCGGCAACAATTGAACTGGGCAATATGTCCATGCTGATCAACTCATCGCCCGATCGTAATTTCATCGATTTTACACCCCGCGTCGCGCGACCTACAGGGCGCAACTGTTCGTGATTAGTGCGGAAATGAATTGCCATCCCTTGGCGCGTGCCGATGATGATGCTGTCGCCCACTTTTGCTCTCCGCACCCAGCGCAGTTGGTCGCCTTCTTCTAGAGAAATCGCGATTAATCCATTAGTGCGGATGTTGCCAAAAGCCGAAAGTGCGGTTTTCTTGATGTAGCCGCCGCGAGTCAGCATGACCAAGTATTCTTCGCTGGTGAATTCTGTAACTGACACCATAGAAGTGATTTTTTCTTCTATAGGAATCGGCAGCAGTTGTACCACAGGAGTGCCGCGGGCAGTCCGCGAACAGACTGGGATTTGATAAGCTTTGACAGAGTAAACTACGCCCCTGTCACTGAAGAACAAAACGCTGTCATGATCGCAGCAGGAAAGGAAATGTTCTACTCCGTCGTCTTCTTTCATTTTCGCGCCTGCTTTGCCGCGAGTAGCGCGACTTTGGGCCTCGAAAGTGCTGACCGGCATCCGCTTGATGTAGCCTTGCTCTGTGATCAGAATAATTGCTTGTTCGTTAGCAATTAAATCTCTTTCATCGATTTCTCCTTCGGCGTGCTCGATGACGCTGCGTCTAGGAGTGGCGATTTTTGTTTGGATTTCGACTGCTTCAACTTCGGCGATTTCTAAGATGCGTTCCCGGCGCGCTAATATATCTTCCAAATCTTCGATTTTAGCTCGCAGTTCTTCGTGTTCTTGCTGAATTTTTTGGGCTTCTAATGCTGTCAAACGCCGGAGCTGCATTTGCAGAATTGCGTCGGATTGCTGTTCAGAAAGACCGTAATTATCCATCAATTCTTGTTTCGCTGCGGCGGAGTCGGCAGCGGCGCGAATTAGGTGAATAATTGCATCTAAGTTTTCTAGGGCAATTAATAACCCTTGCAGAAGGTGGTCGCGTTCTTCTGCTTTGCGGAGTTCGTATTGAGTCCGGCGAGTAATTGTCTCAATGCGGAAGTCTAGGAAGACATTGAGGAATTGGGAGAGCGTAAGTAGTTGGGGTTCCCCGTTTACTAGCGCTAACATATTGGCTCCAAAGTTGGCTTGGAGTGGTGTTTGTTTATAGAGGTTGTTGAGGACGACGCGGGGATAGGCATCGCGCTTGAGTTCGATCACGATCCGCATTCCGTCTCTGTCGCTTTCGTCGCGAATGTCGGAAATTCCATCTAATCTTTTGTCGTTGACAAGTTCGGCAATTTTCTCAATTAGCGCTGCCTTGTTTGTTTGGTAAGGCAATTCGGTGATAATAATTGCTTCTTTGTCGGGGCGGCCCGGATGTTCAATGGTTTCAATGCCGGCGACTCCGCGCATTGTAATCGAACCGCGCCCGGTGGTGTAAGCATCGCGAATGCCGCTTCTGCCCAGAATTTGCCCTCCGGTGGGAAAGTCCGGGCCGGGGATGTACTGCATCAATTCCAGGTCAGTAATTGCTGGATTGTGGATTAGTGCTACTAAACCGTCAATTATTTCGCCTAAATTGTGTGGCGGAATGTTGGTTGCCATCCCTACAGCAATCCCGGAGGAACCGTTGAGCAAAATTTGGGGAATGCGTGCCGGGAGTACGAGGGGTTCTTGCTGGGAACCGTCGAAGTTGTCGCCGAAATCAACTGTTTCGGAGTCGATGTCGCGCAGCATGGAGTCGCTCGTCAAAGCTGTGAGGCGACATTCGGTGTACCGCATGGCAGCGGGCGGGTCGTTGTCAACAGAGCCGAAGTTGCCGTGGCCGTTGATCAGGCGTTCCCGCATGGAAAAATCCTGAGCCATCCGCACCAGGGCGTCGTAAACCGCTGTATCTCCGTGCGGGTGATACTTGCCCAGCACCTCCCCCACGACGCGGGCGCATTTGCGGAAAGGTCGATCGGGAGTCAAGCCCAATTCGTTCATGGCGTAGAGAATGCGTCGGTGAACGGGCTTGAGACCGTCCCTGGCATCTGGTAGCGCCCGACCGACAATTACGCTCATGGCGTATTCCAAGTACGATCGGGACATCTCATTACCCAGATCCGTCGGGATTATCCGCGACTCAGAGGTGCTCATAGGTTGAAAAACTCCGTTAAAAATTTAAATTTGACCGCTATAAATCTCAAAAATGCGATAAAATCGGTTTGGATTCAGTAGAGCTGCCAAATATTGCAAATTACTCCTAAAATTATATCACAATTTGCCTTTGACTTTATGGGAAAGTTGCCAGAAAAATTAAGGGACGAAACAAGGACAATTGATAATTTGTCAGTTGGTGATTTGGTCAGCGGTTGGCAAAAGCTAGAAATGTTTTTTTAGGCGGTCGGGTTTCATGCTTTGGTGAGTTTTTTTGAGGGCTATATAAAAAATTAAAATGGTGGCCCGATCGCAATTTTAATTTCACAAAACCGAAGGCCTTCTTAAAGCAAACTAAAAATCTAAAATCTAAAATCTAAAATCTAAAATCTGCCGATGCTACCCGTCATCTACTCCGAAGATTTTTTGCTGCACAAGACTGGAATGCTTCACCCAGAGCGACCAGAACGTTTAACGGCGATCGTCAACGCTCTGAAAGCTGCTCCTTGGGCGGCTCAAATTGAGTGGCAACTGCCCACCCCAGTGGCGCAGCGCGAAAAAGCACTGTTCTCGGCTATCAAAAAAGTTCACTCGCAAAGATACATCAAAGAAGTCGAACATTTGGCTCATCGGGGAGGCGGCTACCTCGACGGTGATACGCCGATTTCTGCCGAAAGTTACGACGTAGCGCTGCTAGCGGCGAGTGCTTGGCTCGATGGGGTCGATCGAGTGGTGGCTGCGGGGGAACCGGCTTTTGTGCTGGCCAGGCCGCCGGGACACCACGCCGAAAAAGCCCGCGCGATGGGTTTTTGCTTGTTTTCCAATGCTGCGATCGCTGCTCACTACGCCCTGGAACAGCCGGGAATTAACCGCGTCGCCGTCCTCGACTGGGACGTGCACCACGGCAACGGCACTCAATCTTTGGTGGAACACTGCCGCCAAATAGCCTACTGTTCCCTGCACCAATCTCCGTGCTATCCGGGAACGGGAGATGCCGAGGAGCGCGGTGCCTACGAGAACGTGCTGAACATTCCCCTCTATCCGGGCGGCGGCATAGCTGAATACCTGAGCGCCTTTGAATCTCTTGTCGTGCCTTTTTTGTCCAACTTTGAACCGGATTTGTTGATTGTCAGCGCTGGTTATGACGCTACTGCCTCCGATCCGCTGGCGAGTATGACTCTGGCTCCGTCAGATTTCGGTACTTTCACCGGATACTGCCTGCAACTCACCCGTCGCATCGCCTTTGGATTGGAGGGGGGTTACGCGCTGAAAGATTTGGCCGAGTCGGTTGTGGCGACTATTGACCGATGCCTCAATTAGCTGGAAAATTGGCATAGGGAAAAATAAGGTTGAGAAGCGGTGAGGACGGGATGGAGAGTTTTTGAGGGCGATCCTCCTTGATGGTCTTTTTCCCTCGGACTTCTGACTCCTTCCTCCTGACTTCAGTGACAAGCATCACAAATTGAATAGATCCAAGTCACTGGGCATCAAAGTCTTGGTCACAGATTTTTAACCAAAAAATCACACTGTGTCAATGTTTTCGATCGCCTTTGAAGTCACTCCCAGAGTGCATAATACAAATACAACAAGCCTGTTAAAATTTTATCTGTCTCAATCAACTAGGAGGTTTATCATGTCAGTATCCCAAATGACACTCGAAGAGTTATTTGGTCAGGTCATGTTCTCCAGCGTCGTGACTCGCCACGACCGGAGACAGCTCAGATCTGCACTCTTAGAAAGAACACTCAATGAAGATGAGTATGCCATCATCAACCGACTGCTGTACAACGTGCGTCGCGGTTGGGTAAAAATTGTCGATTAAAGACATGGCAGCGCCTCCCTGTAGGGGAGTTAAGACCCTTTTCCATTAAAGAATTGGTAATGACTGATAAATATCGGGGTTGAGAGCACGGAAATACTGTTACATTTTCTGTGGAACTCATTACAAGTATAACTTGCCACTTAGGGAAGTTTTTTGTGTTTCATACTTGGATCGAGACTGTGATGTATTTGACCAGAGTGTTAATTATCATCAAAATCTCGCTACACATCAGCCTAGAGGTAGAGATAATTATAAAATGACAGGTTTCGGGTGCATCTCTACTTGTTGAAAACTTGTGAGTTTTGAGTTGTTAACTGAAAAGTTATAATTAACTCAAAACTCATAATTTTTTGGAGTTGAGATGGGAGATTCGAGAGTGGGAAAAGTGATGAATATCAGGGTTGAAAACCGCTATAAAGTTAATATTTCTTAAACATATATTAAGAATCAAAACTATAAGCAGTTTCCGGTTGAGGAGGAGTGTGCGATCGTTACAAGCACACCGAGTCGCATTGCTCGATCGACCATTCCGGCAATTTGAGCCCGGAAGTGTCAAAATATTAACAACCAGTTCATCCCCAAAATATATGGCTCCCGCCGTTTTAATTGAAAATCTTCAGAAACGCTACGGCACTGTAGAAGCCGTTAAAGATGTTTCCTTCAAGGTAGAACCGGGGGAAATATTTGGTTTGCTAGGCCCCAACGGTGCAGGCAAAACCACAACCCTGCGGGTACTTTGTACTTTGAGTGCGCCCGATAGCGGACGCATTGAAGTGTCTGGCATTTCTGCTGTCAGTCAGCCGAGAATTGCCAGACAAAAACTCGGCTACGTCGCCCAAGAAGTTGCTCTCGATAAGGTGCTGACGGGGCGGGAACTCCTGCAACTGCAAGCAGCGCTTTACCATTTGCCGCGCAATACGATTAAAGGGCGGATTGACGAAATGGTGAAACTCCTCGGTTTGGAGGAGTGGGAAAATAAAAAGACGGGTACTTATTCCGGCGGTATCCGCAAACGCCTCGACTTAGCTGCTGGGTTGCTTCACCAGCCGGATGTTTTGGTGTTAGACGAACCGACTGTCGGGCTCGATATTGAAAGCCGGGTGGTAGTGTGGGATTTCCTGCGCCGCTTGCGGGAAGAAGGTACGACGGTTTTGATTACGAGTCACTATCTCGAAGAAGTTGACGCTTTGGCTGATCGCGTGGCGATTATTGACAAGGGTACGGTGATTGCTGAGGGCACGCCGGAGGAGTTGAAAAATCGGGTTGGAGGCGATCGGGTGACTTTGCGGATTCGCGAGTTTTCGCCGATCGAAGAAGCCGAAAAAGCCAAAACTCTCATGCAATCTTTGCCTTTTGTGCAGGAAGTAATTGTCAACGCGGCTCAAGGAAATTCTCTGAATTTAGTAGTAACACCGCAAAGCGATGCGCTGGTGACTATTCAGCAAGCTTTAAAAAATGCTGGATTGCCTACTTTTGGGATTGCTCAATCTCGGCCGAGTTTGGATGATGTGTATTTGGCTGCGACTGGTAAGACGCTGTTGGATGCGGAGTTGGCTGCTGCTAGCAACCGCGATTTGAAGGCGGAGCAAAAACAGGCGATGCGATCGTAGTTTGAAGGAAGAGGGAAGTTCGGCAACCGATTTTGTAACGGATGTAACGGATATAAGGAAGAGGGAAGAAGGAAGAAAAAACCTTCTTCCTTCTGCTATATAATCTTAAGAGGAGAGTGCTGGGGGGGTGACAAAGATGTCTACGAGATAGACTGTATAAGGGTTGCGGCTCCCATACCTTGTTGATAAAAGCGGCGTTTAGAAGGAGTTAACTTCATTAACTGTTCTACCTCGTCAGAATAATGTTCTAGATAAGTGACCCACTTTTCTCCATCTAAACCAACACCAAATGTACTCCGTCTGCGGTATCTTTTTTTAGGTTCTTTGCGGCCAAATATATATTTTTGTACCTGCTTTTTCCTCATTTCAGTACCTTGAAATATTCCCTAACTGTAGGCGAGGGACCTGAGCAAAATCATGTTAATAAGCCGGTTTCCTTTTAAGCTAGTTCCTTCAATATCGTAGCCTCCTGTTTTACAGTCTCGGAACATTTATTCAATACCCATCCGCTGCTTATAAGCATAGATGGCTACTGGTAAATTGCTGTAAATCTGTGAGAATAAACCATGCTTCATCCACCTTCCATCCCCCGTAGTTCCTTTTCCACTTACAAGCAATATCAAATCCGGTTAGAGGTCCCTGTTGTTCTCACTCTTTTTCCTTGACAATATAAACAGGTTCCTGGTACTGTTCATAATTCATCTAACCCTTGCCAAACTAAATGTTCCGTTTCGTCGATTAAGATAATTCTTTTTCAGTCTTAAACAAAAAGATACACCCTTTTCCCTTAGCCAGTTTCCCAAATTGACAGAACAAAACTCACGGTCTCCTAAAACGATGACTTTATATTCTGAAAATAATGGTAAAACTTGCTGTAAATTGGTAGTCTGTGAGTCGAGGCTACTGTTTCCCAGTTTGGGCAACAGTGACCAGTAGAATGGAATTGCTCTTCGCTCCCAGATCAGGCTAACCATAAAGAGATTAATGCGCCCCCATTGACTGCGGTCGATTGATCTTGATAAACGAGTACCAATGGGGCAATAAGTGGTCAACCAATAAGTAATTAATGGGAACCAAATTAATGAGATATTTAAATTTGGTAAATCCGGAAATCTTTGTAGTTTTATGCGCCGACTTTCGGTTGTAATTGGATAGGGAAATACCCGGGAGAGCCGTTCTAATCTAACTTATTTTTCTGATTGTATCAAGGGTAGCAAGATTCCAATCAGTTTAAATTGAGCTGAACTTAGTTGTTTTTTTAAATGAATGAGGTAGAATGTTAGTATCATTATTTTTTAGATAGGCAAGCGTGTAACAATTATGCTGCCTATTTTTTTTAGCACAGATTAGCTCAATGCTTACAAAGGTATGGGTTTCAGGCTGGTTGTTACCTTCCCAGAGATATAGCGTTCCTAAATGATTTTCTATGTACAAGTATATTGATGAATTTTGGGGAAATCAAATTTATGTTCGTTAGTAAAAAACTCAAACAAAAATTTGACAATTTTAAAAGACCTACATAAATACCAATACTTTCTTAAAAAGTTTTTAGCTTGTAACCAAATATCTTCAACGGGATTCTGTTGGGGAGCATTGGGAGCAAATAAAATACAAGTAATTGACCAATTATCCGGCTCTTTGTCACCATTGAGTTCTAATAAAAAGTCTCTAAATTCTCCATATTTATGATAACTAGCTCCATCCCAAATTCAGATAATTTTCCGCCCTTTATATTTAGCTTGTAAATATTTAATAAATTTGACCGTGGATTTTCCATCGCCCGATGGATGACTTTGAACGTGAAATTTTTGGCTTTGATAATTGAGAGCACCAAAATAAGTTTGTCGCTCTTTTTCATTAGTAATTGGAATTTCCATTCTCCTATCTGAGCGACCCCAAACGTAGCCTGTCAGATCGCCATGAAGTAGATGACATTCATCTAAAAATAATACTATTATTTTCCCAGATTCTATGCCAGTTTTGTTTTTAGATAAAATTTCGTTAATTTCTTCCCGCTTTTTTTTTACCAGTTAGTCATCGGATTTGGGATTAATTTTTTGACTCTTTTTCCAACGAATATTGGCAGCAGCGAAAAGCTCATAATAGCTCTGTTTTGATTTATAGCTCACACCAAACTCTTGTTCTACATAAGTCACTAACTCCTCTAAGTTCCAAGTTTCTTTATTCTTTAACCACTCGACTACTACATCCGTTTGTCGCTCTGTCAAATACCCTTGCGAGCCTTTATATCCTAGTTTTATTCCTTCGACTGCTTGGCTTTTAAAAATCTTTTTCCAATAACCCACAAAGAATTCACTTACACTTAACATTTTGCTAATTTCATAGTACAGCTTACCTTCAAGCGCCATCCTGACAGCTATTGCTCGTTTTAGTTCTCTTGCATCGATATCACTTTTAATGAAAGATTCTAATTGGGTGATTTCTTTTTCCATGTCTTTTTGTGACCCTTGTAAGTTATTCATTTTTTTATCCTAATCAAGTATTGCATATAATTGTATCGTAATCTTGATTATGATTTAGGATTGCTATATACCTGTATTTGCAGCGAGTGTGGGGAAACACAAACAGCAGACTGGTCGCCAGAAATAGTACCGGGACCAGATCTCGGAATCAGACTGCAAGCTTTTTTGGGATGGATAAATAATTGCGGACATTTATCCTACGAAAAACAACAAGAACTGTTGTGGCAATACTCCGGACAGTTTTTAAGCAGCCAGAGTACCATAAGACAAGACTGAAGGAAGATTTGGATGATTTAAAATC
>NZ_JAUBQN010000112.1:0-1293 GCF_036701295.1 Microcoleus harperi Pol14_C6 | reverse complement strand
ATATCAGGTTCGGGTAATTACTTATAATATTAATTCGGGCGCTCGAACTTGAATTCGGGCGCTCGAACTTGAATTCGGGCGACCGAATATTAATTTGCAGGGGAGACCACTCCAGAGCCGCTCTGGGTGAGGACCTCGAACTGATCCAACTCAATTAATTGTCAACGGTCGGCGAGTCAAAGGCCACCAATGAAAACAAGTCAGTCCGCGAATCAAGTCTTGTTGACCCAGCAATTGCTGACAACGATAGACCAACAGCTCTTCTAACTCGTCAAGATTTTGGGGTGAGCAATTGGCTACGACTTCATTAGTAAGTGGCCACAATCGTTCTGCTGGCTGTAATTCGGGAGAATGTGATGGCAACTCGAACAAATCAATGCCTTCAGGAATCACTAGCTCTTGAGACTGATGCCATCCAGCGAAAGTCAACGACCAGCAGCACTCGTTTATCTGGCCCCCATTCAAATACTCTCGTGCAAAATCGGCCAACACCCGATTAAACAGTTGAGTGTTGACAAACGGCAGCAACCACCAATAAGTTTCTCCTGACTCGGGGTGGACAAAACTATAAACCCACAGCCACTTGTATTGATGTTTGACCTCGGCAGTGGGTTGTTCCCCAACCAGCGTCCAGACTCGGCGCAATACTGGTAGCAGTCCCAAGCGATGTTCGTCCATCGCCCAAACTTCAATCTCTGCTTGAGGGTATTTAGCTTGTAAAAATCTCAACTCGAAATGAAGTTTTTTTTCCACTGTTGTTGTTGAGAGAGGTCAGTTTCCTGATGCTGCGGTCTGGGGACTTTCAAACGGTAGCCCATTTCCCGAAGATATTCCCATCCCCGATGGCGACTGATCTGCTCTCCTGTCGACTCACTTAACCAATCAGCGACTTTGCGACCATTCCATAAACCGCCATCGGGAGCTGGCCCAGATAGGACTTGCCACAGTTGCGCTCTTTGTAGGTCGTTGAGTTGAGGAGGTTGCCCACGATTGGACGAACGTCTATCGCTTAAGGCGCCAGCCCCCAATTGGTTGTAGCGTCGCAGCAGTTGGTAAATCCAAATCCGGCTGTAACCGGTAACTTGAGACACCGCTAGTGGGGTGTGGCCCGAGGCCAGTAACCAGATGATCTGGTAGTGGCTGCGTTCGACTAACCCTGAACTTGTCCGGTAGCGAGTGTAGAGTTCCTGGACACTTAAGTGCGGTTCTAACTGGACTTTTTTTGGCATAGGGGGTTTGGCCTCCCTGTGAATCGGCTGCCCTTAATTATAACTAATTATCCGAACCTGATAT
>NZ_JAUBQN010000111.1:0-1304 GCF_036701295.1 Microcoleus harperi Pol14_C6 | reverse complement strand
TAGATTTAGCTGCCATTCTCAAAGCTTCCCAAGCTATCTCCAGCGAAATCGAACTGTCCAAACTGCTTTCATCGTTGCTTTCCATTGTCATCGAAAATGCCGGGGCAGATAAATGCGTATTAACACTGCTACGAGACGATCGCTTGGTAATTAAAGGCTCAATTACCAAGGGAAGAAACCCAGTTGTGTTGCAGAGGATTCCGGTTGAGGAAAGTCAGGAAATTCCCCTAAAGCTAATTTACAAAGTTAAGCACAACAATCAGGCTGTTGTGCTGGTGAATGCGACAGCAGATCCTACTTTAGCCAACGATCCGTATATCATGCGTCAACAGCCCAAGAGTATCTTGTGCAGTCCGATTTTGCATCAAGGCAAGTTGATGGGCATTTTATATCTGGAAAATAGTTTAGCAATAGGGGCATTTACGAGCGATCGCGTCGAACTCCTGAATCTACTTTGCGCTCAAGCCGCAATTTCCCTGGAAAATGCTCGACTTTACGAACAAGCCCAACAAATGCTAGTAGAACTGCGTGCCAGCAAAGCCCGCTTTCAAAAGCTAGTGGATAATCTTCCTGGCATAATTTATCAGATTTGCCTGGCTCCTGATGGTTCTGTTTCAATTCCCTACGTTAGTCCAGGCTGCGCCGCTCTATATGAAGTGTCACCCCAAGATTTCTTGGCAGGCATCACAGATTTTCGGATGCTGGAGCATCCAGAGGATAGCCCAGCTCTCACTGAGGCATTCATCCATTCTGCCGAAACTCTCACCCCTTTTGAACAGGAATGGCGCATTATTACGACCTCTGGCACTGTCAAATGGGTGCAGGCGGCATCACGACCGGAACGGCAAGCCGACGGCTCGATCGTCTGGGATGGCGTGATGATGGATATTAGCGATCGCAAAATTGCAGAACTTGGCTTCGAGCAAAAATCAGTGGAATTACAACAAGCATTAGACCACTTGCAAAACGCCCAATTACAAATCGTCCAAAGTGAAAAAATGTCGGCTTTAGGTAATTTAGTAGCGGGTGTGGCGCATGAAATGAATAACCCCCTGGGCTTTATTGCTGCCAGTCTCCAAGAAACTAAACCTACGATTGCCGAAGTGGTCGAACACTTGCAACTCTATCAAGAAACTTTCCCCAACCAGAGCGAGCAAATTATCGACCATGCCGAAGAAATCGATTTGGAATATACCCTAGAAGACTTACCTAAGATAATGGATTCCATGTCTGCGGCCTGTGACAGGCTGAAAAATATCAGTACCAGCCTCCGCACTTTCTCGCGTGCCGATCGAGATTATAAA
>NZ_JAUBQN010000080.1:0-9278 GCF_036701295.1 Microcoleus harperi Pol14_C6 | reverse complement strand
AAAAGCCTAAATTAATACCAAGTTAATCAGGATTGGTGAAACCATATATTTTACAATTGATTTAGGATTGCTATAGTTCATTTGTACTATTTCATCCCCCTTTTGTTGATGTGTGACAGTTGAGGGTGCGGAATGTGGGCTTTAATCCTCTCAATTGCTTGAAAACCCATACCATTGACATACATTTTGAGACATTCACGTTTAACTTCTTCCGAGTAACTTTTATGAGGTTGATAGCAATCTATAAATTGTCTGCCACAACCGACACAAATATAATTCTGTTTACCTTTTTTCTGACCATTTTTATTGACATGAGTAGACTGACATTCAGGACATTTCATAAGCTCTTCGTTTTTTGAAGTGTTATTTTTGGGCGCTCGCACTATAAATTTATCATACCCTAATTCAGCAACGCCATTAAATACGGCCATACTCATTACGGCAAACCAGCATTCCGATGTCAGGACTGCAGACGACAGTTTGTTGAGCAGGCAACTCGGCAACCGATTGATGAGGCTACCCGTCAATTGATTGATAAGCTGTTGCTTGAGGGCCTTGCACGCTTCGGCCATCGTACGAGTCACAGGAGTTTCTGAGCGTTGGCGACAAATGTACGTCAATCAGAAGTTTTACCAGGCTCCCAAAACTATTGATATTACCCCAAAAAAACAGGTCGGTTGACAATTCAATTAGACCAACTGTGGTCCTTTGTTGGCTCCCAAGACAACAACCAATGGGTTTGGTTAGCTTTGGATGCAGATAGTCGTGAGATTGTTGGGGTAACAATCGGATCTCGCTCTCGACAATCAGCTTTCGCAGCTTTGGCAATGTTTACCGGCCGTTTATGGGCAATGTGCGGTCTGCTACACCGACTTTTGGGAGGCCTATGAACAGGTGCTACCCAGCAAGCGGCAGTAAGGCCGTTGGCAAGGAAACGGGAAAAACCAGTTAAGTAAGTCAGCAGGAAAATTGGTAAGTATGTAACAAAATATTAAGTAGGACGCTCTGCTCTCAATTTAATGCGTTTTGTAGAGTAGTTTCCTTTTTTTTTCTCTAGCTTCTACCCCATTAATTACGGCATAAGCTAGCTCTAATTCATCTTCAAATATTTGTCCGGCTAGCTCATCTTTTTTGATGTGTTGCCACTCCAATTCTATGGGATTCATTTCTGAGCAATATTTAGGTAAAAACAAGATATATAGACCCTGGTTTTCCCACTTGGACCATAATTTTTGGACTTCATTACATCGATGTATGGGGCCATGATCCTGTACTATTACTCTAATTCGTTTACTCCTCTCTGCCGAGCGAGCCTCTGACTCCATCATTTTGATATAAGCTTTTCGATCGACACCTCCAATTACCAAAGCGTAAACAAAGCTGATTTCAGGTTGAAGAAGTCCTACAATACTTAATATACGACCACGCCGTAAGGTTTGTTCCAGACGTTTTTGCTCGCGAAAGTTTGTAATAAGTGTAACCGGGCTCGCTCCATGCACAAAATCCTGATTCATCTAAATATTTTAAATCGAGCTCTCCCGCAGTAGCAGCCCATTCCAGCATATCTAGGTCTGCTTGTTTGATTTGGCGTGCTATGATTTCTTGTTTTCCTTTGTGGCTCTTTCTCGCTCGTTTCCAAATAAACCCTTTTTTTTTAGTATTCGTCTTAATCGGTCGGGACTTAGTTTAATAGATCGCTCTTTTTCTAATTTTTGAGCTAATTGAACACTATTTTATGTACGTGGTTCATTTTTGAGACATTCTGTTAAAAACTCTATGTCTGCTTCTTTCCACTTCGGTTTGCCTCCTCGACCTGACAACTCCCAAAAACCTTCCATTCCTAGTTTTTGCCATTTATGTAAAACCTCTCTCACTGTTTGTCGGGTCCAGTTAAAATGAGCTGCTATTTTTTCAACGTACCAGCCCTGTGCATTTAATCTGACTACAAGAGCCCGGTCTTTGACTTTTTGGGGAACATTCGCAGTTCTCAATTTTAATAAAGTTTTATCTTGCTCTTTTGTCAGAAATATCCTTAATCTAGCGCCCATATATTGAGTTACCTTGGTAGACGTATTCCCTGTCTTTACTTATTTTAACATAGTTCGGTTTTTTCGCACCGACTTACTTATGTTGAGCGATTTAACAACACGTTACGCCAGCGAGTAGGGCGGTTAGTACGGAAAACTTTGTCGTTCTCGAAGAAATTGAGCAACCATATCGGTGCAATTTGGTATTTTGTTCATCATTACAATGCCTCTCTTCGTTCGTGACCATTACTATTCACCACTACCGAAAAACTAAAATAGTCAGACTCAAGTATTGGGCGTTTTTGAGCTGCTGTTGGAAACAAATTTGGTATGATTGAGGTAACATTTTTCAATGATGGGCTTCTTAACAATACGGACCCCATATTTTTTACCATAAATCGGTCCTAAGGGGCTTGCAATTAAATACAATCCCAGTTACGCTAGAAGATTAGGAAACAAAAAATCTGACATAAGCGGTTGTGACCTCTGTGATTGGGATGCCAGAAATGATCTTGAGTGAGACCGTTAAATCGACGTTTAAGGATGCTGCCCAAAAACTGACAGGCTATCGCCGTCGAGACTTTATGGCAAAAGTGGCTGAAGACTACTTTAATGGTTCAGCCCGTAAAGTAGAAACATTTATGGGGTGGAACCGGTCGAGTGTTCAACTGGGCTTACATGAACGACGAACCGGACTGATTTGTGTTGATAATTATCGGGTTCGGGGACGACACAAAAGTGAAATTTTGCTGCCCAACTTAGAAGCCGATATTAGCTCTCTAGTCGCTCCCGAGTCCCAGACATACCCCAAGTTTCAATCGACACTTTTGTATGTCCGGATCACGGCACTCGCGGTACGAGCGGCATTAGTGAGTCAGAAGAACTACGACAGTGAGCAATTACCTTCTCGTCAGACAATTGGCGCGATTTAAAATCGAAAGGGGTATCGCCTAAAAAAAACCAAAAAACCAAGCCCTTGAAAAAAATTCCCGAAACAGATGCGATTTTTGAGAATGTATTGAAGGAGAATCAAGCCTCCGATCTACATGTCAAGTCTCTGCGAATATCAATTGATACCAAAGCAAAAGTAAAAATTGGCAACCTGTCACGGGGTGGTAAAGCCAGAACCATCGAACCGAAATCGGCCGACGATCATGATACCGAGTGGCAAGCTGTATTAGTCCCCTTTGGCATTCTTAACACTCAAAGTGATCGACTATCGATTTATATGGGACAGTCCGGTGAAACTACAGATTTTATTGTTGATTGTCTAATAGATTGGTGGCACAATAATCAATCTGATTACACCGAACTTGAAGAATTAGTGATTGACCTTGATGGTGGTCCGGCAATCAGAAGTGCTCGTACACAATTCATCAAACGCATCGTCGAGTTATCTCAGAGAATTCGTTTAAGAATCCGACTAATTTACTATCCGCCATATCATAGCAAATATAATCCAATTGAACGCTGCTGGGCAGCACTTGAAAATTATTGGAATGGTGCTATTTTAGATTCAGTTGAAACTGCTATAAACAGGGCAGGCAACATGACGTGGCAAGGAATTAAACCGGTTATACATTTGGTTGAGACAACTTACGAGAAAGGAATAAAAGTCTTACCAAAAGAGTTAAAACAGTATTTACCCGAATGGCAACGTTCTGAAACTTTACCGAAATGGGATATCACGATTATCCCAATTTGACTGGTACTTTATTTTTCCGCGAGTCCCTAACCCCGTCATCTGTATATGTTGATATATTTTACACCATAAACTCAGGAGAGCCAGAAACTTTATTATATATTTCTGCGTCTCGGACTGATATAAAAAATAAACTTGAAAGTTTTGGTTTTCTTCCTCAACCTAATCTACACTATTAATAATTTGTGTAAGGGGAATGTTTATTACTAACTCTCATTATTCACGACACGGAAGTTACGGAAATACAGATCACTGTTGTTTTTCTGATTCCTTGTTCTTTCTTGATTCTTCCTTCTTCTTTCAACGTCCCAATTCCTCGTTACTAATTCCCAAATGAGTCGCTTAGCCACAACAATAGAAGCCATACTTTACTTAAAAGGTCAGCCAGTGTCGATCGCAGAAATTGCCGAGATTGCCAAGTGCGATCGAGCCGAAGCCGAAGACGCCATCATCGAACTTATGTCTGACTCGTCCCGCCGCGACAGTGCATTAGAAGTCGTCGAAACCCCCACAGGATACAGCCTGCAACTCCGAGAAGAGTTTGCCAGTTTAATGCAAACTTTAATACCTCCAGAATTAGGTGTGGGAGCTTTGCGGACGCTGGCGGCGATCGCCCTCAAAGGCGGCATCGCTCAGCCAGATTTAGTTAGCTTGCGAGGTTCAGGAGCTTACCAACAAGTGCAGGAACTTGTAGAAATGGGTTTCGTCCGCAAACGGCGATCGGCTGAGGGACGGTCGTATTGGTTACAAGTTACCGAGAAATTTCATCGGTACTTTCAAGTAGACCAACTCCCAAAACAATTGCAAATTGACTTTCAGGCAAATTTGTACCCAAGCAATGACGAGTAGTTTGAAGTAGAATGTAACCAGCCAGAAATTAAGAATCGCCAAATGGTTTTTCACCCTGACTTTGACACATCCAATGCCCAACAAACCGCAGTCAATCCACTGCTGAAGTACCTCCAACACCAATCCCCGGAGGTTCTAGCCCGAGTCGCCAAGTCCGTCAGCCCCGACATCAGAGAAATTATCTCTCATAACGTTCAAGGACTTGTCGGCGTTTTGCCTTCAGAAAATTTTAACGTCGAAATTACCACTGACCGCGAAAACTTAGCAGGTTTGCTAGCTTCAGCGATGATGACAGGCTATTTTTTGAGGCAAATGGAGCAGAGGATGCACCTAGAAGAAAATTTAGCAAGCACCAGCTCGATTCAACCAAACTCGCCCAAAGACAAGTAAAAAGATCAACGGGTTGGGGAAGCCAGAAAGATGAAAGTTGTTCAGAAAAATCCATAATCCTAAATCATGGAGGCACAGGGAATTAAGAAACCGGGCTGTTAACCGGGTATCCCTCGCCCTACACCAAGGATTTTGGTGAAAAAACCCGGTTGCTGCGTCCAGGACTATAAAGCATCAGATTTATCTTTCATCCTGCACCGTTTGCAACTAATAGCAGTTTCCCAAAAGAAAGCAACTGTAGGTAAGCTCCAAATCCTTATCCCGTAAGTCATTCCCAATTCTGTAATCGACAATCTCAAATGGTATTACCCACCGGCGGAGCTACCCGATAGTGGAAAAGCACCCGGACGTACTTTTATATTTTGAACTTGACCCACACGGTTAATTTCCAGTTCGAGTTCTTTGCCCACAGCAGTGTTTTCCACCCGTTCTTGCACGTCCCCAGGAGTATTAACCGCAATTCCGTCAACTTTTTGAATGACATCCCCGGGGCGCAAGTCGGCTTTTTGAGCGGGGGAATTTTCCACGACTCGCGTCACGGCTACGCCTTGATCGAGGGTAATTTTATTATTATCGAGCTGTTTGTTGAGTTCTGCCTTGGTGGCGGCAGTCAAGCTGACCATTTGAATGCCGAGATAGGGATGTTCGGCTTTACCTTTGGCGAATAGCTGATCGGAAACTCGTTTGGCGGTTTCAATCGGAATTGCAAATCCCAAGCCCTGAGCGTCGGCGCGAATGGCGGTATTGATGCCAATTACTTCGCCTTGGTCATTGAGCAGGGGGCCACCAGAATTGCCGGGGTTGATCGCGGCGTCGGTTTGGATGAAGCGGACTCGCTTGTCTGGGATGCCGACTTGAGAACTCGATCGACCCGTAGCGCTGATAATGCCCACAGTCACGGTATTGTCGAGACCTAAAGGATTGCCGATCGCGATCGCCCACTGTCCCGGTACAATATTGTCCGATCGACCCAAAGCCACCTGCGGCAGTTCCTTAGCATTAATCTTAACCACAGCGACATCCGTCAGCGGATCGACTCCCTGCACCTTACCCTCAAACTCGCGGCCGTCTTTAAGCGTCACCTTGACAGTATCCGTCCCGGAGACAACGTGAGCATTAGTAACAATGCGGCCGTCAGGAGTGAGAATAAACCCGGAACCGGTACCTCTCTTGACTCGTTCTTCCGGCTGCGGCAAATTCTCCCCAAAAAACCGGCGAAACAAAGGATTTTTGAAAGCTTCCGGCACTTGATTCGCTACTTTGCTGGATGCGTCAATCCGCACTACAGCCGGGCCGACTTTTTCCGCTGCTTCAGCAATAAAATTGGGATTGCTGCGATCGACCGCCCGATTTTCCAGAACTGGAGGAGACGCATAGGGGGGGATTTGCTGGCGTACTACTGGCAAAACCAATCCGGTTTCCAGATTGTTTGAGCCTTGCAGATAGCGATTTCCCAACCATCCCATACCTCCGCCGATTGACAGCAAAGTCACATAAAGGGTCGTTTGCTTAAAAGATAAACTCATTTAATAACTCCCGCTAGATACCTCATCCCCGCAGACAGGTTCCGAATCAAGCATTTTTGTCTTGGTGACGAGAAGAAAGCGGGGCGGGGCGTACCGCTTCCTCAAGAACATAGCTGTTAACAGGCCGGGGCCCATCGGCATCACAGGCAATTTTGCCGGATTTGCCAAGAGCGATTCAAACTAATAATTCTCATCCTAACTTGGCTTAGCCTGGGATTTACAGTCTGGGGGGTGGCTAGAGCTTGTAAATATGAAGCTTCACGGGATTTTAAAATTGTCAACTGTCCCAAATGAATACTTTTTTCTGTAGATAATGAGGTTTAAACACTTATTTCCGGTGATTTCTGCACTAATTTGGTCGATCGCACCCGTTGGGCAAACGGCGGCAAATACCGAGATCCCACCTGCAAATCTTCCTTCAGGTACACCTGTAGAAAACCCCGACCCCGCCCGCGATTGCCCGAGTCCGGCTATGTCTCGGTTGCGCCGCCATACTGTGGCCCAGGGCGAAACCATAGAAAGCATCGCGCGGCAGTACAATGTGATTCCTGCGGCGCTGATCGGGATAAATCCGACGTTGCGGGGCGGTGAAGTATCTGCTGGAAGTGCGATCGTCATTCCTCCGTACAGTGGCAGCGAGGTAGAAGTGCCTGCGGGCTGGAATTGGCAAAAACTGGCAGAACGTTACAAAGTGCCTGCAGATTTGCTATTTGAGGCGAACGGGTGCAGGCCTTTGGGGAAAACGGTGTTTGTGCCAGCGGTGAATAGGTCGATCGGGCCTTCTATCAATCCCGATGCAGCGCCATCGGTGCAGGGATTTCCGCTGCCCGCCCCAGCAGTGGAAGCTTTGCGTTACGGGCGGCAATTGCATCCGGTTCGCCACGAATTTTTTTTCCACAGCGGTGTAGATTTTTTGGCGTCGGAGGGTACGCAGGTTTTGGCGGCGGGCGAGGGGACTGTCGCCTTTGCCGGGCCGCAGGGGGATTACGGGAATTTAGTGGTGGTGAACCATCAAGCGGGGAAGCAAACGCGCTACGCTCAGTTGAAAGATATTGCGGTAAAAGTCGGTCAAAAAGTGCAGTCTGGAGAAGTTTTGGGAACTGTCGGGATGACGGGAAAACGGGATATTCCGCCATCTCATTTGCATTTTGAAGTTCGGTACAATTCGGGTTTGGGTTGGGTTGCTGAAGACCCGCTGCTTTATTTGCAAGCGACTGTTAAAAAATAGGATTGTTAGTGTGCTGGGGGGTGACAACCCGCCCTAAATCCAGACGGGGTAAGGATTGATCTGTGTGAGGGTAAAGAAAGATAGGCAGCAGAATTGTTACACGCTTGCCTATCCCAAAAAATATGTTACCAACATTTTACCAGACTCACTTACAAAAACAAATGATGCAAAACCAGTTTATTTTACGCACAATCTTTTTGAACCTGATACAATCGGAGAAACAAGTAACGATCGCACTAATCGGGTTCCTATTAATCACTTATTGGTTAACAACTTATTGCCCGATCGCACATTTCTCTCAAAATCGATCGCCCAATAAACCCAAAAACCCGATCGCCCAATAAACCCAAAAACCCGATCGCACATTTCTCTCAAATTCGATCGCCCAATAAACCCAAAAACCCGATCGCACATTTCTCTCAAATTCGATCGCCCCATCAACAAAAAATCCGATCGCCCCAATAAACCCAAAAACCCGATCGCACATTTCTCTCAAATTCGATCGCCCATCCACAAAAAAACCGGCGGTTGAAACCCAAAAACCCCGGCGGTTGAAACCGCGGCTACACAGACAAAACCCGCCTTCGCGGGTTGAAGATTTCACCCGATGATTTTCAATCTCCAAATACCCTCTTCGTCCCCGTAGGCGGACATCGTTTGTGTAGACGCGGTTTCCAACCGCCGGGATTTCAACCGCCGAGGATTTCAAATTAGCTCGCCCGAATCGACCCAAAAATCCGATTATCGCCCGCCGCTAACTCCCTCCAATCGCAGGAAATGCACCCGGCCCGACTCATCGCCGGCTACAACTGTCACCCCATCAGGCGCGATTACACAGCACTTAAACTTATAATCTCCGCTGAAACTAGCAACCTCTTTGTAGCTAATCAAATCCCAGACTTTAATGGTGTTATCCGATGAAGCGGAAACCGCTATGAGGCCGTTAGGGCCGCTCGCCACTGCATTTACCCAGTCAGTATGACCGATGAGAGTTATAAGTTCCCTACCGCTGTCTGTGTCCCAGATTTTGAGGGTGTTATCTAATGAAGCGGAAATCGCTGTTTTGCAGTCGGGTACGCTCGCCACTGCATTTACAAGGCCAGTATGACCGATGAGGGTGAAAAGTGGAGTGCCACTTTCTGTGTCCCAGATTTTCAGGGTTTTATCTGATGAAGCGGAAATCACTGTCTTGCCAGAGGGTGCGATCGCTATTGCATTTACCCCGCTAGTATGACCGGTGAGGGTTAAGAGTTCGGTGCCTGTCTCGGTGTCCCAGATTTTCAGGGTTTCATCCCATGAACCGGAAATCGCTGTCTTGCCGTCGGGTGCGATCGCCACTGCATTTACCCCGTCAGTATGATCGGTGAGGGTTCTAAGTTCAGTCCCTGTCTCGGTGTCCCAGATTTTCAGGGTGCGATCACCTGAAGCGGAAATTGCTGTCTTGCCAGATGGTGCGATCGCTACTGCATTTACCCCGTCAGTATGACCGGTGAGGGTTAAGAGTTCGGTGCCTGTCTCGGTGTCCCAGATTTTCAGGGTTTCATCCCATGAACCGG
>NZ_JAUBQN010000008.1:0-201069 GCF_036701295.1 Microcoleus harperi Pol14_C6 | reverse complement strand
GAAGAAGTTTTATCTCTCTGTGGTTGGGATTATATCCTTGAAGCTATATTAAGTGCAACTTCATAGTAAATTGGTATTAGGAGCTAAATCTTCTACAGAAAGCTGGTTTTCATCTTGAGCCAGAATTTTTTCCATCTCAGCGAGAGTGCGTGGAGAAGCGCCGATCTGCGTTGCTAGTTCGCGTAGTGCTTTCGACTCTTCACTGTGAATCTGCTGATCCGCACAGACCATGTGCGTGACTAATAGGAATGGGTAGTCTAAGTGTTCGGTGGTTCTTGAAGTTATGTCAGCCATCTTAACTTATTCAATATAAAGTCATATTTAGTAGGTTTTTACATCCCAGCTCGACCATAAAAAGTCACATTTAGCTGGTTGCTATCGAACAAGTCATAGATTCAAGACTTATTCAGCGGTAGCGTTTCCTAATTCCTCTCGTATGATACCCTATTCTTAGGTGACTTAGAATCTCTGCTGCACCAGCAGTGCGATCGCCTAACCGCATCCGAAGAACAAGTTATCTCTTGGCTAGCAAGCACGATCGAACCAGCAGACATCTTACAAATAGCAGAAAACCTGCAATTATCACGGGCAGAACTATTAAATGTCATGCAATCTTTAGGACGACGGTCATTAGTTGAAACAGTACAACAAAATGGGCGATAGCACTTTGCGATCGCGCCAGTAATCAGAGAGTATATAACAAACAAAAAATGAAAATCGCCACCTGGAACGTCAACTCAATCCGCACCCGCCTAGAACACGTTACTAGCTGGATGCAAGCCAACTCCCCAGACGTTCTTTGCCTCCAAGAAACCAAAGTTACAGACAAAGACTTCCCCCTAGAACCCTTCATCAACCTCGGCTACAACTGCTATATTTCCGGTCAAAAATCCTACAACGGCGTCGCTATTTTTAGCCGATCGCCCATGTCGGAAATCAGCAGCGGATTTGCCCCCCTTCTCGGCGACGAAACCGCAGGTATTTTTGACGAACAAAAACGCCTAATAGCCGGGGTTATAGACGATATTTGCATTATTTGCGTATACGTTCCCAACGGTTCCGAAGTTGGCAGCGAGAAATATGAGTACAAGCTAAAGTGGCTCAAACTGCTGCAAGAATACCTCAAAATAGCACTAGATAAATCCCCCAACTTGTGCATTTGCGGCGACTTCAACATCGTCCCGGACGATCGAGATATCCACAATCCCAAAGCCAATGCTAACTCCGTGGGCCTATCAGTAGCCGAGCGCCGAGCGCTAGCAGAAATAATAGAATTAGGATTAAACGACCCCTTTCGCAAATTCACCACAGAAGGCGGCCATTATAGCTGGTGGGACTACCGCGCCGCCGCATTTCCACGCAACAACGGCTGGAGAATCGACCACCATTATCTCAGCCCTCCCCTGTACGAACAAGCAAAAAACTGTACAATAGACATTGCTCCCAGAAAATTAATCAAACCCAGCGACCACGCCCCCGTAATTGTCGAAATTTGATTTATGAGTTATAAATAAAATTAAGGCAAAAGAAACCCGGTTTCTACCATCAATCTTAGGTTTATCAACGATAAATTTAAGAAACCGGGTTTCTCGACCCTATGCGTAAGTTCCGATCCAGTTAATAACAACCAACAACCAAAAATCATGTTCTTAGTAACCGGAGCAACAGGCGCACTAGGCCGCCGAATTGTACGAGAAATCAGACAGCAAGAAAAGCCTGTCCGCGCATTCGTTCGCCTCGCATCTCGCTACTCAGAACTAGAAAACCGAGGCGCCGAGATTTTTATCGGCGACTTAAAACAAGACAAAGATATTAAAAAAGCCTGCCAAGGAGTGCAATACATCATCAGCACCCACGGCACCGGCGGCGACGTTCAAGCAGTACACTACCGCGCTAACATAGAATTGATCGACTGCGCCAAAGAAGCCGGAGTGCAGCACTTTGTCTTTGTTTCGGTACTGGGAGTCGATCGAGGATACGAAGATTCCGCAGTATTCAAAGCCAAGCGAGAAGTAGAAAAATACCTGCAAAACAGCGGATTGAATTATACAATCTTGCGCCCTGCCGGTTTTGCTTCCAGCTTGTTACCCCTAGCAGAAAGATTTCGAGAAACCGGACTTTACCTGCTGATTGGCGACGGCAAAAACCGCACATCTGTTGTCAGTACCGACGACTTAGCAAAGATTGCCGCAGACTCGCCAACAGTCGAAGGCGCCCGCAACCAAATTCTGCGAGTCGGTGGCCCGGATGTGCTGACAAGGGATGACATTCCCCGCATTTTTGGACGCTTATTCAATCGCGAACCGATGGTAATCAACCCGCCACTGGTTGTGTTTGACGGTTTGAGAAATGCCTTGGGTTTATTGAATCCTCAAGCTCAAAAAGACTTAGGAACTTTGCGCGTATTGCTGGGTAACGAGTATTTCTGCACTCCCGAAGAAGTGCAAAACTTGGAATCAATCTACGGGATGAGAATGGAATCTTTAGAAAGCTTTCTGCGGCGCAATTTGAGCGTTTAAAATGCTAGTTATTCTCATTACCAGGCTTTGCCTGGTAATGAATATCGGGAGGCTCTGCCTCCAAAATCTTGTCTCATTTTAATGGAGGCAAAGCCTCCCGATAAGTGTCCCCAGGCTCTGGGGTACGATCAAAAAGTAGCCCCAAATCGCAACTGAAAACCATTTAAGCAGACATAGGCACTGGTTCAACACCACCAATATAGCTTGTAACTGCGATCGGGGGAGAAGTCGGCTTAGCAATCAAATAACCTTGAACCAAAGTTGCTCCCCGTTCTCGCACCCACTCAAACTCCTCCAAAGTTTCCACACCTTCAGCAACTGTTTTAATTTCTAATTGAGCAGCAATTTCTAACATCTTTTCCGTAATGAGTGCCTTATAATAATCTTGATGGACATTGCGAATCAATTGCATATCCAACTTAATAAAATCTGGACGCAGTTGGTGCATCAAATTTAAATTAGAAGAACCGCTGCCAAAATCGTCTAGGGCAATTAAAAATCCCGCCTCTCGGTAAAACCTCAGAATATTAATCAAGTGATCGATATCAGGAGGGTGCTGAGATTCCGCTACTTCAAAAACAATATTGCTGTGAGGAATTCCCGCTTCATCAATAGCCTGTACTGTTCTTCGCAGGCACGTAGCGGGATCGTAAACTGAAGTCGGAGAAAAATTAATAAAAAGTAGTTCTTTGATATCGTAAACATGGGCTTCGCGGATAGCGCGAGTTCGGGCTAAAACATCTAGTTGAAAAATTAGGCCTGCTGATTCTGCTCGGGCAAAAATCCGACCCGGATAAATTAAGTTTCCTTGCTCATCAATTCCTCGGAGCAGCGCTTCGTGGGCAAAAATTTTAGAAGTATCTGAGGTATAAACAATGGGCTGAAAATGTGTAGTAAGGCGTTCTTCGGACAATAAATCTAACAGCCAATCAGAGTTACTCAAATTAATAAAAGAGTCTAAGGAAGTGCTGCGATAAAAATCGCTAAGTTTTGGCTGTTCAACTTCGCGCATCCACAAAACTTTTGTCTCTTTCAACTCTTGATTTGTAAGCGCCGATGAGGCTAGGGCGTTAAACTTTTCTTTTGCTATTCCCTCAAGCATAATGTACAAACACTTGCTCTCTTCTAACAGCCGGAATTCAAGTTCAGCCTTGGTTAGTGCAGAAATAACCTTGGTCAGCGTGTGCGATACTGGAAACCATAGGTATAGACCTCCCCTGCCCTCTATTTTGGCGGGTAATGTTTCGCAGCGAGAGCAGGAGCCGAAGGCTTTGCCACTTATTTGCATTGGAATATCCTCCGGTTTTTGGGTTAATTTTAGACACGCTAACAAGTAAATTTTATTATAAGCTCATTCACCTATTAATTCATCTATCTCAAGATGTAAATCTTGATGAACTGGTATTTAAGAATTATTGCAATATTTATACATTATTGCAGTATTTATACTTGCCTCCGGTTTCAAACCTTAGTCAAAGTTCTCAGCATTGAGCAAGTAGCTGTGATTAAACACTGTTCCAAATCATCACAGAGGGAGAATACAAAGACTTGTTATCTATTCTCTACTGCTGCTCTGATTGTTTACGTTTTATTCTATAATTCCCTTTGCCAAAACAGTGGCTACAGTTGATTTTTTAGCAAAGGGGAATTAAAACGCTCGATCGCCCGATCCATTAATTTATTCCAACCCGAAATATACACAGCCGGACGATCGCCCAAAACAAACTCACTTGCTGCGGAATATCCAGTTTAATTTTATAATCCGAATGACAGGATTTGAATTAAGCTTTCTGACTTATTTTACCACTTTCCGCCATCCTAGCTCCTACCCTGGCTCAATCTAGGGAACCTGTTCTGCGTCTGAGCGAAAACTGAGTGACCTGCTGTATGCTTTACAACACAAGCAGACTCAGTAAGAGGGATAATTGAGCGGATGAGCGAACAATCTAACTCAGTCACGCCAAGCCACCGCTAACTACTTTATTGGGTATAAGCGAATTTTGGACTACTTCAAGCAAGCACAGAAAGAATGGCCTAAAGGGGTAGGGCTAAAGAAGGATAGTAAAGCTAAGGGGTCTTACACGGAACTTACCCGCTACAGGGGTAGTTCAGGGGGGCTGTATTCTTTGTCCTGTCTCGGTTTTAGCGACTTAACTGCCGACAAACCGCAGTCATGTGTTTAAGATTTTCTTAATATTTAGGGGGAGAGTATTTTTATATGATGAGTTTAATCAAAAACCTCGCCACATAAGGGTTGTAAGAGATTGTAGTCATGTAGAAGACTTGGACGATGATTCGGGCAAGTCTCACCTCGGAATGGTTTCAGACGGAATTTACCCCCTGTGCGGGGTAAATTCTGCTTACATCACCGTTCAGTTCAGACTAGGTGACAAGCGGGTCAACAAAACCTGTGGGTGTTACCTAAAACTGCAGAGTATCACCGATCCTTTAAAGAAAGCTCATTTGGTTGCTATCGCTCTAGCATCTTTCTCTAGCTAGACTCAATTTTCAACCTAGTTATGATGATGTAATTATAGATAAAAACGTCATCAATAATGACTTAATTACCTTTGCTGAAGCGATAGCAAAAGTATAGCAATAATACTTACTGGGACGGACGTATAAAACGTCGTCAGCAGCAGCGTGACAAAAGCAGTATTAGTCATCATTCTACTGAAGTAACAATGTTTGGTGTTTCTATACCCTTAAGATAATCCCCAAACCTAATTTGTGAATTTTTATAGTTATCCAGAAAGATAGCTGTACAGGTAGCCAATCAATTCCCTTTGCTATCGCTTTTTCAGTACCTACCATTCAATCAGCTCGTTTACTAATCAAAGAAACATCTGATGAACAACTAATGGGATCTGAGCAAATTCCGTCTAGGCGTAGAAGAAACACTCAAACCATTGCTTGCACCAGGAGTACCGATTGCGATCGTAGTTATCAGCCTAACTACGAGACAGCAGAGAATTCGATCGCGCTTTAACATCACTCGTTTAATTGTGGCGATCGCATTTGCGCCAAATTCCTCAACAGTTAAGCGAAAAAATCCCTCACAACTCGCCCGTTTTCCCCCCGCAGCCTCGCCCACAACAGAATTTTGACAATTATCCAGGGCGATCGCTAAAATTACAGGTACGATCGAACTATTGTCAGCACCATTAAATCCTTCAGTAATTAGTCGTTTGCCAACAGTCACATAATTGTTGACAATATTGCACAATAGAGAAAATTGTAAATATATAGCACCTGCGTTTTTTTTGACCGCTTATGAATAGCAGATTCCTCGATCGACTCCACCACCCCTCGCGCCCCGTCATCGTCTTCGACGGCGCGATGGGAACCAACCTGCAAGTCCAAAACCTCACCGCAGAAGACTTTGGCGGCAAAGAATACGAAGGCTGCAACGAATATCTCGTCCACACCAAACCGGAAGCCGTCGCCAACGTGCACCGGGGATTCCTCGAAGCAGGGGCCGATGTCATCGAAACAGACACCTTTGGCGGCGCTTCCATCGTACTCGCCGAATACGATTTGGCAGACAAAGCATATTATCTCAACAAAACTGCCGCCGAACTTGCCAAGGGTATCGCCGACGAATTTTCCACCCCAGAAAAACCTCGATTTGTCGCAGGATCGATCGGGCCAGGCACCAAATTACCAACATTAGGACACATCGATTTCGACACACTCACCGCCGCTTTTACCGAACAAGCAGAAGGACTTTATGACGGCGGCGTTGACTTATTTATTGTCGAAACTTGTCAAGATGTGCTGCAAATTAAATCAGCATTAAATGCCATTGAAGAAGTATTTAAGAAAAAAGGTGCGCGAATTCCGTTAATGGTATCAGTCACAATGGAAGCCACGGGCACAATGTTAGTCGGTTCCGACATCAGCGCCGCCCTAGCCATTTTGCAGCCGTACCCGATCGACATTTTAGGCCTGAACTGCGCCACCGGGCCCGATCGCATGGCGGAACACGTCAAATACCTTTCCGAACATTCGCCCTTCGTCGTTTCCTGCGTTCCCAACGCGGGTTTACCCGAAAACATCGGCGGCCACGCGCACTACAAACTCACGCCCATAGAATTAAAAATGGCCTTGATGCGCTTTGTCGAAGACTTAGGCGTGCAAGTCATCGGCGGCTGCTGCGGCACCCGCTACGATCACATCCGCGAACTATCAGAAATTGGCAAAACTCTTAAACCAAAGATTCGCGAAATTACTTGGGAACCATCCGCCGCATCAATTTATAGCGCCCAACCCTACGAACAAGAAAATTCCTTCTTAATTGTCGGCGAAAGACTCAACGCCAGCGGTTCCAAAAAATGCCGCGATTTGCTAAACGCCGAAGACTGGGACGGTTTAGTAGCAATGGCCAGGGAACAAGTGCGAGAAGGCGCGCACATTCTCGATGTTAACGTGGATTATGTCGGCCGCGACGGCGTGCGAGACATGAAAGAGTTAGTTTCCCGCGTGGTGACTAATGCAACTCTCCCTTTAATGCTGGATTCCACCGAATGGGAAAAAATGGAAGCCGGCTTAAAAGTTGCGGGCGGCAAATGTTTGCTGAATTCCACTAACTACGAAGACGGAGAACCGCGTTTTTATCAAGTTTTGGAGTTGGCGAAAAAATACGGCGCGGGCATAGTTATCGGTACGATTGACGAAGATGGAATGGCGAGAACCGCAGACAAAAAATTTGCGATCGCCCAGCGCGCATATAAGGCCGCCGTCGCCTACGGAATTCCCGCCGAGGAAATCTTTTTTGATACCCTAGCGTTGCCCATTTCTACCGGGATAGAAGAAGACAGAAAAAACGGCAAAGCTACCATCGAATCCATCCGCCGCATCCGCCAAGAATTGCCCGGTTGTCACGTCATCTTAGGAGTTTCTAACATTTCCTTCGGCTTGAATCCGGCGGCGCGGCAAGTCTTGAACTCCATGTTTTTGCACGAAGCAATGCAAGCGGGGATGGACTCGGCAATTGTCAGCGCTAATAAAATTTTGCCCCTCGCCAAAATCGACCCCAAACACCAAGAAATCTGCCGTAAACTGATTTACGACGAACGGGAGTTTGACGGCGAAATTTGCGTTTACGACCCCTTGGGCGAGCTGACAACGGTGTTTGCGGGCAAAACTACCAAGCGCGATCGTACAGAAGACGCAAGCCTTCCGGTAGAAGAACGCCTCAAGCAGCACATCATCGACGGCGAACGCATTGGACTAGATATCCAACTCGCCAAAGCATTAGAAACCTATCCGCCCCTCCACATTATCAATACTTTCCTGTTAGACGGGATGAAAGTAGTCGGAGAATTGTTCGGTTCGGGACAAATGCAACTGCCATTTGTTTTGCAGTCAGCAGAAACCATGAAAGCGGCAGTGGCCTATTTAGAACCGCACATGGAAAAGTCCGAATCCGGGGACAACGCCAAAGGAACATTTATCATCGCTACTGTCAAAGGCGACGTTCACGACATCGGCAAAAACTTAGTTGATATTATCTTATCAAACAACGGCTACCGAGTGATTAACTTGGGAATTAAACAGTCGGTTGACAATATCATCGAAGCTTACGAGAAGCACAAAGCCGACTGTATAGCGATGAGTGGCTTGCTGGTAAAATCCACCGCATTCATGAAAGAAAATCTGGAAGTATTCAACCAAAAAGGAATCACGGTTCCCGTGATTTTGGGCGGCGCGGCTTTGACTCCCAAGTTTGTGCATGAAGACTGCCAAAATACCTATAAAGGTAAAGTCATTTACGGCAAAGATGCGTTTTCTGACTTGCATTTTATGGACAAACTCATGCCAGCAAAATCTGCTGGTAAATGGGAAGACTTGCAAGGATTTTTAGATGAAATAGAGGACGATAATGCAGCGGTTAAAGAAGCTGAAACTTCGCCAGAAGCTTCTGTAAAAGATACCAAGAAAGCAGACACTCCTGTGGTGATAGATACCAGGCGATCCGAAGCAGTTGCAGCAGATATCGATCGCCCGACTCCTCCTTTCTGGGGAACGAAACTGTTGCAGGGAGAAGACATCCCCTTTGAGGAGATTTTCTGGCACTTAGATTTGCAAGCTTTAGTTGCCGGTCAGTGGCAGTTCCGCAAGCCAAAAGACCAATCGCGGGAAGAATACGACGCTTTCTTAGCTGAGAAAGTTTATCCAATATTGGAAGAGTGGAAACACAAAGTCATCGCCGAAAAGTTACTGCATCCGCAAGCAATTTACGGGTATTTTCCCTGTCAAGCTGAAGGCAATTCTTTGTATTTGTACGACCCGGAAATCATGGCTGGCGGGCAAGATGTATCGACACCCGCTGTAACATTCACATTTCCCCGCCAAAAATCGGCGCGCCGGCTGTGCATTGCCGACTTCTTCGCGCCCAAAGAATCGGGTAAAATCGATGTATTTCCGATGCAAGTAGCGACAGTGGGAGAAATTGCTACAGAGTACGCGCAAAAGCTGTTTGCTAACCATCAATATACCGACTATCTCTACTTTCACGGGTTAGCGGTGCAGACGGCGGAAGCAATAGCAGAATGGACTCACGCGCGAATTCGCCGCGAATTGGGATTTGGTAGCGAAGAACCGGACAACATTCGCGATATGCTAGCGCAAAGATATCGCGGTTCGCGGTACAGTTTCGGCTATCCTGCTTGTCCGAATATGGCGGATCAGTACAAGCAACTGGAATTGTTAAAGTGCGATCGTATCAACCTCTACATGGATGAAAGCGAACAACTTTATCCCGAACAATCAACCACCGCAATTATCACCTATCACCCAGCAGCCAAATACTTCAGCGCTTAATTCGTAGGGTACGCTATAAGCAGCTTTCTCTCGCTTTGATCGTTCATTATCCTCGTTCCCAGGCTTTGCCTGGGAACAAAGATCTGGAGGTTCTGCCTCCCTTTAAAAACCGGGAGGCAGAGCCTCAAAAAATGCGTTTTCAGGTATAACCTGCGAACAATAAAAAAATAGTTTACGAATTAAAGCAACAAAAAAGCACCTTAAAAAAAGTGCTTTCCTGAATATGAAGTTTCCGTGTCTGACGCAACTTTTACGAGTAATTCCGGGGAGTGCGCGCGCCGGCAGATGCTCCTACCATCGAAGCAACTAAACCCAATAGTGAGCCGAACAAGAAGGACCAACCAGCTTTTGCAGCATTACCAGCAATATTGCGAGCATCCTGAGCAGATACGTTAGGTGCTCGGTTCGGCAAATCGACCCCGCCCTGCTGCGCTTGATTAATTGCTTCTCCCGCATTCGCAGCTATTACGCCAAAAGTACCGGCCACGCCATTTGCTAACAGCCAAGAGCCAATTGTTAAGGTAGTTGCCCACAAAATTGCTCCGTTTAAAAGTGCTGTGTTGCGGTTCATCGGGCCGCAAGCGCGAGCAGTTACCCAACCGCCAACGGCCAAGCTAATTAACAAACTAATAATTGACCAAATCCCGACGCCGGTACCCACGTCCCCTGAAATACTGCGCGGAGCTCCTGAATTAGCAATGTTGCTCAACCCGATCGCAGCACCCAATGCACTTAACACCAGTTGTGTGCCGATGGCAATTACCAAACCCGAAAAAATCGGACCCCAACGTACTCGATCGTGGTATTCCATCATTGAATTCACAACTACGGGTTCGGTACCAACGTTATCTACAGGTCTATTTACGTATGACATAGGTTTTTTTTTCCTCTGAGAGTTGATTTAATTTTTAACAATCTTTCACCTAAGCATTGATTGTGGCTGAGATTGATAGAAACTATATCTGCCTGGGGAAATAACCAGTATCTATGTCTGAAGAAAGAAACGAAAAATTCATCAGCCCTCAGCCAGTCGCTATTAGCTAATGACTGATGATTGATGACTGATGAGTGATAACTATTTTATCCCGTTAGAAAAGTTCCCGGATGTATACAGGAAATGCGGACGTATAGAGAAAATACAGCTTAACGCAATCTTACAGCCGTTCCAACGGCAGTAATCAGCAGCAAAGCCCCGCTCGAGTCTACATTAATCGTGCCGGTGTCAACTTCCACCCCGATTACGGCATTGGCGCCCAGGCGCTGGGCCCGTTTTTCCAGTTCCGCGAGGGCATCTCGCTGTCCTTTGAGAAACACTTCCTCGTAACTGCCGGTGCGCCCGCCGATGATGTCCCGAATGCCAGCGAAGAAATCTCGCAGGGCATTGGTGCCGTAGACAACCTCAGCAGTTACAATTCCCAGGTAAGATTGAATTTCTGCTCCTTGGATGATATCAGTTGTTGTTACAATCATCAGTTGGCCTCAGTTGCGAAAATTTTGAGTGGGTCTTGTTCTGTAGATTTACTACATCTCGCCGCTCAAAAATTCCTGGTCAACCATAAGTTGTCAGCTTGCCAGGCTGACAGCAACTCGCTCTTTCATTCCACACACTCTTTGAAACAAATGGCCGTGTACAAACAAAGTCTCTTGGTGTTCAGTACGTTGCTAGTAGCAGCCTTCGCTGTCGCAGCGCCCCAGATAGCGCTCTCAGCAGAAACGTCAGTTGAAGTCAAACCTCAAAATAATTCAGATTTAGATGCTCTGCTGCGACAAGGGCGCGAGTTGGTAGATTTAGGAGACTACAGTAAGGCGATCGCCATTTATCAGGAAGCGGCACGTTTAGATACGGAAAACCCCCGCATTTTTTCTGGTATTGGCTATTTAGAAGCGCGTCAAGGCAACTATCAAGCCTCAGTGGAATTTTACCAACAAGCGATCGGTCTGGAACCGAACAATGCTGACTTCCAATACGCCTTAGGATATGCTATGGCGAATTTACAAAACTATCCTGCAGCAGCCACAGCTTATCGCCGCGCCGCTGTGCTCGATCGCAAAAATGTCAATGCCCGGATCGGTCTCGGAGTGGTACTCTTTCAGCAAAAAGATTACAGCGGTTCTTTTAAAGCATACCAAGAGGCGATCGCCCTCGATCCGAAAAATTGGCAAGCTTATTCTTCAATGGGTTTAGTATTGATCCAGCAGGGAAGTTTTGCCAGTGCTGTCACCGTACTCCAACAAGCAGCCGAACTCGCTCCCAAACAAGCAGGTGTCCAGTTAAAATTAGGCACTGCTTTGCTGCGTGCCGGCTATACTTCCGAAGGGCTAGCAGCTTTTGAAGAAGCTGCAAAATTGGAGCCCCGCAATCCAGAAGTGCAGTTAGAAATTGGCGAACTTCTCAAGGGTCAAAACGACTTAGACGGAGCGCTGGCAGCTTATCAGCGGGCTATTGCGGTGCGACCCAATTTAGTGGAAGCACACGCAGGAATCGGGGAAATTCAACTGGAAAAACAAGATTTTTTAGGAGCGATTACCACTTTTGGGCGAGTGATTAAGCTCGATCCAAACAGGGCCGAAGCTTATTACAATATGGGTACGGCACTCAAAGCGCGCGATCGCAAATCTGAAGCAATTGAAGCTTTTCAACAAGCCCTTGATACTTACCGCCAGCAAGGCAACAATGATGGTGTACAAAAAGCTGAGGCGGCGCTCCAGCAACTCAAGTAATATCTCTCAATGTACTAATTGGTAATGGGCTAGCAGTTTTGAGTGTGGAGCAAGTAATTTTACTTTTACTAGATCTTAAGTCCTTCGACTCGCCGTGTTGCAAGGAAAAAAGCCATCTCAAAACTGTTTCTCTTCCCTATTTCCTGTTTCTTCTTCCTTCTTACTTCGTTTGCTTAAAATTTTAGTTGAATATCGATAAATGTGGCTAAATAGAGTACAATATTGGCGTGATTTTAGAACTGCGGTCACTCTGTAAGTTTAAGAATAAATAAGGGCGATCGCAGCACAGCATTTTGTTAAAGCTCCATCTTTTGTAATATGCTAAAACGGCTTACTGATAATGAATCTATTTCTATTGGTAGAGACAGCCAACTTGTTAACATTTGTAAAATAAGCAAAATATCCTATCCCCAGAGCTTCATCTATGCAAACGTATGACGTGATTATCATAGGAGCAGGTCACAACGGACTGGTCTGCGCCTCTTATCTGCTGAAAGCGGGGTATACTGTCCTCTTGTTAGAAAAACGTTCAGTTCCCGGTGGCGCGGCCACTACTGAAGCTGCGATTCCCGAATTGCCGGATTTTAAATTCAATCTTTGCGCGATCGACCACGAATTTATCCATTTAGGGCCAGTTGTAGAAGAATTAGAACTGGAAAAACACGGTTTAGAATATCTTTTCTGCGATCCAGTTGCCTTTTGTCCGCATCCCGACGGCAAATATTTCTTAGCGCACAAATCTGTAGAAAAAACTTGTGCAGAGATTGCCCGCTACAACGAGCGCGATGCTAAAAAATATGCCGAATATACAGACTTTTGGCAGCGGGCTTTAGGTGCAATGGTTCCGATGTTTAATGCGCCACCAAAATCTATTATAGATATTCTGGGCAACTACGATATTTCAAAGATCCAAGATTTATTGTCAGTCATCGGTTCGCCCAACAAAACGCTGGATTTTGTTCGCACGATGCTCACCAGTGCTGAAGACATTGTCAACGAGTGGTTTGACGAGGAATTTATCAAAGCACCCCTAGCAAGATTCGCCTCAGAACTCGGCGCGCCTCCTTCGCAAAAAACCCTGGCTGTAGGCGCAATTATGCTGGCAATGAGGCACAATCCCGGCATGGCAAGACCGCGCGGAGGGACGGGTGCATTAGTGCAAGCGCTGCTTAATGTAGTGAAAAAATACTCGGGTGTGGTACTTACCGACCAGCACGTCGAAAAAATATTAGTTGATGACGGTCGCGCTGTGGGAGTTCGAGTTGCCGGCGGCACTGAATACCGCGCTACAAAAGGTGTCATTTCTAATATTGACGCTAAGCGCTTGTTTCTGCATTTAATGGATGACAGCGATGTCGATGCTGCTGACCCGGATTTGCGGGAAAGATTGGAGCGCAAAATTGTTAACAACAACGAGACTATTCTCAAAATAGACTTAGCTCTCAATGAAGCGCCTAGATTCGAGCGCTGGAATCATCGGGACGAATATTTAATCGGTTCGGTTTTAATTGCAGACTCGGTGAGACACGTTGAAATCGCTCACAGCGACCCTTCAATCGGCAGGATTCCCGACTCTGACCCATCGATGTATGTGGTGTTTCCGACGGTACTAGACCCGTCAATGGCTCCCCCCGGACATCATACGGCTTGGATTGAATTTTTTGCTCCTTACATGATCGAAAATGCTGAAGGAACTGGTCAGCACGGTACGGGGTGGACGGATGAGCTCAAAAACAAAGTTGCCGATCGCTGCATTGATAAATTAGCAGAATATGCACCGAATATCAAAAATTCAATTATCGGCCGCCGCGTGGAAAGTCCGGCAGAATTGGGAGAGCGTTTGGGGGCTTTGAAGGGGAATTATTACCACGTTGACATGACGCTGGATCAGATGATATTTTTCCGTCCTTTACCGGAGTTGGCGAATTACAAAACGCCGATCGACGGTTTGTTTCTCACGGGGGCGGGAACGCATCCGGGCGGATCGATTTCGGGTATGCCGGGACGCAATACCGCTCGCGTTTTCTTGCACTCGCAGCAGCCTTTCGCGCAGACTTTCGCAGATGCGGCTAATACTCTGAAAGCGAAGGGTAAGTCGATATTTCGGAGTAATGAGAAGTAAGATTTTTAGCAACCGCAGATGAACGCAGATAAACGCAGATGAATCACATCTGCGTTTGTTCGTTTGTTTGTTTGTATTGATTTATCAGTCTGTGAGTGCGAGAATTTTTTCCGGTTGATTCCCTGTGAAGGGAAAACGATTTGCGCTCGCCCTCAATACCTTTTCTAAATCTTGTGCATCTTTGGCGCTTGGTGGCGACGGTTTGTGTTTCATCAAATCTGTGAAAATATTTTGTCATCATAGAGCATATTCCATCGATAAAATTCTCAATATTAGAAGAACAAGTTAACGGTGAAGGCATTTTTGAACTTAGCGTCGCAGCCAAAACTCTAATGAAAGCAGAACAGGCAGGTCGCTGCTAGAAGTCTCTCCCCATCTGCGGATATGGGCGATAGCCGCCGATCCCCCAGGAGATCGCATTCTCCTCAATTCATACTTTATGCGGATGAAAACGCCGGCCCCAAGTTGAGAAACTGAGAAATGGCGTTACCCTTTTTTTAGCAATGGCAAATCGAGTGTTGATTGTCGGCGGGCGGGGACGAATTGGCAGCAGCGTTGCCCAAGACCTTGTTACCCATACCGACGCAGAAATTACTGTTACCGGACGCAACTCTGAAGCCTCTATTGGGCCGGGATTGCCGCCGGATAGGGTGCAGTATCAAGCTTTAGATTTAGCAGACAGTGCAGCCCTGCACCAAGCGGTTTCATCCTCTAATCTCGTCGTTCACTGTGCCGGGCCTTTTCACTACCGAGATGCTAGCGTATTGAAAACTTGCATAGAAGCAGGTGTTAATTATACTGATGTCAGCGACAGCCGCAGTTTTACTCGCAGAGCTTTAGAATTGCGGGAAACTGCTAAAAACTCCGGGATTACTGCTATTATTAATACGGGCATTTTCCCCGGTGTGTCTAATAGCATGGTGCGCCGAGATGTGGAACAATTAGATGAAGCAGAACAAATCCATTTGAGTTATGTAGTCGGAGGTTCTGGCGGTGCTGGTGTTACCGTCATGAGAACCACTTTTTTAGGTTTGCAAACTCCTTTTGAGGTTTGGGAAGATCGCAAGTGGCAGCAAGTACAACCCTACAGCGATCGCGAAACAATTGAATTTCCCGCACCCTACGGCAAAACAGGGGTTTACTGGTTCGATATGCCGGAAGCCATCACTTTGCCCGAAACTTTCCCCGTCAAATCAGTTGTGACTAAATTCGGTACGTCTCCCGACCTTTACAATCACCTTACCTGGTTTGTTGCTAAGTATTGGCCTGCTAGCTGGCTCAAAAATAACTCCGTGATTGAATTTCTCTCCTACGTCAGTTATGGGATGACGAGTGTTACTAATACTTTTAGTGGGGTTGGTGTGGCAGTGCGATCGCAAGTGAACGGTCTCAAAAACGGTCAACCGGCTAAAGTTTGCTCGACAGCGGTACACCCAAATGCTGCCGCCGCTACTGGCATCGGTACTGGCAGTATAGCTCAATTAATGTTAGAAGGAAAACTGGAAAAACCGGGGGTTTGGTCGGTGGAACAAGCTCTTTCTACCGAGCTATTTGAACGAGCTATGCAGAATCGAAACCTCAAGATAGAGCAGGTTATTTTGTAGTTTTATCGGTTGTTTGTTGCAATTTGCATCTGTTTGGTGAATGAGTTTTTTTGACGAACCGCAAAGACACAAAGGACGCGAAGAAAGAAAGGAGAAGAGTAAAGGTTCGCAATTGATGGGAGAACCCCTAGATAGGGTTCATCGCAGAAATTGCGATCGCACCTCATAGGTAGATCAGTTCCGCTTGTCTAACTAATCTATCTTTTGGTAGAAGTAATAATAACAAGCAGGCGCTTAAGATATGGGAGGTCACGGGAAATATCCCTTTTGGCTCGCTCTAGATGCGGTAGCTGCGACAAAGATTGCGCTTGAACCAAGGTTGTCAATGTGCGATCGCAGTGAAGAAGCGACAAACACCATAATTTTTGCGGAAAATACGAGGAGAAGTTGATATGAAGCGGGTTTTAAAATCTCTCGGAAAAACATTGAGCCAAAGCATTTTGCTGGTCTGTACCCTGGCTTTCATTGGTCTGCTAAGTCTAGCGGTAGTACCCAGTCAGGCTGCTTACGCAGGTCAAGACAGAACTCAGGCGCCGCCGGAAGCTAAAATGACTGACCCCGCAGAAAGTTTCGAGGATCTGAATCCCCAAGCAGCTTACGATGAAATAGTCAAAACTTCTCAAAATCCTGCAAAGGTCGAGAAAGCTTACGACGAAAGCTTAAAGGAGTACAAGGGAGAACACCCGCAAGAAGGCATAGTTCAAAAAGCTGAAGATTTGATCGAAAAGGTCACTGGCAACTAATAAATCAAGAGATTTATATCTAACTCAAGTGGCTGGTAAATACACAGCTTCGGTGAGTACAGAAGTGAGCCGATATCAGAAGTCACTTGAACATAATTATCTAGGGTGCGCCTTGGCGCACCTTATCGCTTGAGAGTAGCGTGTAAAAATACTTTGTGAATCAACAACTATTTTATCATTTCCTTTATTTTAAAGCTAGCAGCTTCATCCTCAAGGCAGATGAATAGATATGAATTTAAAAGGTAAATTTAATAATAGTTAGAGTTAGATAAAAGGAAAAAAATATCATGAGCGATGACAAAAAAACGGTACATGAACCTGATGCTAACCTCGACCCGCTTTCGGGGGAAACAGGGGCTCATCCAGTGGGAACGGGTATTGGTGCGGCGAGTGCGGGTGCTGCGGGTGCTGCGATCGGCGGTGCCATCGGCGGGCCTGTAGGAGCAGTTGTAGGCGCTGTTGTGGGTTCGTTTAGTGGCGGTTTGGTGGGCAAAGGTGTGGCGGAGGCGATGGACCCCACCGTAGAAGATGCTTACTGGCAAAGCAACTACAGTTCCCGTCCTTACGTGGACACTAGCGCGACTTACGAAGACTATCAGCCTGCATACCGCACCGGTTATGAGGGATACAGCCGCTATGGCGCTACTGGTAAGAAATACCACGAGATCGAACCGGATTTGCAGCGCGACTACGAAACAAATCGCGGTAAGTCTAATGTGACTTGGGAAAAAGCTAAGCACGCCACGCGCGACGCTTGGGATCGGGTGGAACGGGCTGTTCCTGGCGACATTGACAAAGACGGCCGCTAAGGGCTGACACCAAGTATTTCTCAGTCTTGAAGACACACAAACTCAAGCATTCCTGTTATTTTTAGCCGGGTACCGGAATGGAGCGAAGTGTTAGATTAAAAAAAAACCCGGCTGCTGCGCCTTGGACTTTTGTTGATAGATGGCACAGTTTTTAACGCGAGTTTAGCAAAGTTTTTGGGGATTTTCAGCCCCTCTCTACATCGGAGAGGGTATTTTTATGCTCCCTTGAAATCGCATTTTTTAGCAGGATTTTTATTTTACAGGACTGTTCGCTGTGAGAACTCGCTAGAGACGTAGAGGGTTGGCTGTGCGGGACGATCTCACTCCTAAAAAATGCTGTTTACAAAATCGGGATGCTTCCGTTTGAGATTAACATTTTTTTTTTACTATTAGCCTTAAAATTAAACTTATTCAGGACTGAGACATCGATCGCGATGGGCTTTCTTCAATCGGAGGCGGATCGTAAAGCGTCGGTGGCTTCAAGTCCGATAATTGTTAATCTAAATCCTCTCATTCAAAATTGGTATTACTTGTGGATGAAATGTTGGAAAGAGCTTGGACACTCAAGCAAAATTTAATTGACTTTGTGCTGGATGCTGAGGGAGAGTTGGCGGTAGCTTTGGAAGCTTATGCTGCTGCTCGATCGACCGGCGAGCGCTACGATATTGCTCAGCAAAATCAAGTGATTGACAGTTTTACAGTCGAAGGTAAAGTCGGAGACAAAACGCCGATCGACCTATTTGTCGAAAGTCAGCCGGATTTAACCGAGAGCGATCGTAGCTTGCTTGAAAGTTGGGAACACAGAAGCTTCACTGGCTTGTTTGAAATCACTCAACTTTCCCCCGACAGGTTTGAACTGATGAACTGGCTGACGGCTAAGCACTACGTTGTCAAGCCCAACAGTCCTAATTTTCTTGCAGAAATGTCTCGCTTTAAGTTAGGAGAAATCTTGCTGGCTCGGATTTCTCCCCTTACCGATGACTGGTGGATACTTTCGAGTTCTCCCATTTTGAAGGGGAAATTGGGCAAGCCGAAGTTGGCGGTGGCGATCGGCAATTTCAAGCAAAATCACAAAAATAATCTGTACAGCGATGCCCCGGAATTGTTAGAGCAAGCTTGGCAGTCAGTAGAGAAGTACCATGAAGATTTTACCGAATTTTTTGGTAGTGATGAATTGACGCTATCGGGATATCACCTGAATAAAAAGTTGGCTGAATTTCAGGAATTCATCACTAAAAAACGCCTAGCTGATATCGGGGTTGATGAAAGTAAATCTCTGGCGGATATCGTTGAAGATGCCGGAGTCGATCGAGAAGAAGTCAAAGCAGCAGCAATCGCGGCAGCAGGTGCCGATGCTAACGCAGTTGAGGTAATGATCGACAGCAATGCTAGTTCAAAAATGGTAATGCCGAAAGTCGAATTGCCCGATCGCTTCAAGAAAGCCGAACAGGTGACAGCACTTTCTCATCCTCGCTGGGGACAAACCTTTTTGTCTACTTACGCTCAATTTACTGCACTGCTATCTGCCGAAGATTTTTCAACCGTTCCCGGTTACGAAAAGCTGGTGCGTAACTATCTCGAAGATCCTGCAATTAATGCCTGGATTTGGCAACGGTTAGTTAAAGTCAATCCAGCGAAATTAGAACAAATTTTGCAAACTGTATTGCAGCGGACTAATTTTCAGATCGATCGCGATTTAGATGCCCTGCTGCAAGAGTTTAAAAAACCCTTAGAACCCGAACTCCCGGAAATTGCCAGCGTTCCCCTGCACCTGCACAACTTATTTCAGGAAGCTTTAGGCGAAGTTAATAAGTCAAAGTCTAAACCGCAGGAGAAAAAGAAAAGCTCTAAAGGGTTTAAATCCTAACCAGCTAAGTTGGTGGTATACTGCTATGCCATGATGCGCCAGCTTCGCCAACGGATATTCGTTGATATTTCCGCAGCTCAGGGAAAGTAGGAAGAGAGTGGCAATTTCAAGTGCGAGTGCGATCGACCCTAGCCATTTTGGGGCCGTTAGTCTGCATCCCTCAGACAATAAACCATTAAACAAGCTCACAGCTAGCTGTGAGCTTATTGCCCGGTAATATAACTCAAATAGCTTTGCAGTCAGGACTTTAGTTTTTCTTCACCGTGCTCAAAAAAACTGAAGTCCTCACTACAAACACTTTTTTTTAATCTTCAACTTGTCGGACAGCCATGCGTTGCAGCGGCAGGCTAAGTATGCTAGAAGCAGTCAACAAGTAAGAAAGAACCGTAGTCAGCTTCAAACTGAGCAATAACCAGCTATCTTCTGGTAAGTGAAGTTTCAACCCGAAAAAAGAGATGCAGTAGACTATCCAGTAAGTAAAGCTCATCTTGATTAGGATTTCTTCGCTCAAAGTACGCGCGGCGAAGCTATCCCGTAGGGAATCGTCCGTTGGCTGCGAGTTGCGATTATCGCCCAGCAGGACTAAACCCGCAATAGAAGCCACAAAAGAAACCATAACGAGATAGTCATGCCAGTTAAGCTCAACCATTTCTAAACTCCGCTTTTATCCGAATTTTTGGAATCAGACATCAGTCTAAAGGATAAGTTTTCCCGGTAAAAGCAATAGTTACAAATTGAAACAGCCGCAGTTACAAATCGCAATGAAAATTCCCCGCAACCGTCAGCAACAGGCGCGTTTAGTCAGCCGCCAAGGACAATTCCCCTTAAATATTGTCAAGTTGGGAGTATCGCCCCTGCATTTTGCCGACCTCTACCACAGGCTGCTAACTCTTTCTTGGCCGCGATTTTTCATACTCATTTGTCTCTCCTATACAGTCACGAATTCTTTATTTGCCTTAGCTTACTTGGCGGGAGGAGATTGCATTGCTAACGCGCGGCCGGGTTCTTTCCCAGATGCCTTTTATTTCAGCGTGCAAACAATGGCGACGATCGGCTACGGTGCTATGTATCCGCGCACGGATTACGCTAATACTGTAGTCGCGATCCAAGCGCTTTTTGGTTTGTGGGGAGTGGCGATGGTGACGGGACTGGCTTTTTCAAGATTTTCCAGACCAACAGCTAGAGTTATCTTCAGCCGGGTAGCTGTGATCGCTCCTTTCAACGGCGTTCCGACTCTGATGTACCGCACTGCAAATCAGCGTTTTAACCAAATTTTAGAAGCGCAGCAGCGAGCTACTTTGATCCGCGACGAGGTAACATCGGAAGGAGAATTTATGCGGCGTTTTTACGATTTGGAATTGATGCGGAGTCACTCTCCGATTTTTGCCTTAACTTGGACTGTTATGCACGCAATTGAGGAAAGCAGTCCTTTGTACCAACTTACTGCCCAAGACTTGATGGAACAGCAAGCGGAAATTGTAATTACGTTAACAGGAATTGACGAAACAGTTTCGCAAACTATTCACGCACGACATTCTTTTGTAGCCTCTGAAATTATGTGGAATATGCGATTTGTAGATATTCTTTTGAAATCTGCGACGGGAGGGCGGGTGGTGGATTATACTCGGTTTCACGATGTGAAGCCTGTGGAATGAATGTTTTAATTGAGCCAGTGCTAGAATACCTATATGGCAAAAAAAATTAATATTCATGACCTCAATAATTGCAAAGATGACACTGAAAGAATTGCAACCGCAACTCTTGGCTTTAACTCCCGAAGAGAAGGCTCAAGCTATAGAATTACTAGCCCAAAGTTTAAGAAAATTTTGGTCGGGGATTCAAAAGACTCCCGGCGTGTGCGGCGGCGATGCTTGCATCAGACAAACGCGAATTCCTGTGTGGGTACTGGTGAATGCTCGCCGTTTAGGTATTTCTGAAGCTGAACTCCTAGAAGACTATCCGACTCTGCGTGCCGCTGATTTGGCGAATGCTTGGGCTTATGCTGAGGCATATCCTGATGAGATTGAAACAGCAATTCGAGAACAGGAAGAGGCATAAACTGTGGCAGATATTTATACCGCGATCGCACAAAGCATTAAAACTGAAATATTTTACCATTTTAAATCAGGCTTTTATGAACGGGCATCTTGCCCGTTCCACAAGAAATTCATTCTTTGTGGAACGGGCATCTTGCCCGTTCTTGAAAATAATACAACATCTCAGTTAACATAAACAAAATACTGCTCGTACTATGCGGATAATTCATACTGCTGACTGGCATTTAGGGCGACGTTTTCGAGGGATCGATCGCACTTTTGAAATTGCGATCGCCCTGGAACAGATTTTGAAGCAAGCAAAAGCCTTGGATGTCGATGCTGTGCTCGTCGCTGGCGACATTTTCGACGTGCCCAACCCTCCCGCTTACGCCGAACGCATTGCTTATAACTTTTTCTGCGAACTCCAAGCAGCAGGAATTCCCGCAATTGCGATCGCCGGTAATCACGATTCGGCATCCCGCATCGACAGCATCGCGCAATTGCTTTCTCTCGCCGGTGTTCGCGCTTTAGGCAAACCCAGGCGTTCCGCAGACGGCGGCACAATTACTCTTAATACAAAAAGCGGTAAACTTTGTGTGGGAGCGATGCCTTTTGCTTCCGAACAAAGACTGTTAGATGCTAATTCTCTCTGGGAGTCGGGCGATGCCGCTCGCCGAAAAGATTACCGCGAAATCGTAGCATATTTACTAGAAGATTTAACCAGGGATTTTAGAGACAATACTGTCAATATTCTCATGGGACACATGAGCATTGACGGCGCTCGATTGGCAAAATCCGAAGTCGCTTATTACACGCGAGAAAAATACCTGCTCTCATCGCAAACTCTGCCGCCGGAAGCTCAGTATGTTGCCCTCGGACACATCCACATTCACCAGCGGATTTCTGAGACTTCTCCCGCTTATTATTCCGGTTCTTTGATTCAGTTAGATTTTGGAGAAGCAGAACAGGAAAAAGGATTTTGTTTGATTGAAGTGGAGCCGGGAAATAAGGCAAAGGTGGAATTTAAGCCTGTGGCTTGCCACAAGCCGTTAAAAGTGCTTAAATGTCATAACGACAATCTCGATGAAACTTTGCAAGCTCATCAGTATCATCCAGGTTTCTTGAAAGTAATTGTCGAACTGGACAGTCCACAAATCGGACTTGCCGATCGAGTGCGCCAAATTTGTTCTCAAGCGCTGTTAATTGAACCGCGCTATCCAGATGCAGCGCTAGAAGCAACAGAAATAACTAATATCGATCCCAATAATTTCGATCCGGCAGCAGAGTTTTGCAACTATTATCAAAACCGCTTGGGAACGACACCAAAACCGGCAGTATTGGAGGAATTTAAAAATTTGTACAAGAAGTTTAAGGAAACAGTTAACAATTAAATGCGTAAAAAGATACAATAACTGGTTCCTAGGCTCCGTCTGGAAATATCCAGAGGCTCTGCCTCGCGCTTAAATAGGAAAATTGGAGGCAGAGTCTCCGGATATGCGTTACCAGGCAAATAGGAAAATTGGAGGCAGAGCCTCCCGATCTGCATTACCAGGCGGAGCCTGGTAAAGAGTAATACAATCTAAAACCCCAAATCCTAAAACTAAAATCAGTATGCGTCCACTCGAACTTATTCTCGAAGGATTTACCAGCTTCCACCGCGAACAGCGTTTAGATTTTTCTCAACTCGATTTGTTTGCAATTACTGGTGCTACAGGTGCGGGAAAATCTTCACTATTAGATGCCATGACTTACGCTCTTTTTGGCACGACAACTCGCAGCGGCAAACAAGTTAGTGATTTGGCAAGTCAAGGCAGCGAAAATTTAAAAGTGCAGTTGCGTTTTGCTGTGGGTTCGGCACAGTATCGGGTGACGCGAAGGTGGCGTTTCCGTCCCAAATCTCCGGAAAACAAGGTGATTTTGGACAACTGGCAAAATGGTCAATGGGAAACTTTGGGGACGAGTATCGTTGCTGTTCAAAATACCATTGAACAAATTTTAGGAATGGATTTTGATACTTTTACGCGAGCAATTGTTCTGCCTCAAGGCAAGTTTGATGAGTTTATTAAAGGGGATACTTCAAAACGTCGGGAAATTTTGCGGCAGCTAGCGGGATTTGAGATTTTTGAACAGATGCGGAAGGAAACCAATGAACTCGCAAAGTTGCTGAAACAGGAACGGGAAATGGTGGAAAGGCAGCTAGCGGATTTGAGTGCGCCGACGGCGGAGGAGGTGGCTCAAAGACGATCGCAACTTTTGATTTTAGAGCAGCAGTTGCCCCAGTTCGCTCGCGCTGTTATGAAAGCTCATAAGGATCTAGATGAAGAGGAACAGCTATTTTCGCAAATCGCTCGCTGGCAAGAGCTACAACAACAACTGGCCCAATTAAATGCTAATTCTGCTGAGGTTGCAATTTTAGCACAGCGTTTAGAAAGAGCGCAAGCTGCCAATCATTTACAGGGAGATTGGGCTTTAGTGCGATCGGCTCGCAGTCAGTATGAAACTGCAGCAAGTGCCTCGGTGGCAGCGCGAAAACTGTTAATTAAAGCTCGATCAGAGCTAGCAGTAGAGCAGCAGCAACTTGACGCGGCAAAAGCGAAAGAAGAGGTGCTAGCACCACAAATTAAGGCTCGCGAAGATGCTCTAGCTGCTGCTAAAGTATATGAAGAACAGCGCGCTCAGTTAGAAAAAGAAGTTGCGCTTGCCCAAAAAGTTCAACAGGAAAAACTCCGCTTTTTTATGGCAGCAGATAAAGACCTGCAAGCTGCTAACACTAAAATTCAAGGTGCGGGTTTTCGAGTTACTCAAGCAGTGGCACAACTCGAACAGTATGCGCCGGGAGGAAAGCGTTTAGAGCAATTGCAGCAAATTTTACCCTTATTGATGGAATTGCAGCTAATTACCAAGCAGCAAAAGACTCAGCAAGAACAGTTGGATAAATCTATCGCAGATAAGGAAAAAGCTCAACAGACTTATGTAGAGGTTGCTACTAATTTAGAAGCAGCCGAAATCCGACTAAAAGAGTGCGATCTCGAGTTAGAAGCGGCCCAAACCGCTAATGCGGAAGCGGCACGTTTAGAGAGTGTTGCTGCTGTCAGAATGTCGCTGAATTCTGGCGATACTTGCCCGGTGTGTGGGGGGGTGCATCCTGAGAGCGATCTGCTCCCTCCTTTGCCCGATTCTAATATTGTCGATGTCGCTGGTTTGCGGCGGAAATTGGCGGATGCAAATCAGGTTTTTCAAGATGCTCAAAGGTTGGCTGCTGAGGGAAAAAGTGCAGTTTCAGCCTGCCGGCAAAAAGAGTCGGAAATTGCTCAAATGTTGGAATTAACTGCGAATAAAGTTGCCGAATTGCAGCAGCAAATCACTCAAGTGCTGGAAAATCCTCACTGGGAAAGCTTGGGGTTGCAGCAGGAGTTGGCACTCCTTAAAGAGAGCGATCGCCAATACCGCCAAACTGAACAGCAGTTCCAACTCGCATCATTGGAATATGATAATTTTCAACAAAAATTTAATTTTGCTGTGGCGACTCAAGCAGCTAAACAGCAGGAATATCAAGATGCGATCGCCGAATCAGACCGTCGGCAGCAGCAGTTGCAAAGTTGTGTAAATGCGCTTTATCAAATTACCGAATATCAACCTTATGCTAATTTAGCAAAAGTCTTAGAACAAGACAAGCAAGACTTGGCAAATCTGCTGAAAGTTGCCGAAAAATCATATCAAACTGCTCAAAATAAGGTTATTCAAGCCGCAGAGAGAGAGCAACAAGCTGGAGAAGCTTTTGGACAAGCCCAAGCTCACAAACAGCAGTTAAACCAGGATTGGGCCACAAAATTAACAGCGGCTGATTTCACAGAAGAGACCTTTTTAGCAGCAGTTGCGACAGTTAAGGAACAATCAGAATGGGAAAATGCTATTCGCTCTCACCGCGAATCAAAAATTCAGTTAGAGACGCGGGCGAAAGATTTGAGCGAGGCGATCGCAGGCCGAACTACGGATGAGAATACTTTAGCACAAGTGCGATCGGCAAAACATACCGCCCAAGAAAACCTCAAACAAGCCAACAACAACCGCGCCGAACTGTTAGCTTGGATTCAAGTAGCAGCCCAAAATCTCGAACAAGCCGAAAGATTGTCACAGCAAATCACAAATTTCACAGAACAAGAGCAAACTTATCACACCTTAGCGCAGAACCTCAAATCCAACGAATTTCAATCATACATTTTAGAACATTTAGAAGCAGAATTAGTCGGCAGCGCCACCTTAATTTTGCAAGAATTAACCGAAAATCGCTACAAACTAATAAACCAAGACGGCGAATACTGGGTAGCAGATAATTGGAACGGCGGCGAAGCTAGACGAGTGCGTACTCTTTCCGGTGGCGAAACCTTTGCCACTTCCTTATCAATGGCTTTAGCTTTGTCAGAAAAGCTGTCTCAAGGATCTCACTTGGGCAGCTTATTTCTAGATGAAGGATTTGGTACTTTAGATACCGAAACTCTCGAAAGCGTCACTCAAATTTTAGAATCTTTGCGGCAGCGAGAAAGACTGATTGGAGTGATTACCCACGTTCGAGAATTGGGCGAAAGATTGCCTGCACAAGTTAAAGTTTCTAAATCCCCCCAAGGTTCTAAAATAGAAGTACATAGATCCTGAAGCGGAGAGGCGCGTGCGTGAAATAGTAAACTTGCTGAAGGACGTACATTCTCACTAAACCTGCCCCTACAATTACCTATAATATATGATGAAAAATCACCCGAATCGAATGCAATCGGTACAGTCGCCAATAATTCCAGTAGTTGGCGAACTGATCCGCCAAAATCCGGGAACAATATCTTTAGGACAAGGCGTAGTTTACTACAATCCGCCACAAGAATCATTTGACCGAACTCCCGAATTCTTCGCAAATACCGACAATCACAAATACAAAGCCGTGGAAGGAATTCCACAATTACAAGATGCTATCGCAGCCAAACTAAAAACAGATAACGACATAGAAGTTAACAGCAAAAACTGTATTGTCGTTACCGCCGGTAGCAATATGGGATTTACCAACGCCATTCTCGCTATCACTTCGGCGGGAGACGAAGTTATTATCCAATCACCTTATTACTTCAACCACGAAATGGCGGCAATTATGGCAAATTGCCGACCAGTGATAGTAGAAACTGACACCAATTATCAACTTAATATCGCTGCTATAAAAAAAGCCATTACTGACAAAACGCGAGCCATAGTTACCATTTCCCCAAATAATCCCACTGGTGTTGTTTATTCGGTCGAAGCACTCCGGGAAGTTAACGAAATTTGTCGCCAGCACAACATCTATCACATCAGCGATGAAGCTTATGAATATTTTACTTATAACGGCGTCAAACACTGTTCGCCCGCCGCTTTTCCCCACAGCAGCGAACATACAATTTCTCTGTTTAGCCTCTCCAAAGCCTACGGTTTTGCGAGTTGGCGGATCGGGTATATGGTAATCCCAGAACACTTGCTCGTTTCAGTGAGAAAAATTCAAGATACAATCTTAATTTGTCCGCCCGTAATTTCTCAATATGCAGCCTTGGGAGCCTTGCAAGTTGGTAGAGGTTACTGCGATAATTATGTAAGGGCGATCGCATCTGTGCGACAACTCGTATTAGACGAACTCAATACCATCCAAAATTTGTGTACAATTTCCCCAGCCTGCGGAGCATTCTACTTTTTCTTGAAAGTTGATACTGAAATCGATACAATGGAATTAGTAGAAAAATTAATTCGCGAATATCACGTAGCAGTGCTTCCCGGTACAACCTTCGGCATGGATAGCGGCTGCTATTTGCGCGTTGCTTACGGTGCTTTGGAAAAAGCAACCGCCACCGCAGGTATTAGGAGATTAGTTAAAGGTTTGAAGACAATTTTAAACAAGTAAAATAGGAAGATTCAACATGGTTGCCACTAACTTGAAAGCAAATACAAATATTCAAGATACCTCCGCTGCAAAACTGGCGGACTTGCGCGATTTGATGGCAGATTATGAATTAGATTTCTATTTCATCCCAGCAGTGGACGAACACTTAAATTTATCAGTTCCAGCCGCCAAGCAGCGACGAGCTTGGATGTGCGGTTTTACGGGTTCCGCCGGTGATTTGTTGGTGGGCAAAGATTCCGCTTGGTTGTTTGTGGATTCCCGCTATTACGAACAAGCCGACTTGCAAGTCGATACTGGAATTATTCAAATATCGAAACTCGGCTTAGAAGAAAATTTAACCTTAATTGAAACTTTAGAAAAATTGGCTGTAGAATCGGCAGAAAAATCAACTAAAATTCGCATGGGTTTTGACCCGTTTACTGTAGCGACAGAGCAATATCAAAATTGGGTGAAAAAATTCGCGAATGCAGAGATTGATCTCATACCAATCCGGGAGAATTTGACAGACAAAGTGCGATCGCAAACTCCTTGGCAAACAGCAGAGACTTTACCCGCGATTGATGCAGCACCTATATTTAGCTTACCTGCATCCCTGACAGGAGAAACCGCCACCGAAAAATTAGCCAGAGTCAGGGAAGCGATGCAAAAAGCCAACATCGATGTGCTTCCGATTACCAACCTCAATCAAATAGCGTGGCTGTTCAATCTCCGAGGCTCGGATATTCCCCACATTCCCATTTTTATATCCTATGCCATTGTCACCACAGATTCAGCGTTTTTGTTTACAAATCCCGAACGAGTTTCGCTAGAAATCAAGCAAGAATTGCGGGCGGATGTAACTTTGCTTCCCTACGCCGACTATCCGCATACATTAGAAACTTGCGTAAATTTGCCACATAAAGTCCGGGTACTTTTAGACCCGAAACACAGCACAGCAGGCACGTACCAGTTAATATTAAACCATCAAGAAGCGCAGTTTTACAACATCGAAATAGTTTTTGAGACACATCCGGTAGAAGGGATGAAAGCTCGCAAAAATTCCGTAGAAATTGAGCAGATGAAATCAGCCAATTTCAAAGCAAGTCGAGCGAAAACTTTGACTTTGAAGTGGTTGACAGAACAGCTAGAAAATGGTAAGGTTTTGACTGAGTTTGATGTCACAGAAAGCATCGAAAGATTTTACCAGGAAGAAAATGATTTTCAGACTTTAACTTTTAGGACGATCGCAGGTGCGGGAGCCAATAGCTCGATCGTACATTACGGAACCCCCAGCCCAGAAATCACCTTAAAACCCGGAGAATTGCTGCTGCTTGACTCAGGCGCGCAATATTTAGCAGGTACAACGGACGATACGAGAACAATAAGTATCGGAGAACCGACGGCGCTACAAATAGAACACTACACCACAGTCTTAATCGCGCACCTCAACTGTGCAATGCAGCAATTCCCCAAAGGAACAACGGGAGCGCAATTAGATGCGATCGCCCGTGCGGTATTATGGCAAGAACAGCTAGACTACGGACATGGCACCGGGCACGGAGTCGGCGCGTTTTTAGCCGGTCACGAAGGGCCAAATGGCATCAGCAAATCTGTGCAGTATCCCTTGGAAGCCGGAATGGTAACTAGCATCGAACCGGGATATTACGAACCCGGATGGGGCGGAATTCGCATCGAAAATCTTTATGTTGTCAGGGAAATGCCCTCAAAAAACGGTTCGGTTTGGTACGGATTTGAATCGCTGACGTATATTCCGTTTGAGCGCAAATTGATAAATGTCGATCGACTGTCAAAGACTCAACTAGCATGGTTGAATAATTATCACGCTTCGGTAGTCGAGAAACTGGAACCCGTACTTGATGCAGCAACAATTGAATGGTTGAAAAAAGCCTGCACTGCGTTAGGTTAAGCCTTGTAATTTGTCGCACATTTAACTTGTACACCTATTATTCTGAAAACTCTTGTGGGGTGGGCAGGCGAACCCGCCCCCAAGGTACAAAATAGCATATATCAGATAGGGACACGGCACTGCCGTGTCCCTACTTTATTTAATCCGATTGAAAACTGCTATAAAGCTGGTGACAGGATTTGAACCTGCGACAGGCTGATTACAAATCAGCTACTCTACCAACTGAGTTACACCAGCAGTGAAACTTAATATAGCAAACTTATAGTCATCAGCGCAACCCCCCCAGCCATTTTTTTTTCAAATTCGCTCAAAACCCCTCCCCGTAAGGGCAAAACCGAAATTGTCTGCCCACTGCCAATTAACTAATCGCACCGCCAAATCTTAATCGTCTGATCCGCACTGCCGCTGGCGAGCAAATTGCCCGAAGGTGCGATCGCCACCGAGTACACCGTACCCGAATGTCCCTGAAGAGCGCTCAACAACTCCCCCGTCTGCAAATTCCAAATATTAATCGTATTATCATCGCAGCCACTAACCAAAGTCAAACCGTCTCGACTGATAGCAACCGACTCGCCCCTACTCACATAATTCTGCAAAATATGCAACGCCTCATTCGTTCCTAAATTTGTTAAACCCTTTCCCCTTCCAGAATTAGTATTTAAAATCCGCAACAAACGGCCCGTGTGCAAATTCCGCAGCTTAATCGTATAATCATTGCTGACGCTAGCAAGAATCTGACCGTCCGGGGCGATCGCCACCGAATTCACCCCAACATTCAACCCCGAAAGAGTCCGCAGCAACTTGCCGCTTTCCACATCCCAAACCTTGCTCGTCGCATCCGAACTGCCACTCGCCAATATTTTACCGTCCGGGCTAAAAACCACCGCATTCACATTGTCAGAATGACCCCTCAAAGTTCGCAGCAACTCACCACTCCGCAAATTCCACAGCTTAATCGTATTATCAGCCCCACCGCAGCTAGCAATTACCAGGCGCTTCGGATTAATCGCCACCGAATTCACCTCCATAGAATGCCCCGGAAAAGTACACAGCAAATCACCGTTGTGCAAATTCCAAAACTTAATTGTTTCGTCCGAACTGCCACTAACCAGCATTTTGCCGTCAGAGCTAATAGCAACCGAATTTACGCGATCGGAATGTCCCGTCAGAGTGCCAATTAATTCCGCTGTTTCTAAATTCCAAATCTTAATAGTTTTATCCCAACTACCGCTAGCCATAATTTTACCGTCAGGGCTAATCGCCAGAGAATTCACAAACGATGAATGTCCTGGCAGCGTATATACACACTGCCATTTCTGATGTTTTAATTTATGAGCTAATTCCTTCACCCGCTTAGATGCCGACTCAGCTTCCTGTCTGCGTTTGAGTTCAGCTTCCTCCAAACGCTGGCGTTCCGCCTTAGCTTTCGCCTCTCGCAGCGCCAGCCGCCGCATCTCTCCCTTATAGACTATTCGCTGCTGCTCCTGAATTTCTTTAAGAGTTTCAATATACGGTTGTGCCCAATCTTTAGAAAACCATTCCTGAGCAAATTCCGCCTCTAATTTAAATAACTGAGGTTCGTGAGTAAAATCGATATTTAAATAATATAAATCAGCTAAAAAAGCCGCCAATAACTTGTGAATAGTCACAATTATTTGTCTAATAATCCGCAGACTCAGCTTTTTGTCTTTCCCCTCCGCCTCCAAGTGGTGATAAACTTCTTCCCAATTCCAAGGCTGCATCGCCACTAGAGAAACGCTCTGATTGATGACGCCCCAAAAACCCACATGAAAATTAACTTCATAATCGCTGATATCGCTGTACAGTATAGCTGTCGGTACGGGAGACAACACTGTCTGCAACCGCTCCACATCAATATCAGAAATCGCTTTTTTGAAATAGTCTCCGTAAAACTGAACCGGGCATAAATCTCCATGGGGGGGGTAGTGCTGGTTCAAAAAAGCTCTTAACTTAGCCGGCAGCTCGATATTCAGATTGTGACGGAACGAATCAGGGCAATCTTGGCTAATTTTTGCGGGAGCAACTAACAGCAGCAGTCGGTGCTGCTGCTGCTGCAAAATCTGTTCAGTTTCCTGCCTGCTCAAATTAGAAAACCAGTTGTCCCGATCCCAAATAGTTTGAATTTCGCTCAGCTTAACTCGAATTGCTTCTGACTGAAACTCCCGCATTAAGTCGCGACAAAGCCTGCTAATTGCCCGCTTATCTCTTACTTCTTGTGCCTTAATTCGATTAGCCCGTTCTTCCTTTACCCTTTCTTCTGCGCCCGCGAGGGCGATTAATTCTTGTTCTCTGGCCTGCTGACGCTGCAAATATTTCATTTGTGCTTTAATCCAGCGAGGGTCTTTTTTGATTTGCTGGTTTAAAGCTGAAGAACCAGAGGGTTCAATTTCTGCATAGCGTTCGTTGACAGCGCTTGCTCCCAATCTTTCTCCCAATTCAGAGGCTACAGGCTTCAACAATTCAATTAGGGTGTCTGAGACTGGGCGGGGTAAGGACATACCAGTTAAAACTTTTTCTTAGTTAAGGACGATCGCGCGAGTCAGGCATATCTCGCTGGGGCGGCGACTCTTGGCAGGGCTATTACATTTGGGCGATCGGCCGATGGTAGTCGTAGGGCGTATCGTGCAGCCGCGCAAGTTGACCACCTTAACTCAATTATAGTATTTATACACTTTACATTTTACCCCAAATCTGGATCGAAAGCACCGACGGAAAAGACATCAGGATATGCGATCGACCCTGATTTCCCCCAGTTTATTTTTTTTGTTGCCTTTTGACTCGCTCTTGTCTATAATCGTACTTCACAACCATAATTACGGTATTCCGACCTAATAACCGTACTTTCTCTAGAGGAACCAATATAATGAGCCCGTGGCAACGCCTAACTCAACACCTTCGCTGGCGACAACAGTCATCAGCCAGCACAAATCAATCATTTACTGCCCTGAAAAGATTTGTGTCCCTATTTTTAGTGGGAATAACTTTAAGTATCGCCGTTGCCTCCTGCGGCCAGGGAACCACCAACAACCCCGCAGCCACTCCAGGCAGCGCTACCCCAGCAGTCAACAAAGGCAACGTAGAATTAACTCTAGTATCCTTCGCCGTCACAAAAGCCGCCCATGAAGCGATAATTCCCAAATTTGTAGAACAATGGCAAAAAGAAAAGGGTCAAACCGTCACTTTCAACCAAAGCTACGGCGGTTCCGGTTCCCAAACTCGGGCCGTAATTGACGGTTTAGAAGCAGACATCGTACACCTAGCCCTAGCCCTCGACACTGCAAAAATCGAAAAAGCCGGACTAATTCAACCTGGGTGGGAAAAAGAAGTTCCCAACGAAGGCATAGTCAGCAAATCGGTAGGAGCAATAGTTACCCGTGAAGGCAATCCCAAAGGCATCACAACCTGGGAAGATTTAAGCAAAGACGGAGTAAAAGTGATTACTGCCGATCCCAAAACATCAGGCGTTGCCCGTTGGAATTTCCTCGCACTTTGGGGCTCGGTTGTCAAAACCGGAGGAGATGAAACCAAAGCATTAGACTTTACTAGCAAAGTCTACAAAAACGTCCCGATTCTGACTAAAGATGCCCGCGAAGCCACTGATGTATTTTTCAAACAAGGGCAAGGCGACGCCTTAATTAACTACGAAAACGAGATTTTTCTGGCAGGTGAGAAAGGCGAAAAACCGACTTATAGTATTCCCGAAATCAATGTTTCGATCGACAATCCGATTGCCATTGTCGATAAAAACGTTGATAAACACGGTACTCGCGAAGTCGCCGAAGCATTTGTCAAGTTTCTCTACACCCCAGAAGCTCAGCGAGAATTTGCCAAAGTAGGCTTCCGCCCAGTAGATGCGACAGTAGCGGCAGAACCAGAATTTGTCAAAAAATATGCCCCCATCAAAACCCTATTTACAGCTCAAGACTTAGGAGGTTGGGGAGATATTCAGCAGAAATTCTTCGATGACGGAGCTGTTTTTGACAAAATCCAAGGTTCAATTAAGCAGTAAAAAAACAGAATGCCCTGATCCCCGACTTCCCCGAAGTTGTCGGGGATCTAATAGATTCACTATTCTTCCAAATCCCAACTATTCACTTATGGCTGTATCATCTCCAACCAGCAACCCTGAGTCTCCGATCGAAAATATCAAAAAGGCGATCGGCAAAATCACATTACCTTGGGGAATCACCCTAGGCTACCTCAGCTTAATGCTATTGCTCCCAGTTGCAGCAATGCTCCTGAAAGCCAGCACAGCAAACCCCGCCGAATTTTGGGCAATTGCCACCAGTCCGATCGCCCTTTCCGCCTACGATGTCACCTTCTTTACGGCATTAATTGCGGCATTAATTAACGGAGTATTCGGCACATTAATTGCCTGGGTATTAGTCCGCTACGACTTTCCCTTAAAACGGGTTGTCGATGCAGCAGTCGATTTACCTTTTGCACTGCCCACCTCCGTCGCGGGTTTAACTCTCGCCACAGTTTACAGCGATAACGGCTGGATCGGCGGGCTGTTTGCACCCTTGGGAATCAAGATCTCATTTACTCGCTTGGGCGTAGGAATAGCCATGATCTTTATTTCCTTGCCCTTTATCGTGCGGACTGTACAGCCAGTTTTAAACGAGATGGAAAAAGACATCGAAGAAGCAGCTTGGTGCTTGGGTGCTTCTCAATTTCAAACTTTCTGGCGAGTAGTTTTACCCCCGTTATTTCCGTCTATTTTAACCGGAGTTGCCCTCGGATTTTCGCGAGCCGTTGGTGAGTATGGCTCTACTGTAATTGTAGCTTCTAACATACCCTTCAAAGATTTAATCGCGCCAGTATTAATTTTTCAAAGATTGGAACAGTACGACTATGCAGGAGCAACAGTTATCGGCACTATCCTGTTAGGTATTTCCCTGGCAATGCTGTTTGCAATTAATCTATTACAAGCATGGAGAAGACGCTATGACGGCTAATATCAATTCACCCGCTAATTATAAATTACCGCCTGCAGGTTCTAGTCGGAGTCAGGAGAAAGCCTGGGTAAAACCCACTTTAATCGGAATTGCGAGTGGCTATCTTGCTCTCGTCTTATTTATCCCCATGCTCAACGTTTTTTACCAAGCTTTCCGAAAAGGATTTGAGCCATTTCTTTCTAACTTAACCTCGCCCGATTTTCTGCACGCAGCGCAACTTACCCTGATAATTTCTCTGATAGTTGTGCCTGTAAATACAGTCTTCGGTTTGTGTGCAGCCTGGGTAATTGGCCGCAATAAATTTCCCGGGCGCACGCTATTAATCAGCATTTTAGACGTGCCGTTTGCCATATCACCCGTAGTTGCAGGTTTAATGATTGTACTGCTTTACGGTCGGGTGGGATGGTTCGGGCCGTGGCTTGAGGCGGCCAATATCAAGGTTATTTTTGCCTTCCCTGGAATGGTGCTGGCTACTGCTTTTGTTACCTTGCCTTTTGTGGCCCGCGAAGTAATTCCTGTTTTGGAAGAAGTGGGAACTGATCAAGAAGAGGCGGCGAAAACTTTGGGAGCAAATGACTGGCAAATTTTCTGGAATGTCACCCTTCCCAGTATTCGCTGGGGACTGCTTTACGGAGTGATTTTGACCAATGCTAGAGCAATGGGAGAATTTGGAGCCGTCTCTGTGGTATCGGGAAATATTGCTAAAAAAACCCAAACTTTGCCTTTGTTTGTAGAGGATGCTTACAAGCAGTACGCGACGCAAGCCGCATTTTCAGCGGCGGTAATTCTAGGTTTTTTAGGAGTTATTACCCTTGTGCTTAAGGAGATTTTGGAACGAAAAACTAGCATTAAGGAGGTTGAAGAATAATCATCAGTCATTAGGCTGTAGGCTCTACGCAGTTGTTAGTCATTAGTAGGGTGCGTGGCTATCGACAATCTGCTTGGAAGCTTGAAAATCTCGCAGATACGCACTCTACAAGATATTGGTGCAAAATGTAAACTCAAACAAACATTAGGAGGCCCAAATGTTAGCTCACAACACTAGCGAATCTGAATTTGAGGCGATCGGCAATTTTCACAGAACCCAAGAATCAGATATCCCCAAATCTGATAGTGGTGACAGCAGACCAACTCAAACCCGCATTCGCATTCGTGTTCCTAAAGAGTACCATCAGGAACCTGTGATCTCTAACTTGATTTCTGAATACGGTTTGACGGTGAATTTTAATGCAGCTTTGTTAGGTGTCAAAACTTTAGATGATGGCTGGTTTGATTTGGAACTTAACGGTACAAGTAAACAGATTGAAAGTGCTCTGCTTTATCTCAATGATTTAGATGTGGAAATCTGGAGCAATTCCAATAATCCAGACGAAGAAACTTGGTAGTTAGTGAGTCTTGGATGCAGGCCACGGCAAGAGGAGTTAAGATTCTGAACTGCCACGCCAAATTTTATTTCATCTTCCAGGTTTATTGAGTATAATAGTCTCCAGAAATATTAGTCATGAGTCAGCATTCATCAGTCCTATCTATTCCTGTAAAATAACTGTTATAACTTTTGTAGTGAGGAATGCAAGTCATCTGAGTTTTATGAGGACTTGCATTCCTCACTGCAAATAAATTTGATGGCCGTTGGTCGATCGCACATACATATCATTCAGCAGCTCAGCACTATCAAATAATATCCGCTTACAGCGAATAACCAGGACTGATGACTCTTGACGCACACAGATCGATCGCCATTGGTTAATTATTTGATTGACAATTTTGATAAAATCTGGTACTTTATCTATCTCGGGTAGAGCATACAACAGCGCGCAAGTTTCGTCCAACATTTTTGGAAATAGCCGGAACAATATCCCCATTTAAAACTTCTCAACCATCAAACTAACTCAGTTAGGGCAGGGGAGCATAAAAAAACTTTTTTGTCAATATTCAATTTAGGTGAAAGTTAAGGACGATCCTCTTCGAGGGCTTCGCCAACGACTCTCATCTCCACCGGAAAAAGATCGATCGCTGCTGCTGCGGTTGGTTTGTGCTATGAATTTGATGTGTGCGTGTACCAGGAGAATTTGAACGTGGAACTTTATAAAGAGCCGAAACACCAGATAGTTTTTGCAGATTCACAAGTTAAAAATTGCGAAAGTTTAACAGAAACGGTCAATCCCGATACAGAAATTGTTATTCTGAAAGCCGATCGCGACGGCATCGAGCAAATCGCCGAAACACTTAAACAGCGGCAAAACATTGCAGCCGTCCACATTTTGTCTCACGGCGCAGCAGCCAGCTTGCAACTGGGAGGCACAGAACTAAATCTCAGCAACATTGAAAGCTACCGCAATTATTTAGAAACATGGTTTGCTTTGCCTGCAGTCGAAGCAAACTCTAACTCTTCAATTACAGCTAAACCCGAAATTCTGCTTTATGGTTGCAACGTCGCCGCCACAGAAGCAGGTGTTGCTTTCGTGGAAAAGTTGAGCCAGCTCACGGGAGCAAATATTGCCGCTTCCGATAACTTGACCGGCAGTGCGGCACTGGGTGGAGACTGGGAACTCGAAGTAACTACGGGCAAAATAGAGACGGCTTTGGCATTTTCGGTTGAGGCGAGGGAAGCTTATAGTGCAGTTTTAGTCGCCACATTTGGCGAACTCCAAGATGCGATAACTCTGGCTAACGCTTTGCCCAATGCAGACACGATCGCCATCACCGGCAACATCACCTTCGCGCCCGGACAGGTTCTGCCCAGGATTTCTACCCCTATCACCTTTACCGGCGGCGGTTTCACCCTTGATCTCGGCAATAACCGGGGCTTCTTCATCGACAGCGCCACTACCCCAGTCACATTTTCCAACCTGACAATTACCGGTGGCATCTCTACAGGCGCTGCGGGCACAGGTGGCGGTGGCGGTGCAGCCGGCATGGGCGGCGCACTATTTATCAACACCGGCACTGTCACAGTTAACAGCGTGACATTTACTGGCAACAGCGCTACGGGCGGTGCGGGCAGCGCGCCCCCCGTAGCTCCCGCAGTCGCAGGCCCGGGCGGCAACACCGATTTTGCAGGTCTGTTTCCCTTCGTTTCCGCAGGTGGCTCCGGTCAAACTGGCCTCACCGGGCTGCAAAGCATCGGCGCTGAGGGCGGTACGGGCGGTACGGGCGGCAACGGCGGCGCGGGCAGTGGCGGATTGCCAGGTACCGGTCTTAACGGCGGCCCCGGCGGCGCTGGCGGCCCCGGCGGCGCAGGTACCGGCGGGACTAACGGCGGTACGGGCGGCGCTGGCGGCGCTGGCGGTACGGGTGGCTTCGGAGGAGGAGGAGGCGGCGGTGGCGCTGGCGGCGCTGGTGGCGTCGCAGGCAGTGGCACAGTAGGTGCAGCCGGTTCTGGGGGAATTGGCGGCGCTGGCGGCTTCGGAGGAGGAGGAGGCGGCGGCGGTGGCGGTGTTGGCGGCAACGGTGGTCTCGGCGGCTTCGGTGGCGGCGGCGGCTTCGGTACAGTAGGCGGAGCCAGCACGACTCTCGGAGCTTTCGTCCCGGGCGGCGTCGGCAGCGCAGCCGGTGGCGGCGGCGGTGCTGGTTTGGGAGGGGCAATTTTTGTTAATGCTGGCAGTTTGACCCTGAACAACAGCACTTTGTTCAACAACACAGCAACCGGAGGCGCGGCTGGCGGTGTGGGGGCGACACCGGGCCAGGCTGCGGGGGCCGCGATTTTTGTCAACAGCGGCGCTACTGCAACTCTGACTAACAACACCATCACTGCTAACAATGCTACTGCTACTGCCCCTGCTCTTGCTGTGGGCGGGGGGATTGCTACTAACGGCGGTACTGTCAATGTCCTAAATTCGATCGTCGCGGGCAATTTGGGTGGCGCGAATCCCGACGTGTTTGGGACATTCGCCGCCACCAGTATCAACAATTTGATCGGGGCTGTTGCTGGGAGCAATTTACCTGTCGCCCAGCAACTAACAGTTCCTCTAGCAAATGTCATCGCCCCTACCGCAGGATTGAACCAGGCTACAGGCGTTCCCGTGACTTATGCTTTGGCTGACAGCACCGGGACTCCTAATCCGGCGATCGATACTGGGGATGCCACGGCTGCGGCTGCTGCAGGCGCGACTGACCAGCGGGGTGCTGGCTTCCCCCGGACGATCGGCGCTAGTGTTGATATCGGCGCTTATGAATACGGCCCGATCGTCACAGGGGTTAAATTCAACGACTTTAACGGGGATAGTCTGCAAGGTGCCGCGGCGACTGAACCAGGTCTTCCGGGCTGGGTGATTTCTGTAGGCACGAAGAGCACTACTACCGCAGCCGACGGCACTTACATCCTCCGCGACGTAAAAACCGATACTCCGATTACAGAGGCCCCCCCCGCTGGAACGCCTGAGAATGCTTGGGTGCAGACCCTCGGCCCTACTCCGGCAAATACGGGTATTGTTAATGTCACCGGTGCCAACTTCGGCAACTTCCAACGGACATCGATCGCAGGTAAGACCTACACCGATCTCGCGGGCAACGGCTTCACGCCCGATGACACCGTATTAAACGGCATCACCGTTAACTTATACAAAGACACCAACAACAACAACACGCTAGAAGTCGGCACAGATACTGTTGTCGGCACTGCACAAACCACTGCGGGAGCCGGAGATTACACATTCGGGGATATCGGCCCCGGGAATTACCTCATACAAGCCACTGCCCCAGCCAACTCCAGCATCTCTTTCCCCGCTGCCGCCATTCTCGTTAGTGCCCAAAGCGGTACTCCCGTCACCGGTCAAAACTTCGGCGTTTTCCAAAACATCACCGTCAGCGGCACCAAATTCACCGACCTCACAGGCAACGGCTTCTCTGCTGACGACACCCCCCTCAACGGCACTACCGTTCGCTTGTTCAAAGATACTAACGATAACAGCACTTTAGATACCGGTGATGCGGAAATTGCCTCTCAAGTTACCGGAACAGCGCCAGCGGCTCCTGGCAATTATACCTTTCCCAACGTCGGCTCTGGTCGGCACTTTGTGAGAGAAGATGTGCCGACGGGTTTCTCACAAACCGCCGGTCCGACTTTTTATCCAATTAACCCGGTCAGCGGCACAAACATTACGGCTCAAGACTTCGGCAACTTCCAGTTGGGCAAAATCAGCGGGATTAAATTTAACGATCTCAACAAAAATGGCATCCAAGATGCGCCAGCAGAACAACCCCTAGGAGGCTGGACAATCTACCTAGATGCCAACAACAACGGTGTCCAAGACGCAGTAGCCACCGAAACAGGCACTAACGCCGCCGTCACCGATGTCGCTGGTAAGTACCAGTTCACCAACTTGCCCGCCGGCACTTATACAGTGCGGGAAGTGCCACAAACAGGCTGGACGCAAACTGTACCCCCTCTCAATGCAGCTACGCCTACTCTTCCCGGTGCGTTTACGATCGCCGTCACCAGCGGCACAGACTCCCAAAACAACAATTTCGGCAACTTCAAGCCCAACTCGATTAGTGGTGTGAAGTTCAATGACCTCAACAACAACCGGGTACAAGATACCGGGGAACTAGGGCTTGCCAATTGGCAATTCTTCCTCGATACCAACGATAACGGCACTCTCGACACCGGGGAACCGAACACCCTCACCGATGCCACAGGCAACTACAAATTCCTCGATTTGTCAGCAGGAACCTACAAGGTGCGGGAAGTCTTGCAGCCTACTTGGACGCAAACTACCCCCGACCCGGATGACATCACTGTCGCTAGCGGTGAAGACATCGCTAATATCAACTTCGGCAACTTCCAGTCGAGCACAATCAGCGGTCAAAAATTCAATGACCTCAACAACAACGGCGTTAAGGATGCCGGAGAATTGGGGCTAGGTAACTGGCAAATATTCCTCGACAGTATCAATCCCGATGGCATCTTTCAGCAGGGCGAACCGACTACCATCACTGATGCAACGGGCAACTACACTCTCCGAGATATACCCGCAGGTACTTACCAGGTAAGGGAAGTCCAGCAAAACGGCTGGACGCAGACGACCCCTAACCCCGCCCCCGTTACGGTTAATCCCTCCGATAACATCACGGGCATTGACTTCGGCAACTTTCTGCCCCAACCCGGGGCGATCCAAGGTCTGAAGTTCCAAGACACCAACAACAATGGCACTCAGGATGCTGGAGAACGGGGTTTACCCAACTTCCAAATTCAGTTAACCAATGTTGTAGCTGGAACTGCTCCTGCTCCTGTTACTACTACCACAGACAACAGTGGTAACTACCTGTTCGCAAACCTAACGCCGGGAACCTACCGTGTCCGGGAAGTCAACCAAACTGGGTTTACCCAAAGCACACCCGAACCCGCCGACATCACCCTAACTTCGGGCGCTATTGTCACTGGCATCAACTTCGGGAACTTCCCAGCGCCGACGCCGACTCCCCCGACGCCGACGCCGACCCCGCCACCACTGCCACCTGTGCCGACGCCGACACCTGCACCTGCACCGGCGCCGACACCTGCACCTGCACCGACGCCGACACCTGCACCTGCACCGACGCCGACGCCTGCACCTGTACCGACGCCGACACCGACACCTGCACCGACGCCTGCACCTGTACCGACGCCGACACCTGCACCTGTACCGACAGATTTGGTTTGCCCTGAGAACTTCCCCAGAATCGCTACTCCCAATGAGCCCGGCACTTCTTCAGCGGGTAATGTGCTCAATGGCCCTAACGGCGACGATACGATCGTGGGTAGTGCCGGCAGTGACTCTATCTTCGGATTGGGCGGCAACGATTTGATCTTTGGCCGAGGGGGCGGTGACTACATTAATGGCAATACAGCCAACGATACTGTCTACGGAGGCATCGATAGCGATACTCTCTTCGGTGGCAAAGGGTTTGACCTGATTTTTGGCGATCGCGGTAACGATACGATTTATGGCAATCGCGGCAATGACTCTCTTTCGGGCGACGAAGGCAATGACTTATTGTACGGGGGCAAAGCCGATGACGTAATTTTGGGAGGCGCTGGCGACGACGTGCTAATTGGCGATCAAGGCAATGACACTCTCTGCGGCGGCGAGGGTAACAATACCTTAATTGGTGGCAGCGGCGATGATTTGCTCTTTGCTGACATCGGCGATGACTTGCTCTTTGGTGGCATTGGCAGCGATACCTTCGTCGGCGGCAGTGGCAGCAATGGCTTTGTCTTGTCAGCGGGCGGAGGAATTGACACCATTATCAACTTCACCGCAGGAGTTGATTCGATCGAGTTGGTGGGAGGCTTGGACTTCAATCAACTGTCATTGACCGAAACTAATGGCTCGACGGCGATCGGAATTGCCAACAGCGACCAGATTTTGGCTATAGTGACGGGCGTAAAGCCGAGCCAGTTATCGGCTCAGAGTTTTAGCTTGCTGGTTTAGTCTGCAGATAAAACTCGGCAGTTGCAACCGATCCTACACTTGCCTGTCGTCCCAGCAGAGAGCAGGGCTGTTTCATTCTCTTGTAGGGGCTGCCCCCGTGGCGGCCCCTATCCAGAAAACGCCTAACAAATGATGGATGGGTCTGGTCGGCATTCTTGGCACGACAAGAGTCAAAAGGCTGGTTTTCCTGATAAAGAAACACCCCTGCTGCAGAGATGCACTACGGGGAAGCTGAGCCTCTAAGCATGGCTTTCGAGGCTTTACCAAAGAAGGGGAACGAATTCCGTTCCCCTTCTTTAGTCAAATTTGTTCGAGATATTTCAGCAAGTCGGCCATTTCTTGCGGACTCGGCTGAAACTGCGGCATTGGTGGGGTTTGCCCGCTGGTGACTTGCCGGATCAGATCGAATTCGGATTTGCGCTCCGACACTCCGTGCAAGTTGGGCCCGACTTGACTGTCTGAAACGGATATGTGACAACCCGCACAGTTCATTTGAAAGATGGCAGAACCCTGAAACGGGTTGCCCGTGAGGGATAGTACGCTTTTGACGTAAGGATCGGCGACTTGAAACTGACGAATTGCGATCGTTGCCAAGATGATGGCAAGCAACACCGCTACCCCAAATATGGCTAGTCGCTCGATCGGGTTTTTAATTTCATTCCTGGCAAGTTGGTTATTCAAAGGAGTTCAATTAAAAATAGTATCTACAAGAAAATTTATTTCTCATAACATAGCTTAATCGTTCGCAGCGGGGAGAGCAAGATCTAATACTCCCGGAAGGGCGTTTTTTGGAAAATTCATCTGTGTAAGTGCTGGTAATATTAAAAATAGGTTGTTAAATCTTAACGTTAAGGAGATCTCATGGTAGAACCGCTGCTTTCAGGTATTGTTCTGGGTCTAATCTTTGTTACTCTGTCGGGGCTGTTTTTTGCTGCTTATCAGCAGTACAAGCGCGGCGATCAGTTGGGTATCAATAAGTAAAAGGGGCTGCAGTCCCTCACTCAGGCTGTCAGGGGGAGGGGGAATTGGGAATTGGGCATGGGGCATGGGGCATTGATCTACCTATTGACTTCTTCCCTCTTCCTTCTTCCTTCTTCCTTCGTTAAAGATATCGATCGAGAATAGCAGCAGTTTCCAGGCCTGTTTTTTCCCAGCTAAATTGTTTTGCTCTGGTTAAACCGAGTTCCCGCAAGTGCGATCGAACTTTGGCATCGACTGCAAGCTCTTGCATAGCAGAGGCAATTTCCTCGACGCTGTAGGGGTTGACTAATAAAGCTGCACCCCCAGCCACTTCTGGCATTGAAGACAGGTTAGAGGTGATGACAGGAGTGCCGCAGGCCATTGCTTCGAGCACGGGGAGCCCGAATCCTTCCCAAAGACTGGGGAAAACCAGGCCGATCGCTTGGTTGATGACTTTGGGCAAGTCGGCTGCGGGGAGGTAATCTAAGAATTTTACTCGATCGACCAATCCCAATTCTTGAACCTGCGCCTTCAGCAGTGGCGTATAGCGTTTGTCTTCCGAACCTGCTATCCACAATTCGTACTCGGAATTATCAGGCAAAGCAGCAAACGCTGCTATCACTCGCTGCACATTTTTATATGGATTGTGGCGGCCGATATAAAGAAAATAATTGCTTGTTGGTAAGTCTAAAAAACGGAAAAAACTGGTATCGTATCCGGGAAAAATTGGCGTAATTAAATTAGTAGGAATCTTGCAAAAATTAGCGATATCTTTGGCTGTTGATTCAGAGTCGCAAATGACGTGTTCAGCCTGCAGCAGCACTTGGGGAATGTAGTAGCGGTGATAAGGTGTCAGAGGATCGAAGCGGCGGGGAAATCGCAGCGCTATTAAGTCATGTACTGTAATTATATAGCGGCAACCTGCAAAGAGAGGAGCTTCGGGAATTGGGGAAAATAACAGGTTAGATTTTAGCTGCTTGTAAATTTTGGGGAGTTGGGTTTGCGTCCACAGCAATCGGTTGATGTGTCCTTTGGTTCCTTGTTCAGGGGTTAGGTTTGCGGGGATTTGGTAGCAGTTGTTATTGGGAAATTTTTCGGCTGTTAGTAATGTTGGATTGAGGGATTTTAGGTGGGGAAATAGGTTTTTGGCGTAGATGGCTAAGCCGGTTGGTTTGGAAATTAGGAAGGAGAGGTTGATGAGCAGGTTGGACTGGGGATTGGGCATGGGATAATATGTAGATTGCGGTTTTTGGGTGGGATTTTTTTTAACCGCAGAGGGCGCAGAGGACGCAGAGAGGAGAAAGGAAGAGAGGGAAGATTTAAAGGTATTGCTGTAAGATGTTGGCGGTTGCTTTTCCGGTTTTGTTCCAGCTAAATTGAGACGATCGCGCTAAACTAGCTTTTTTTAAGTTCGATCGCACTTTTGAATCTGTGGCTACTGTTTGCATGGCTTCGGCTATTTCTCCAACGCTGTAAGGATTGACTAATAATGCGGCATTTCCGGCTACTTCTGGCATCGATGATAGGTTGGATGTGATGACGGGTGTGCCGCAAGCCATTGCTTCTAAAATTGGTAAGCCGAATCCTTCCCAAAGTGTAGGGAAAACTAGGGCGATCGCCTGATTCATCAGTACGGCCAATTGAGAATAGGGAACGTAACCGAGAAATTTTACCAAAGATTGTAAACCTAATTGTTCAACTTGTGCTGTCAACTGGGGTGTGTAGGCATTGGGAGGCCCTGCTAGCCACAATTCGTAATTTGCGTAATCGGGTAAACTCGCAAATGCAGCAATTAATCTTTCCAAGTTTTTATAAGGATCGTGTCTGCCGGTATAAAGAAAATAATTTTTGGTTGGCAAGTCGAGATATCTAAAATTAATATTATCGCAAGCTAGGGGAATTGCGGTCATCTTTTTAGACGGAATTTTGAAAAAGTTAGCAACATCTGCCGCCGTTGATTGAGAATCGCAAATAATGTGTTCTGCTTGCTGCAAAACCTGCGGTGTGTAGTAGCGGAAATAAGCTGTTAAACGAGAAAACCGTTGGGGAAATCGCAAAGGAATTAAATCGTGAACTGTGACGATGTAGCGGCAGCCGGAATACAAAGGTGCTTCGGGGATTGGGGAAAATATCAGGGTAGACTGTAGTTTTTGGTAAAGTTTAGGTAATTCAAACTGAGTCCACAGCAGCCTGTTAATTTGTCCTTTCGGGCCGCGATTCGGTGTCAGAGTGTCGGGGATTTGATAGCAAGTATAATTATCAATTTGCTGGGAAGCGAGTAATGTTGGTTCTAGCTGTTGCAGTTGTGGAAAAAGATTAGTGGCGTAAGTCCCGATTCCAGTTGGTTCGGGTGTTAAAAAGGACAAATTGATTAACAGTGAATTAGACATGATTTTAGATATCCGGCGACTGAAAGTCCCAACTACACATACAAAGTCCGCCTGCGCGGACTGAAGAAAACGGTAATAAAATCGACTTTGATATTAGTCCTATGCAACAGGAATTTAGCTTTTGGCTAGGGATTTTAAGCCCTGGTGGAATATTTAATTAGCCTTTAAGTTCGATCGAGCATTTGAGCTATATCGGCTGGATTTGGCAGCCGAATTGTAGCATACTCTTGGTGAATTATCTCAAAAAAGCTATTGACTTTTTTATCGAAATGTGCAAGTCTAAACTTCTGACTGCGTTGCTGTGCACCAGCTTGAAGTTCTGCTAGCAAATCGGGATTAACAATTAGTTGATGTGAATGCTGGCACAGTTCCTCAACGCTATTGAACAAAAAGCCCGATCGCCCATGTTCGACAATTTCCGGTTGGCCGCCGCCGTTGAAAACAATCGGAGCACAACTGTTTTGCATTGCTTCCACAGTCGCCATCCCGAAATGCTCAAATCTTTGAGGATTGACTTCACCCAAACCGCAGGCGTGCCAAAATATACTCGCTCTAGCATAAAGCGATTTTACCTCATCAAAATCAGCATTGACTTTTAGCTCGATCGCCCTTGAATCTTGCTTCAATAAATTCTGAACAGTCTTTAAATAAGGATTGCGGGGAATGCTGCTGCCGGCTAAAATGAGCCGCCATCCTTGAAAATCTTCGGGATAATCTCTTAGCAAACAGCGGAAAGCTTTAATTAGTTCAATTTGCTTTTTTGTTCCCCCAGCTTCAAACTGTCCCACCGCCAAAATTATTTTTTCTTTCGGCACTTTAACGGTTGCCATTTCTATCGGCGGATAAAGCAGGAAAGTTGGCTGTAGGTTCCAGCGTTTCTCCAACCACTTGACTGTAAATTGACTGTTGGCAATAATGAAAGTGTAGTCATCGACAGCAAAGTGACGGTTGCGGAAGGTATTGGGAAAGTGACAGAAAAATATTGAGATTGGCGACAGTGGCTTGACTTTTTCCAGTTGGTTCGCGTTGATGAAAATATCGTAGTTTTTGCTTTCTCTGGCAATTTCATCAAAGGGATTTTCCATATCTTCCACGATGATGCTGGAATCGATGCACTGCATTCCGCGTTTCTCGTAAAACGCCAAGGGAAGAATTTTAATTTTGCATCCTGAAAGGTTGAGTCCGTACCACGATTCTAAGTCGGAAACCACAACTGGTTTGTTGGCGATAAAAGTAATGTCAAATTCATTTTGTAGCAGCGAGGCAAGGGTAGCGACGTATTTTTGACCACCACCAATAAAATGCAGTCCGTGATCGTAAATGGCGATGGACATTTTGCGATCGCCCCGAACCACCTGTAAGCGAGACAAAATACGATCGATCTTCATCCGACTGTAAATCACCGCCAACTTTTCCGACAACTGTGGCAATACAGTTTCAATGATTTCTGGTTTCTGATAATCCAGCAGCTTTTTAATCGCTACAAATAAACTCTCAAACAGCAAATCGTACTGCTTGTTAGTAAAAAAATCCGAAGTATGAATTCCCTTGACTAATTGCAACGGTTCATGTTTTGCCAAATACAAAAACCGATTCCGATTGCAGAAATACTCGGTAAGTTTGCTTCCTTTACTCGAACCCCTATATTCGTGATGGGCGATGGCTGCGGGAGTATAAAGCATTTTCCAACCGCGTTTGTGGCAGCGTTTGGCAAACTCTACATCCTCAAAATACATGACAAAATCTTCATCTATCGGCCCCACATCTTCGAGACATCCTCTGCGAAAAAGCACAGCCGCCCAACAAAGCCCTTCGACTTCCCGTTCTGTATCGTACTGTCCCGAATCTTTTTCGCCAAAACCGACATCTTGCCAATAAAAATTAGGTAATTGCTGAATGCCAGCGCTGTTAATCCGCCCGTCTTTAAACAGCAATTTGCCGCTAGTCGCACCTACTTCTTTATTAGTTTCTAGCCGTTTTACAAGAATCTCTAACCAGCAACTGTCAAGGGTAGCATCGTTATTTAGAAAGCCGATATATTGCCCTTTTGCTTCGCTGATGCCAAGGTTGAGGGCTTTAGCAAAGTTGTTGGCGGAGTTGACAAAAATCCGAACTTTTGGAAATAGTTCGCGCAGGGAAGTAACGGAATCGTCTTGAGAGCAATTATCAATTACAATTAAATCTAGTTGCTGTTCGGGGTACGCAAGTTTTTGTAGAGATTTTAAGCAATCTTTCGTGTGGCGCAGACCGTTATAGTTGACTATAATTAACGAGCATATGGGCAGTGTGGTCATCTTTGATGCTTTATTGTTGTCGATCGAGCAATTCAGCCGTAATCTTCTCTAAAATAGCAGTATGTTGCTGCTGCACTTCTTTAATTTGCTCTATTTCCGACTGAAAAGCTGCGATCGCTCTTTGTTGAGTCTCAAGCTGTGCTGTAACTTCGGGAGATGCGCTGCTGAAGTCGGATTGAATTTTTTTCTCTAGAGTTTGCTGATTTTCTTGCAATTTTTGCAATTGAATGCTCAGTGTTTGAACTACGCGGGTATTAGCGAAATTGTAAATAACTTGGCGTTCTAGTACGGGTCTGAGCAATTTTCGGACTATTTTTCTAACGGCGATGACTGCGGAACCGAGTCGCCTTTGGTAAGAGGTAATGGGGATATTATAAATGTCGAAACCTGCCTTTAAAAGGGCGATGTCTTCGTCATCTTCATTTGGGGCGATCGCACTATTTTCTGTTCCCAACAGGGGCGGCTCAGCAATACCAATTCTTGGCTCCAAAGTTTGTCGCAATTTATGTATTATCTGTTGAGTTGGTATTTCTTCGTACTGCAAACTTTCGTCTCCTTTAGATAGCTTACTCTGATTTATTATGGAACAGGAATCTTTGCTGTTTCCATCATTATAACTAATTGTGAACAGGCAGCTTTGCTGTGTGAATAATTGTAATTAATCGTGGAATAGGCAAGATGCGTATTCCAGGGCGGGCAGGATGCCCAACCCCTACTCCCCACAAGAAAATTCATCTCTTGTTAAATCAGGATTATTGCTTCAGATATTGGCAATATCTCAATTTAAGCCAATTCAATTTGACTGTCATCACCAATCATAAACCGCAGAGCTTTTGGACGAGCCGGCGCATTGGTTAGTTGAGCTCGCTGGCCGATCACGCTGTCAACAATTCGCTGGTGAATGCCAACTATTTTCGCCCCTTGCAATATTACACTGTGTTCGATATCAGCATCAATCATCGTCACGCGATCGGCAATACTGCTGTAAGGCCCGATAAAGCAATTTTCAATGCGGCAATTTTCCCCAATTACCACCGGCCCGCGAACTGTAGAATTAATGATTTCCGTTCCTTCCCCTATTTGCACTCGCCCGATAATTTGACTTTTCGCATCTACTGTTAATTCAGTTGAAGCTATGATACGGCTATCTAAAATGATTTGGTTTGCACTCAGCAAATCGTCTTTTTTCCCCGTATCCAGCCACCAACCTTCTAAATTGCAGGCTTCTACGTGTTTTTCCTGATTGATGAGCTGTTGAATCGCATCGGTAATTTCGAGTTCGCCCCGAGGGGAAGGTTGAATTTGATCGATCGCCTCATGGATACTAGGAGCAAAAAAATAAATTCCCACCAGTGCTAAATTTGACGGGGGAACTTTGGGTTTTTCTACTAACTGCAAAACTCTTCCTGTCTCATCAACTTTTGCTACACCGAAAGCAGAGGGATTGGGAACGGGACGCAGCATAATCAGAGCGTCTAGTTTCTGCTTGTTAAAAATCTCTAAAAAGGGATCTAACTGATTCTGAATTAAGTTATCTCCTAAATACATAATAAACGGAGAATCGCCCAAAAAAGGTCTTGCAACTTTTACCGCGTGAGCTAGCCCCGCCGGCTCTGCTTGCAAGATATAAGTAATTTTGGCACCGAAGCGAGATCCATCTCCTGTTTTCGTCTTCACCTCTTCCCCGGTTTCGGGACTAATAATAATCCCAATATCCGTAATCCCAGCCGCCACAATTCCTTCAATTCCGTACCACAGTATCGGCTTATTTGCTACAGGAACCAACTGCTTAGCACCCGTATAGGTGAGGGGACGCAAGCGTGTTCCTTTACCGCCAGAGAGGATGAGTGCTTTCATTTGGTGAACTCTGAGTTATCCTTTAGGGTTTGCGGTGCTGGCAAATATTGCCTGCACTTGTTCGCTCTCGTTGATTTTAAACTACCGCTACCCCGCTGGCAATAGTTGCCGTGTCTTATGATACAAATGATGTATGCCGATCGAGCTTTTATAGTCCTGGACGCATAGAGTGTCAGCAACTTGGTTTCTTGCCAAATAGAGCACCTAAAAGCTGAGGTTTTTTGTCAATACACGTGGTTTTTCAACGTTGCGAGTGCGCCAGTCCAGATTTAATTGCGTACCATTTTAATAGCGGCCGTATCGGGCGATAAATTGAGTACCACTATTGTTTTGATTTGTCAACAAAGCCCACATCTGATCGCCCTGACAAAAATGCCACCATTCATTAGGATGTTGCTGAAAACCCGCAGCTATCATCGCATTTTTCAAGATTTGCCTGTGACTGTGATATTGCTCTTCTTGTGGGTGATTGCTGTTAGCAAAATAATCGGGATAAGAACGTTCTGATATTTCATCAATCGGAGAACCCATATCAATTTGCAAATTATTTTCATCCACTAAAGTTATATCTAAAGCAGCACCTGTACTGTGAGGAGGAGGCGTCGCGCGATCGAGGCTCGGTACTGCCCAAAATTGATACACGTGTTCTATAATCACTTGGCGTTTGTCTTCCGAAACCGGAAATTCACACCCTTGAGCTAGGGCAATTTGATTGAAAGTATAATCCACCATAAATTGCTGGACTTCGACCGGCCGATAAGCATCAAATATCAGAATTTTCCACTTGGGATGATTTTGTTGTAACTGGGTTTGAGCGGCGATTAAGCTATCTACAACTCCTTGCCGCAAATAGTAAGGCGAATCTGCTTTGCTGTTGTGATAAGGAGCCCCCAACTTTTGATAAGGGTGCGGGATTTCAAAGGCAAAATGTTCTGGTGGAATGGGGACTAAAGGTTCGCCGCATTCGTCGATCGCTATTTGCTGGTATGGTTTCATATCAAGGTTTTACCCTACTTTATGATTGCTGGTGAACTACAATACTCAGTATATGCTTTTCACTTGAGTTCGTCGCGCTGCAAATAGCAAAGCAGCTAGAATATCCTCATGTTATAATTTTTTATTATCATCTATAATTTATTTAGCATTCATACCAGAAATGAGTAATTCAAGAATCAACTTTAGTGGAGATCGGAGGCCGCGAATACAAGGTTTTATGTGACAGATATTTGGAGCGAGTGTGATGCGCTGCAAAAGTTATTTTTCTATATTTTAGGATAATATATTAAATATATCCTAACCTAAAAAACATAGATTTCGATCGGTTTGTAGTAAGGACTTTAGTGATTTCAATATCCATCTAAAGTCCTTACTGCTAAAAAAAATTAACTTTGGCGGTAAGCAACTACCGCATAAAACGGATCGCCGCTTCCTATTCGCAGCATTTGCATAAAACTCGGCAAGTTAGGCTTGCGAACTATTACTTCTGGCTTGCTAAATCCGGGTATATTCGCTCCTTTGACAGAATCAAAGTAACTCTTGACTAATTCTACCCGATCGCCCTCCGAACCTTCCCGCCAAGCCGCGATCGCCTTTTGATAAAACATCCGGTTGGAAAAACTCATAATTGCTACGCCCCCCGGCTTCAAAATCCGGTGAATCTCGGCAAAAATCGCATCCGGGTGCTGGACATACTGTACCGAAACGCAGTTGACAACCGCGTCAAATTCTGCATCCGGCAGTGGCAATTTGGGATTTGCGTTCAAATTTTGCACGAAATAATGATTCAGCCTGCGATTTTTTGCCAACTCCTCTTCATTCATGCCGTGCCCTTCAACATGGGCAAATTGCATCTCGTCGGGCAAGTGAGAAACCCAACTGCTCATCATATCAAAAATCCGAGTATTCGGTTTCAGCCGTTCCCGATATAAATCGGTTAGTTGCTGGATGAATCCATCGTCTACGTGAGTCACAAACCGGGGAGCGGAATAGAACAAATTGTCGTCGGTGTCGTCTAACTTGGTGCGTTGGTCGGCTGGAAGCAACATAAATTATGATCGGGAAGTAGATTTACCCTTTCTAGTTTAAGAAAAATTAAGAAATGTAAACACACCTCGCAGGGCGGACATCCGGCTTGCAGGGTGATGCTCAGAGTGCGATCGATAATCGCATGGAAAGCTACATATCCTCCGCAGCCCCAAAGTCTGCAAGTGTACCCGCGAGTCCGCCAGGGACTTAAGTCCCTGGCTTACAGCTAAAGTCCACTTTAAGTGGACTAAAAAGCAGTGGCAGTCTCGATGATCGAACGATCGAGCATCCCATCAGTTAAGCTTGAATTTTTTAGTCGGTTTCAACCGACTTCAGCTTTTAGTCTGGGACTCAAATCCCAGGGGATTCGCGGTTTTAGCATAGCTGGCAACCTCAAAAAATTTGCTTGCCCCCCCTTGACAAAACCCCAAAAAATATCATACTCTAATAATACGAACGCTAACTAATAAACCTATGGTTATTACATCCACTGTCAAGCGCATAAATCTAGCTCAGTGGCACGACGTTCTCGCCCCCCACAGCCTGGGCTACCGTCTCAAACTTCTGGCACAGCTAGGCAGTCGCAGGCTGCAAGAGGTACTTGAACCCTTTGGCTTAACACCTTTTCACTGGCTGGTACTGTGCTGCTTGTGGCAAGAAGACGGTTTGCCGACTTCCAGCATTGGCGACAAACTGCAACAAGTCGGCGGGACGCTGACAGGCGTGATCGATCGCATGGAAGAAAGAGGCCTAGTCCGCCGGGAGAGAGACACGCGCGATCGCCGCATTTGGCGCATTTGGCTTACAGACTCCGGCAGGGAACTGCAAGAGGTATTGCCCCCGCTGGTAGCTAAAATCAGAGATCGAGCTGTCGAGGGAATTTCACAGGCCGATCAAGAACTCTTTTCCGAACTGATCGATATCGCGATCCTGAATCTTTCCTAAACCGACAAATCAATCTTTTGAGTGAAGTGCAGCAGCATCTACCTCTACTACATTACAAATAACCGTAAAATACTACGCACTCTTAAAAAAAGCCGTCTTACTAAATAAAAACTACGCACTCTAAACAAACGACATCTTACTAAAGAATCAGGAGTCAAATACAATGAAAGGCACAAACGAAACCAACCCAACAGAACTCAACAGCAACAGCAAAGCAGTCGCCGTATTAGAAAAACCGCTCGACGACAGCATCGCTAAAAGCCTACCAGTAATCCCCGCCCCAGAAACAGAAATCAGCGCCCCCGCCGAAGTCAAAACAGGCGCAGAAACAGAACTGCAAGCACCCCTGCCGACGGCTGCAACACCCAAGAAAAAAGCCCCGAAAGCGTTGATATTAGCAGCGCTGGGCCTAGGGGCGATCGCAGCAGGCAGCTTCGGCTACCGCTACTGGCAATACGCCTCCATCCACCAAGAAACCGAAAACGCCACAGTTGCCGGACACATCCACCAAATCAGCAGCCGCGTCAACGGTACTGTCGCCGAAGTCTTAGTACAAGACAACCAACAAGTAAAACCCGGACAACTGCTGATCAAACTCGACCCCCGCGACTACCAAGTTAAAGTCCAACAAGCCCAAGCAGCCTTAGAAAACGCCCGCCGCCAAGCCGAAGCAGCCGAAGCCAATATTTCCCTAGCCTCTCAAACCAGCCAAGGCAAAACAGCCCAAGCCCAAGGAGATATCAGCGGTGCAAACGCTGCGATTTCCACCGCCCAAGCAGCACTAAGAGAAGCCCAGCAAGGCGTACCCGCAGCAGAAGCTACCGTTGCTGAAGCCGAAGCCGGCGTACCCGCCGCCCAAGCCAAAGTCGCCCAAGCCGAAGCCGGTATTCCCCAAGCTCAAGCCAAAGTGACGGAAGCCGAAGCCGGTATTGCCGCAGCGCAAGCTCAGCTAGTACAAGCGCAAGCTAGTCTCGTTAAAACGCAAGCCGATTATAAACGGTACGAAAGCTTGCAACAAGAAGGTGCGATCGCCCGCCAGCAACTAGACGCAGCGAGAGCCGCCTACGAAGTAGCTCAAGGCCAAACCACCGCAGCCCAACAAGGAATTGCCCAAGCTAGAGCGCGGTTAGCCCAAGCTAAGGAAGGCGTAACCGAAGCTCAAGCAGCAGTAGCCCAAGCTCAAGAAGGGGTAAAACAAGCTCAATCCCAAGTAGCGCGCGCCCAAGTCGGTGTCGCCAGCGCTCAAGCTAAAGTCGCCCTAGCGCAAGAAGGTATCAGCACCGCCGAAGCAAAACTTGCTGCATCAAAGGGCGGATTGCAACAGGCGCAAGCTACGGGCGAGCAAACTAAAGTCAGTCGATCGCAGTATGATGCTGCTAAAGCTGCGATCGGGCAATCGGAAGCGTCGGTTAAAGACGCTCAACTGCAACTTTCCTACACCAATATCACCGCTCCCGCCGCCGGACAAATTGGCCGCAAATCGGTTGAAGTCGGGCAGCGCGTGCAGCCGGGATCTCCGTTAATGGCGATCGTCAGTAACGATTTGTGGGTAATTGCCAACTTCAAAGAAACGCAATTGGCCAACATGAAACCAGGCCAAAAAGTAGAAATTAAATTAGATGCTTTTGGTAGCCGTAAATTTGAGGGTCATCTCGATAGTTTCTCCCCTGCTTCTGGCGCTCAATTCTCCTTATTGCCTCCCGATAATGCTACGGGCAATTTCACCAAAGTTGTGCAGCGGATTCCGGTAAAAGTTGTGTTTGATGCTGAAAGCATTAAAGGCTACGAATCGCGGATTGCACCGGGGATGTCTGCTACGGTAAATGTTGAACTGAAATAAGGGAAGACACGACACGGATACACGGATGAATTTAACTGTGTTTTCTTTGGTGTCAGCGGTTCTGGCTTTTACCCATGATTGCACGCGAAATCCCCGACTTCTCAAAGAAGTCGGGGATTTGATTTTTTCGGTTAAGGGCGATCGCCCTTGCAATATCATCTTAAAAAGTTAGGTATCGGGTCGTGAAAACAAAACCGAAATCTCGTTCACCAGCTTGAAAACGGGTTGTTGCTTTGTGATTAGTGGCGATCAATTCAAATCGGAAAAATATTATTGCCAACTAAACCCCTCTATGGTATACTAGAAGATTGTGAATATTAATCAAAAGTAAAGTAACAAGCCGGGAGAAATCAAAATGACACAGCAAACCCTGCACGGAACCAGCCGCAAAAGAAAAAGAACATCCGGTTTTCGCGCCAGAATGCGTACCGCGACTGGTCGATTGGTAATCAAAGCTCGCCGCAGCAAAGGTCGCCACCGCCTCGCAGTCTAGCACTGCATCAAGGTAGAGAGGCCTCAACGATCGCCCTACGCCATGTTGCCCGATACAAACCGACTTAAGCACCGAAAAGACTTCAGCGCCGTATACCGCAAGGGAATGCGCCGTAACTCGGCCCATTTCAGCTTAAGAGCTCTGCGTAAACCCAAAAGCGTCGAATTAAGCAAACCGACAGCCGAAAAATCCTTGCAGCCAACTCGCACAGGCATTTCCATCAGCCTGAAAGTCAGCAAACGCGCTGTAGTCCGCAACCGGATTAAGCGTCAGATTCGGGCAGCTTTGCGACAGCTATTGCCCCGATTAAAATTCGGGTGGGATTTAGTAATTGTCGTGCGTCCGATCGCACAAGAGTGCAATTATGCAGAAATTCTGCAAGAATTAGAGCAGTTGTTGGTAGAAGCCGAGGTACTAGATGGGAATTCGAGAGGAAGTATATTATGAAGGCGGCCCCGCGCCGGGAGACTTGATCCTCAATTTACTCCTGGGGCTGACTGTGGTGGGAATCCCCCTAGCAGTAGGAGCAATTGTCCGGGCTCTGTGGCTGCGGTATCGGATCACGAGCCGCCGAGTGTCCGTAACCAGCGGTTGGATGGGGGGCGATCAGACAGACGTTATCTACTCAGATATAGTCAAAATCGTCACAGTACCTCGCGGTTTCGGGACTTACGGAGACATGGTGCTCACCATGAAAAATGGCAGCCGCTTGGAACTCAGAGCTATGCCGAAATTTCGAGCAATGTATGACTACATTAACGAAAAACTGCCCGTAGCAGCTCAAAAAGCAAACGCGGCCCAAGCTAAATAACCGCACCGCTTCGCCCTCAAATCAGGGTAAAGTGAGTGCGAGTATTGGCAAACTCATTACAACAAACCCGCAGACTGGGCGGTCGATCGACGGGCAATGTCCTAAGATAGAGACAAAACCCTAAAAATTGAGGCGGCTCGCCTCCAGCGGGTAAAAATAGTTCTCAACAGCAAACATAGAGCACCTAAATTAACTCAAAGCGAATGGATTTCGGTATCTCGTTTCTCTCCAACAACCTCATGCTCCCGATCCTAGATTTTTTCTACGGGATCGTGCCAAGCTACGGTTTAGCGATCGTAGCTCTGACGCTTGTGATTCGCTTTGCTCTTTATCCTCTCAATGCAGGCTCTCTTCGCAATATGCGGCGCATGAAAGTAGCACAGCCGTTGATGAAAGAGCGAGTCGATCAAATTCAAAAACTCTATAAAGACAATCCTGCAAAACAGCAGGAGGAAATGAGCAAAGTATACAAAGAATTCGGTAATCCTCTAGCAGGATGCTTCCCGTTGGTGCTCCAAATGCCAGTGCTGTTTGCACTGTTTGCAACGCTCAGGGGTTCGCCGTTTTCTGACATAAATTACAGCGTTAACGTTCAAGTTTTGCCCAAAGAACAAATTGAAACTGTTCAACCGCAAGCTTTTGCTACACCGCCCCAAAATATTTACGTCACAGGTACTTTTCATGCTCCAGTTGTGGGCGTAATTCCAGGCGGCGACAAACTCGCAGTCGGCGACACAACCAAAATTAATTTTCAAACCCCAGAGGGCAAACCTCTCAAAGTTTTAGCTGCAGAAAATAAGAGCGAAATCGACTTTGAACCCGGCTGGAAAGTCATTAAAGGCGAAGAAATCGTCAAGGTAGATGAACAGGGCAACATCACGGCCGTAGCGCCCGGTGAAGCCACAGTTCAAGGCACAATCCCCGGATTGGCTAGTAACAAAGGATTCCTGTTTATTGAAGCTCTAGGCCGCGTGGGCGCGATCGACTCAGACGGTACAATCCACTGGGATATTTTGGTAATGATCCTGGGCTTCGGCATCAGTTTGTACATCAACCAAACTCTTTCAGGGCAAGCACAAGGGCCAAACGACAACCCCCAACAGGCTACAGTCAACAAACTGACGCCAGTCATATTTTCAGGGATGTTTTTGTTCTTCCCGCTGCCCGCCGGCGTGTTGATGTATATGCTGATTGCTAACATCTTCCAAACAGTTCAATCGTTTATTTTGTCGCGAGAACCGCTGCCCGAAAACCTGCAAAAAATAGTGGACGAAGCAGAGGCGAAAACCCAAAAAGAACAAGGATTAGATGCACTTCCCTTTGAGCCCAAGCGTTCTAAGAAAAAGGCTTGATTTTAACAACAATGAAAGACTCTCAAATGCAGCGCGGACAGGCATGGTTAGAAGAATTGCTACAACTGTCCGCAATTCCTTCAAAAGTGGTATGCGAACAACAAAAAGATTGCTATTGGATGACAATAGATGAAAGCAATCTGACTCGAGAACAAGTTGCAATCTTAGTCGGGCCAAACGGTAATGTAATAGATGCCATTCAATACCTATGTAACACTGTTCAGAATATAGGTCAGGAAGTAGAGGAGTCAATTCCTTATACAGTTGAACTAAATGGCTATCGCATCCGCCGCCAAGAGGAATTGCGATCGATGGCAGAGTACGCAGCAGATCAAGCCAGATCGACGGGAGTTGAAGTTGAAATAAAATCGCTCTCTTCGGCAGAACGCCGTCAAGTCCACAGCTTTTTAAGCGAATGTGAGGATATAGAAACTTACAGTCAAGGACAAGAACCCGATCGGCGTTTGGTAGTGCGGCTGCGCTGACGCGAAAGAAGGAAGAAGGAAGAAGGAAGAAGGAAGAAGTTAAAAATTAACTATTCCTTTTGACCTTTGAATTCAAGAAGTAGGAAGGCAAAAGATTATGGAGACAATTTATATCCCTCATCTACTCACAAAAAGTGAGCGAAAAGAGGTAATTGATTTTGAAGAATTTATCCCCGATTTAGAAACTCTTACTCCGGTGCGAGGACGACTGCAAGTGACTCACCACGGAAATTATCTTGAGGTGAAGGCGAAAGCAGAAACAATAGTTACTCTCACCTGCCACCGATGCTTGAAACAATACAATCATCGTTTGGCACTAAACTCATCGGAACTAATCTGGCTCGAAGAAACAGCAAATCAAGCAGATTCAAGTTCAGCAGAAATAGAAGTTGCTTTAGAAGATTTGGTGGAAAATTTGTCCCCAGGTGGCTATTTCTCTCCGCGCGATTGGGTGTACGAGCAAATGTGTTTGGAACTGCCGCACAAACAGATATGCGATACTGAATGTCCGGGAATTTCTTTAACTGATGATGCAAAAAATACAGAAAGCTCCGAAACAGTCTCAGACAGTCGCTGGGCATCTCTGGAAGCACTTAAACGGCAATTGCCTTAGTCAGTTGACTAATAACTAATGACTATTTTTAGCGACGAGTTTGAACTACTGCTGCGATCGCGCTACCCCCTAATTTACATTCCCACACGGGAAGAAGAGCGCGTAGAAGCGGCGATCGCCCAAAGCGCCAAAAAACAAGGTTCTCGCGCCGTCTACATCTGGGATTTTGTTGATGGCTACCAAGGCAATCCCAACGATACAGGTTTTGGCAAGCGCAACCCGCTGCAAGCCTTAGAATTTCTCGAAAAATTGCCCGCCTCCGCGCCGGCAATTTTTATTCTGCGGGACTTTCAGCGGTTTTTGGAAGATGTCTCGATTTCCCGCAAGCTGCGGAATTTGGCGAGACTCCTCAAATCTGTACCCAAAAATATTGTCATCGTATCTCCTATAATTTCGATCCCAGAAGACCTCAGCGAAGTGATGACTGTTTTGGAGTTTCCCCTTCCTGCGGCGGCGGAAATCAAAATTGAGGTGGAAAGGCTGTTAGGGGCAACCGGAAAAGCCATTGAAGGGCGTTTGCTTGATGAAATGGTGCGCTCATGTCAAGGGCTGTCGATCGAACGAATCCGCCGAGTTTTGGCAAAGGCGATCGCCACCAGAGGCGAACTCCATCCCGACGACGCGGAACTGATTTTAGAAGAAAAGCGCCAAACAATTCGCCAAACTCAAATTCTGGATTTTTACCCAGCCCGCGAAAATATTTCCGATATCGGCGGTTTGGACAATCTCAAAGAATGGCTGCTGCGGCGCGGCGGTGCTTTTACCGAACGAGCCCGCCAATACGGTTTGCCACATCCCAGAGGTTTGTTGTTAGTCGGAATTCAAGGAACCGGAAAATCCTTAACAGCAAAGGCGATCGCCCACCATTGGCATTTGCCTTTGCTGCGGTTGGATGTTGGGCGCTTGTTTGCCGGATTAGTCGGAGAATCGGAATCCCGCACCAGGCAAATGATTCAGCTAGCAGAAGCTTTGGCCCCTTGCGTGCTGTGGATTGACGAGATTGACAAAGCTTTTGCGGGATTAGACGGTAAAGGGGATTCCGGGACAACTAGCCGGGTGTTCGGGACTTTTATTACTTGGTTGGCAGAAAAAACTTCGCCAGTGTTTGTAGTCGCAACAGCCAACAACATCCAGTCTTTGCCGCCAGAAATGCTGAGAAAAGGCAGGTTTGACGAAATATTTTTTGTGGGTTTGCCCAGCCAGGAGGAACGGCGGGCGATTTTTGAGGTACATTTGTTGCGGTTGCGATCGCACAGCATCAAAAATTACGATTTAGAGCGCTTGGCTTACGAAACTCCCGATTTTTCAGGAGCCGAAATCGAGCAAACTTTGATTGAAGCAATGCACATTGGGTTTAGCCAAAATCGAGACTTTACCACAGATGATATTTTAGAATCAGCTAGTCAGATGGTGCCCTTAGCCAGAACAGCTCAAGAACAAATCCAGTTTCTCCAAGATTGGGCCGCTGCTGGGAAAGCTCGCCTTGCTTCTAGATACGGCAGTCTGAGCCGCCGGATTCAAGGTTAAGCTTTTGAAGTCAGTAGTCAGTAGTTAGTAGCCAGTTGTCAGTTGGCAGTTACCAGATTTTACCCAACATTCAGCAGTCAACACTCAACAGTCAACCTTATTCCCTCTTCCTTCTTCCTTATTCCCTCTTCCTTCTTCCTTCATTTGCGGTTTTATGAACACTGTATATAGCGTTTTCAAATTTTTAGTGGGTTTTCTGCTCGCGATCGTCCTGATGGCAGGTGCTAGCGTGGCTGCTGCACTTTACTTTGCCGCTAAGCTAACTACTGTGCCCGAAAAACCTGTTTTCCCCAACGACAAAACACCAGCTCAGGTTGCAGGGGCTGCGCCGCAGTCAACAGCCCAGGCTAGCCCTGTTTCTACATATAGCGATGCCCCGTCTCCCAAACCGCTGGAACCGGGAGCTTACCGAGCTCTGGTAACTCAGCCGATCGGCTTAATTCTCCGGGATACTGGTAGCCGAGACTCGAACCGCATTGGCGGGGTTGGTTACAAGGAAAGAGTCGTAGTTTTGGAAGAGTCGCCCGACAAAGAGTGGCAGCGAATTCGGATTGAGGATGACAATCGCGAAGGTTGGGTCAAAGGTGGCAATACTGAAAAAGTTGAGGGCGAATAAAACTTAGATAGTAATTAGACAACAAATATACTCATCTCATTGTGAGGGCAGCCAAGCAATCGCAGTGTGAAAATTGTTCACCAGCGCCTGGGTTTTTCCTGTCTTTTGTTGTCAGTAGCGAAATACACATTTATTGCAAAAAGTCAAGTTAAATTTATTTACGATATGTGGGATGCCAATTTGAGGGGCACAGACTGTGGGTGCGATCGCCTCTGCCAAATCGTGAATTTGACATAAAAGCCCAGCAGAAAAAAGGTTTCAAGAGCTAAAACTCAACATAAAAACTCGAAAATACATAATCCTAACTTAGGTTATTCAGGGGAGTATGTTAAGAAAATTAGCAAAATCTTAAGGTTAGTTGCAAAAGGCAGGCTGTTGTCACCGCCGCAGAGGCAAGAGTGGTAGCTTGGATTACAAGATGTAAGTTTTCAGCTTAACAGCTACCAACAATAAAAAATATGTACGACAAACGTCCCGATCGAGATTTGGCGACTGTTGCTGTTACTGCGGCTTTGGGAGCTGGGGTCGTTACCTCTTTTGCGGTTAGCAGAGGGCAAAACCCGCTGGTAGCCATCGCAATTACTGTTTTTGCAGCGGGAGTAGCTGTAATTTGCGATCGGTTCGGCTTAATTTAAGCGATCGTCGATTTTTTAATACAAAGTCAACTTATCAAAAAATCCCCGCCCTATTTGCAACTAGCAAAAGTGGGGATTTTTAGTGGGTAGTTTTTTGATTAATCCGCGGTACTTTCCCAGACGCACTCGCCACATGAATAAGCCGCGTTTCTTAATAACAAAAAACCTGCACTTTCAGGCTCTTCAGCCGACCACAAATTAAGGTGATGACAGCCTGCTCGCAAGTCTTGTGGTAATTTCACCGGCAGCCGGATAAAATATTAGCCAACACTACCTGACAACTTATTCTCTTTTGGTCTTAAAGGCTAAGACTATGCCTGCAAACTTTTTTGCTTAGTCTCGCGTCTCTAGAAGCAGCGATGCTATCTTGGTTATTACCTGTAATTATTTTTGACGGTATTTTTTTAGAAAAACGGGTGCTTCGCGCTTTTCAAGTAGAACTTAGCGTTGGTAGAATCCAAGCCAAGCGTGCCAAAAATCATTTTTGGTAGTTTGCTCACACAACCCACCCACAATTTCACACTAAAAAATTATGGAATCTCTTGCTTACCTCGAACTTGCTCTTGTTTGCGAAGCACCCGCAGAGTCGAAAATTTTTGATGCGCCCAAGTGGCAAAACCTATCGAGTCAAACTTACGTCCGTTTGCTGTCTCTGGCTTTGATGCTGTCGGTTTTGAGTGCAGCAGGTTCGGCTTTTGCTCAAATAGATCCGGGATATCCCAATTTGCGCTCTGTTCAAGACAGGTTGCGGGAACTCGGCTATTTTCCCAGATCTTCAACAGGTCAACTCGGCCCGGTTACTCAACAAGCTCTGACTAACTTTCAGCGAGACTATCAACTGTCGCTGACTGGTAGGCCCGATCGAGCTACTGTAATAGCACTCAACAGTTTGGCCGGGGATGACGATCGACCTTTTAATACTATTTATACAAATTATCGGGAGCTGCGTTTTGGAGACGCAGGTGCAGATGTTTCCGCTCTCCAGCGCAGGTTGAAGCAGCTAGGCTACTTCAGCGCGCATCCCACAGGGAGTTTTCGCGAAGTTACTCTCAATGCGGTTAGATACTTCCAGCGAATTAATCGGCTGCGGGTGACTGGAGTTGCCGATAGGCAAACTTTAGCTTTGCTGTTTGGTTCCACGCGGCCGGTTCCCCCCGTTACGCTTCCAGGGAATATTTCGGGAAATGGCGGTTGCAAGGGGCTGCGGTTCGGGGACAGAGGGGCAACGGTAGACTTGATCCAGCGACAATTAAAAGCTTTGGGCTATTTTGAAGGCGGCGTTGACGGTAAGTTTCGGGAACGCACTCTCTACGCTGTGACTCGTTTTCAGCAAGATTACAATCTGGTTTCTGACGGCTGCGCTGACACTGCTACTTTGACTGCTATCGATGCCCAGATGAGGCAAGCGGAAATTACCTCATGGACTGAGGAAGATGACCAACAGATTAATGGCGGAGATTTTCTAGAGTTGGGTGACAGAGGCCGACAAGTAGAATTTGTGCAGCGGCGCCTGCAAGAATTGGGTTATTACAGGAGCCAGATTCACGGTTGGTTCGATCGACCAACTCAGGCAGCTTTGATCCGCTTTCAGAGGGATAGGGGGATGTTCGGGACTGGAAGGGTCGATCGCAGCACTCGATCGGCTTTGCGGCAAGGTAACAGGCAGGCAGCAGCGCCTGTGCCGCAAATCGCTGCTGGTCTGCGACGGGGCGATACTGGGCCTGCTGTCCGACAACTTCAGTCTTCGCTCAGAAGTCTGGGCAAAAACCCCGGCCCGGTGAACGGAGTATTTGGAGCCGAGACCCAGTTTGCGGTGCTATCGTTTCAGCAAGAACGCAATTTGTCACCGGCGACGGGTATTGCCACTCCGGCGACTTTGGCTGCGCTCCAAAACGGATTAGCTGGCCGGATAGCTGTTCCTGCTGTTCCAATTAGCAGCAGTTTCAACTCTCGATCGAGCATTCAGCAATTACAAAGGCGGCTGCAAGACCTCGGCTTTTACACAGGGCCCATCGGCGGAGTTTTCGATGCTTCGACGAGAGACGCCCTCGATCGAGCTCAGCGCAGTTACGGGGTCAGCAGCGACGATTTGTTGAGCCAAACTTTTTAGCCCCAGGCTTGCGGACGCTACATCAAAGAAATCGGGTTTCTCGTTTCCGACTCATTCCTGAAATGATGTATTTTTCTTAAGAAACCCGGTTTCTGCGTAACTGCGATCGCACTTGGGCTACCGATTTTTGTTAAAACTTGTAACAAGCCGTACTTGAAATGCGAAAATAGTGTACTATCACTCGATTGAATCCGGGGCGCTGCTGCCGTTGTGGGCGATCGACCTCGGACAAGACCAATTGCTGGAAACCAAAGACGGCCATCCCATCCGCAAAGCTTCGTGGCACACCGTATGAATGGTTAGCTGGCAGTCTAGCAGGTGCAACCCAGACTTTTCAGCTTGCTTCATGCCAATTTTCAAAATCGAATCGTTGTTAAATTCGATCGTTCTGTTGCACTGAACGCAGACTAGGTGGTGGTGGTGATGCGGGTAAGGCTGGTTTATTTCATAGTGTTTGTGACCTTCTGCTAGTTCGAGTTCCCGGAGGAGGCTCATCCTTGCCATTAACTTTAAAGTTCGGTAAATGGTGGACAAGCTAATGTTTTCTCCGCGATTTTTTAACAAAGTGTACAAATCCTCCGCACTCAGGTGATTGCCTTTGGGGAGGTTCTGAAACACGTGCAAGATGGTTTCCCGTTGGGGAGTCATCCGCCAGCCTTTGTCATTGAGTTCGGATTTGAATGAGGACGCGGTGTAAAGTGCCATAGTGACCCTCTCAAGAAAGTCTGCCTATTGACAATAATACACAACGATCGAGATATTTTGCAAATATCGCAGCTTATTGAAAAAAGATTGAGGAAAAAATTTGGTTTTTGATATTTTTTGACTTTTAACAAGCTTGATGACTTGCTGCAGAGGACAGAGAAGTTTTTTAGAAGTAAATATTGTTACTTCTGCCGAATGCCTCATGCCTTCTGCACAAGTGCCAAATGCCTTGCTCCCTGATTAATCGCGCTGACTGACCGGCCAAATTTAAGTCAGAGACTCCAGATAGTCGCGCACGCGGTTGCGACGCTTGGGTTGGCGGAGTTTTTGCAAAGCTTTGGCTTCAATTTGGCGGACGCGCTCGCGGGACAAGTCGAGGGCACGACCGATTTCTGCCAGGGAATAGGGGTGTCCGTCACCCAAACCAAAGCGCATCAGAATTACATCTCGCTCGCGGCTGGTCAAATCTGCCAGCAGTTGCTGCAAGTCGCGGTGCAGAGCTTCTCGCATCAGCATTTCTTCTGGGGAGATGCTGTCGGTTTCGAGCAAGTCGCCCAACTCTGTATCTTTTTCGTTGCCCACTTTAGTTTCCAAAGAAACAGAACGGGGGACTCGCAGCAAAACTTCTCGGACTTGGGGCGCCGTCATGTCCAACTCGACAGCGATGTCTTCGATCGTAGCTGTCCGACCTTTTTCTTGAGAAATTTTGCGCTGGGCTTTTTTGATTTTGTTAAGTTTTTCGGTGATGTGGACGGGGAGGCGAATTGTGCGGCTTTGAGTGGCGATAGCCCGCGTAATTCCCTGCCGAATCCACCAGTAGGCATAGGTGCTAAACCGATAGCCCCGCGTCGGGTCAAACTTTTCTACAGCTCGCTCCAGTCCGAGAGTACCTTCTTGTATTAAGTCGAGCAATTCTAAACCGCGATTTTGATATTTTTTCGCCACCGAAACCACCAGGCGCAGGTTCGCCTTAATCATGTGGTCTTTAGCTTCGACGCCTTCAGCTTGAATTCTTTCGATCGTCTCGACCGTCATCTCGGCTAACTCGGCCCACTGGCGCTTGCCTTCGGACATAATTCGCTTGAGTTCTGGCACGTCACCGACACCGGCGGTTAATGCCCAGCGTTCCAGGGAAGGTTTATGTCCCAACTGTGCGGATAACCGATCGCGCACCTCAATTAAATGCACGAAGCGCGCAATTAGCCCTTCTTCCTGGGATGCGACGGTGTTGCGTAATTCCAGCAATTTGATATAGCGCTGAACTTTTTGAGCTTCCGACACTTCTTCGTCTCTACCCAAGAGACGAACCCGGCCTATTTCTTGGAGGTACAGGCGCACTAAATCTGTAGTGCGACGGCTGGCATTTTTTTGCAATTTGGCTGCTGGGTCTGCATCTTCTGTCTCTGCTGGGTCTTGGTCGAGCAGTTCGTCTCCAGCTTCTTCAGCATCTTCATCCAACACATCACCTTGCAAGGGATTGACTCGCAGTTGTTCGTCGAATTCAGCTTCAGCGTAAAAAGAGGTGGCTGGCATAGTGATTTTCTCAGTTGCTCCGGGTGAAAAGATGCTACGCTTAGCGGTTATTTATAATTAAGATGCCCATTTGGTTAAGACGAAGCATCACCGCTTTGTGTTTCTTTACTAACTTTTCTGACTTTTCTGCTGTTGTTCGATCGAACTTTTGCTGCCCCACTTGTTTTACCAAGATTCTGGAAAACGCTAAGAACTTTCTGATGTAACAGGTTGAAGGCCCGAAAAGTGTGTTGTACTTCTTTGTTTATGTAGCTAGTATAGATAGTGACTGGCTAGAAACAAGTGACGTTAGTCAGAAGTTAAGTTAATCTTCATCACCAATAACCTGGTTCCCGATCACTTCGGAAAATTAGCCATTTTTTTAATAAAACTTTATATAACTCGGCGCTCTTGATTAAATACGCTGCAGTGAGCGCAGAAGTTTAATCCATTACAGAATAAGGGCTTGAGAGTTGCTAGAGTCCGCAGTACCGAGTTATTGGTTGACGCAAAAACCAGGTTTCTTCCTCAAATTTCTTGATTAAAACCTAGAAGTTTGAGGAAGAAACCCGGTTTCTGGATCTCTTTTGCGTAAGTCGCGACTTTGAGGCGACGATCGACCGATAATTGTTTTGGTGTTGGCTGCTGCTTCCAGCTTAACATCACGCCCAGAACACCAGCATCTAAAACCGGGTTTTTTGCCCTAGGCCTGCATATAAAGCGCAAGTTTTTCCTCGCTGTTACCCGGTTGATCTGCTTTTAGTGAGAATGGTGAGATCGGGCGCGAGTCAACTCAAATTAAAATTGCTAGCGTGGGTAAAGTTTCATCAGTTCCCTCACCTGTTCGGCGTGATAGGAACTGCGAGTTAAGGGAGAAGCGACAACTTGCAAGAATCCCAAAGATTCGCCAAACTTTCTCCAAGCATCAAACTGTTCTGGAGGCACAAAGTTTTCTACGTTCAAGTGCTTTTGAGTCGGTTGCAGGTACTGTCCAACTGTTAAAATATCGCAGCCGACAGCCCGTAAGTCCTGCATCGCCTCTCGAATTTCGGTGTCTGTTTCTCCGAGTCCCACCATGATGCCGGATTTGGTGTAAACCCCAGGTGCGAGTTCGCGGCTTCGCTGTAATAGTTCCAAGCTGCGATCGTACTTTCCTTGCGGCCGCACCTTGCGGTAAAGTCGCTTTACGGTTTCGGTATTGTGGTTTAGTACCTCTGGTCGGGCTGCGAGAATGATTTCTAAAGCCTGCCAGTTACCGCACAAGTCGGGAATCAAAACTTCTATAGTTGTATCGGGCATCGCCGATCGCACTGCTTGAATGCACTCGACAAACTGAGACGCGCCCCCATCCGGCAAATCGTCCCGGTTGACAGAGGTAATCACGACGTGGTTGAGTTTGAGCCGCTGCACCGCTTGTGCCAATCTTTGGGGTTCCGTGGGATCTAAAGGTTGCGGCTTTTTCTCAAAATCGATGTCGCAGTAAGGACAGGCGCGGGTACAAGCCGGGCCCATAATCAAAAATGTCGCAGTACCTGCGTTGAAGCATTCGCCGATGTTCGGACACGACGCCTCCTCGCAAACCGTATTCAGGGATAAATCCCGCAAAATTTCTTTGACGTTGCCGACGCGCTCCCACTGGGGGGCTTTAACTCGCAACCACTGGGGCTTAACTGTCACGTCTGTCTCCGCCTGAGTAGTGTTTTACAAATCATTATATACGAGCTTGCTAAATTTTAACTTGAATGTGATAAGGTTAAAATATAGTGACTAATTTCGGGATGTAGCGCAGCTTGGTAGCGCACCTCGTTCGGGACGAGGGGGTCGCAGGTTCAAATCCTGTCATCCCGATTGACTTTAACTCTTTACAGGTAAAGGATTTCAGATTTATTACTCTCTAGGATATTCCATTTTCTGCTCATCCTTAGCTCAGTCCGACTCTTCTAAGTAGCTGAGTAGCCCCAAAACTGCTTCCATGTTAGCCAAGTCTGCCCTTGACTTTTTGCGCCGCGCTTTTAACTGATTGAGCATATCGGTCGGCTCTGCAGATTCTGCAACGGTCGGAGCTGAGTTGTTATTATGTTCCAGTGAGCGCCCTGCTTCCTTGAGTTCTTGCTCCAACATCTGCACCTTCAGTCCTAAGTCGCCGTTGCGCTCGTGTAACTGATTCAGTTCTGCATCGCATTCTGTAAGCTGCTTGTTCGCCGCTTTCAATTCCTGCCTGAGCGATTCATCGTTGCCGTCACTCAGGTACTCAATTTTTCCAGCCGTTCCTCAATGGCGGCTATCCGCTCCATCACGGGGTTGTAGACACGACGCTGTTATTGTTTAGTGTGGACAAATCTGTAGACAGTGTAGACGCTGTATTAGTGTCGCCTAATGGAATACGGTTTACTTAAGGTTTGGGAGGCTTTAAGATAGTAAAAACAGGAGGATTCATTTTTATTCCAATACCTCTGTGTTTAACTTTTTTGTATTTAAATTTTGAAACAGGTTTTTTAACAACTCTTGGGTTCTTTATCTGAACTCTTTGCGGTAAAGTTGTATCAAGTATATCCAAATTCAACCAAGTTAAAAAAATGGGATTTTTTGTGGTTCTAATCGCTGATTTTTTGGGACGGCACGACGAATAACTCGTAATGTACTGGTGAAGGAAATACTTAATGGTGAAATCTCTGCACTATGCGCTGCTTGACAAATTAATGACCGTACTGCCCAGTGTCCTAATAATACACCATAAATTTATTGCACTACTTCTCTTGGTCTTTGAGAACGAATATGAGTTTGACCTAAGAGATGTACCTTGAGTTAATCAATTGTATTTTCGACTTCCCACCCTTGATGATATTCGGCATCGAGTAAGTTTACCCGAAATTTTTGACTATCCAATAAACTTGTAATCAAACGATATCTAATTTCTGCTGTTCGGTTGTTTAAGTTTTTAATTGTGTACTCGATTACTCGGATTGGTCTGGACTCAAATCATTTTTTCTGAATTGGGCTGGAGGATTAATAAAACTTAAGTAAGAAGCATCTTCTAGTTGTGTTTCGTTGAGTAATTTAACATTCGACGGAATTCTTCCTCAATAGTCACAACCGCTACTGAGCGTGGCTAAAACCATCGCGTATGAATGCAAACCACGCGCCCCCATTAACAACATTTTTTTAGTAACTGAGCGCACTAATCTTAAAGCTATTACTCCTTCTTCATCTTATATGGACATATTAAGGTATCAAATATTAAATGTGTTCCTGTTTCTAATAAAATAATTAATCTAGCTTGAGGGAACGCAGTTAGTGTACCTGGGCTGCTACCTGGACAACCAAAAACTCTGGCACTTTCATCACCCAGAAGGGATGTCGAAACAGGTTCCCTCTATTGTTACAACTCTCAATCCATTGAGCAATGCTCCTACTGTTTCAGTCGTAGCCATTGGTCGTACCAATCGATGAAACAACTATCTCATTACACTCTTGCCCTAATCTTTGTCGGGCTTTGGTAATAGCTGCTGTACAGGGAGTTTTCCAATATTTACCAGTTTTCAACCAGACTTCATTAAGACCATCTATGAGATTTTTTAGTACATCGCGTATTGAGTTTTTTGATCACAGGCTCATTGCTATGAAAAGTTTTGCGAAGCATTATCTTTTCTACTCCAACAATAATTTTCACAAAAACCACATTTAATACCTAATGTAAAGGATTTTCAATACCCCAATGGTTGCGACCTATTCACTAATATTTTGAGTGTTATTTGGTAAAATACTAATGTAATAACGAGTTTCAATATTTTTTTTTCACTATTCGCACGGATTATATCATAGCTATAATAGGAAGTTTTTCGATTTATTATCGAGATAAATTAGCTTTTGTATTTCACTGGATATTAAGGAATTTTTTATTTATGAGCGAGCGCGAGTTTTTTTTAGGGAGAATAACCTGTATATGTAAAGTAAATCCGAAAATTATTGTGTAATTGCTTTTTTAAAGAACTCTTGTACTCTGGTATACAGGGATGGCGGGTTCTCTTTTAAGGTGATTACATAATCTCTTTTTTTTGACAATTGACTTCACAATTGACCTATGGCTGCCGATACCATCAATCGGGACAATGCTTCCCTTTAATTACAATACTTTGATTAAAACATAAATTGCTGTGATTCAATTTAGACTTTTTATAAAATTTAACTAGCCCTAAAACCAATCTTTGACTTGTCGCCCAAGCACCGATCAGATGAATTGCTTTTTTATTTCCTCCCCATAGTAAGAATGGCGAAGAGTTTTGCCATCAATGGCGATTACCTCTCCTGGATTGAAGTAACTAATAGATTGAATCTAACTACAAAAAAACTTCGGAAATTACTCGGATTTGAGACGAGAAAATACTCGCACGATTGTGTCATCATGTGAATGTATGCCATTCGGTATTTGTAAAAATTTATTTAACCATTCGTATTTATACCGACCGTAACTTTCGATATCCACCCATGTATCAGCAGCGCAAATCACCGCACAAATTGAGATGGTGATAATATCAATTAATTGATGGCATCTCGTCCGTTCAAGTTTTGGATATTCTAAGTTAAAAAAATAGTCGGCAATGGTAATTTTAGGCTTGAGATTCAGAAAAACGCACTCTAATTAAATGTTTTGTAGGTACTCAATAATTATTTGCTAATATACCGTATTCTGTTAACATAAAATTTAGATGCGTTGGCCCGGGGCTGATCGAGAGGAGCTAGCAGTAAGGTATAGGCAATAAATGTTGCCCAGATCAACCTCAGAAACAGTTGTGTTTTCATTATTATTATATATAACGATTAGTTAAACCAGACTCAACTAAATTATGGTAAAGTAGCAGCTGAGTTAGCACCGTCTATCTTAGGTGATAAGCATTTCGATTGGAACAGCGGCTGCAAACCCTGTTTTAGTTCGGGGATGAAAGGCTCTACAGCAGGCGATCATTACTTTAGGCAGACGCAGGCGCCACGCCAGGGGAGATACATTTTAAAAAATCGGTTGTTTTCATTACACCACCCTTTATTAGAAAAGGAGTTTCAGGGGTGAACTTAATATCTGTAGAGGAACTCAAAGCGCTGGTACAACAATCTCCTGGATTGTGCGTCTCTATTTATATGCCAGTAGCTCAAGGAACAGAAATTCAACAAAATCCGATTGGGTTCAAAAATTTAATCAGAGAGGCTGAAGACAAAATAGTAGAGTACGGATTTGACAAAAAAGAAGCTGCCCAATTGCTAGAGCCAGTCCGAGCACAAATTGAGCAGGAAAACTTTTGGGAAAATCAAAGCAACCTGCTAGCGATTTTTGTCGGTTCGGGATTTTTCCGCTACTATACCTGTCCGGTGAATTTTGATGAATTAGTGGTTGTGAGCGACAATTTTCACGTCAAACCGCTGATGCCTTTGCTGACAGGAGATAATTTATTTTATGTTTTAGCTCTCAGTCAGAAGGAAGTGAGGCTGATTGAGTGTACGGCTTACAGTGCTCGGGAAGTTGAAGTTGAAAACTTGCCGAAAAGCCTTGATGACGCTCTGCAATATGACCCTACAGCTAAAGATGGTCAGTTTCGGATTGCTACTGCAAAGGGAGGCACTAATAATTCTTTTCAGCATCCGGGAAGTTTTCACGGTCAAAGAAGTCCCGATCAAGATGAGCGCCAGCACGAAATATTGCAGTATTTCCACATAATCGATGCGGCGCTGCACGAATATTTGCGCAATAAAAAAGCTCCTTTAGTGTTAGCTGGAGTTGAGTATGTGCTCCCGCTTTACCGAGAAGCAAATACCTACGCGCATTTAGTTGAAGAAGGAATTACAGGCAATCCGAAACTTCTCAAGCCGGAAGAGTTGCGGGCCCAAGCTTTGCCGCTGGTGGAACCTTTGTTTTTGCAGGCTCAGTCAGAGGCGATCGCACAATACCACGATCTGACAGGAAGCGATAAAATTTCTGCTGATTTGAAAGAAGCTGTTTCGGCTGCTTATTTTGGACGGGTCGATCGACTGTTTGTTGCTCTTGGCGTTCAGCAGTGGGGTAGTTTTAATCCCGATACGAACTCGGTGCAAATCCACCCCGAGGCAGAACTGGGCGACGAAGATTTGTTGAATGCCGCAGCAATTCAAACTATTCTCAACGGCGGAACTGTTTACGCGGTGCCGCCAGAAAAAGTTCCGGACGAGGCACCTTTAGCTGCTATTTTCCGCTATTAATTTACCAGGTTTAAAACAATGGAATCTACTTCAATGACAAATTCCGACAAACAAAATCAAATTAACACCGGCGATACCGAACGCTGGGCATCTTTAATTGGCGGCGGCGCGCTGGTGCTTTTTGGTTTGTCGCAGCGTTCTTTGCGAGGTGCTTTGCTGGCGGTTGCGGGCGGCGGTTTAGCGGCGCGCGGGCTGGGGGTTGTGGAGGGTTTGCAGTCTGCTGCCGATCCGAATCAAAGCATTAAAGTTGAAAAGACGGTGACGATCGACAAACCGGCTGAGGAATTGTACCGTTTATGGCGCAATTTTGAAAATTTGCCTCGGTTTATGAAGCATCTCAAACACGTTACGGTAATAGATGAAAAACGTTCTCACTGGATTGCTAGCGCGCCGATGGGCAATAGTGTGGAATGGGATGCAGAGATTGTCCGCGAAGAAGAAAATCGCTTAATTGCTTGGGCGTCTGTGGAAGGAGCGGATGTTGACAATTCGGGTTTTGTGCGCTTTCAACCGGCATCAGCGGGACGGGGTACAGAGGTAAAAGTTGTCATCGAATACAACCCTCCGGGCGGTGCAATTGGTGCTGGCGCTGCTAAACTATTTGGCGAAGCTCCCGAACAGCAAATTGCCAATGATTTACGTCGCTTTAAGCAGTTGATGGAAGCTGGGGAAATAGCGACTACGGAAGGTCAACCTTCGGGCCGCAAGTAATAAGTTAAATTACTCCCTCCGATTTAACTCACCGAAGAGCAATATTTTCAAGAACAGGCTTTCCGGCCTGTTCCACAAAGAGTGAATTTCTTGTGGGGTGGGCATCCTGCCCGCCCATAAAAAGCTTATTGAAAATGGTGCAAGATGTCCGATCTAACCATCTTTGTTGTTTACCTGATTAGCTGATGTCATCTCAAGTGATTTTCGGAAATGCGGGCGCTGAAGGTGCAAGTCGGGGCGGTTGGTTTGCGGGTCACTTTATGACGCCTGAAGATGACCCGCGATCGACTTCTGTTTTAGAGGTAAAATGGGGCGCTCACCCCGCCGGAGATTGTAGGACTCAGTGGGCGGTAAATGCGACAGCCACCACGCTTTCTATCCTGGTAAAAGGGCGGTTTCGCCTGCAATTTCCAGAGCAAGAAATCTTGCTTTCTCGCGAAGGAGATTATGCTCTCTGGCTACCGGGAGTGCCTCATTATTGGTCGGCGGATGAGGATTCGGTGATCGTGACTGTGCGCTGGCCTTCCCTGTCGGGAGATAGTTCTGGAGTTAAGAAGTAACTTTAACTTCGGGAACCAAAACGCGGCCGCTATAACCCGCGCGCTGGTAGCGATCGATCGCCTCGGATGCGATCGCACCCGCTTTCCCACTCTCCACCAGCGCTACGCAAGCACCGCCAAAACCTCCGCCCGTCAGCCTTGCGCCGAAGACTCCGGGAATTGACTGCAAGATTGCCGCCAGCGTGTCTACTGCCGGTGTCGAAACTTCGTAGTCGTCGCGCTGACTGGCATGGGAAGCATTCATTAACTCGCCAAAACGTTTGGCTGGCAAAGATTTTACCGCTTCGAGTACGCGGTTGTTTTCAGTAACCACGTGCCGCGCTCGTCTTCTGAGGGGTTCGGGCAATACTTCGACAGCTTGGGGATCGACGATATCTCTGAGAGCTTTTACCCCCAATATCCGCGCGGATTCCTCACACTCGGCGCGTCGCTGGTTGTAGCCGCTTCCTGCTGCCAGTTCGTGGCTTTCGCCACTGTCAATTATTAAAATTTCTGTGTTTGTGGGAAAAGGTATCGGGCGGCATTCGAGGCTGCGGGTGTCGATCAATAGCATGGTGTTAGTGTCTGCTAAACTCGACGCCATTTGATCCATGATGCCGCAGTTCAAGCCGGCATAGCGGATTTCGACTTGCTGTCCGATTTGAGCTAGCCGCACGTCGTCTAGGGGGAGGTTCAGCAGCGCGCGCACTCCTCTGAGGGTTGCTATTTCTAAAGCGGCGCTGCTGGACAAACCAGCTCCGATCGGTACAGTCGAGGTAATGTAGAGATTTATTGGCGGTATTTTGTATCCTTCTTTTTCTAAAAGTCTCAGGCAGCCACAAATATAACTGACGAATTTTTGCGGTATGGTATCGTCGTCTGAATAATTTATGAGTTCATCATATTCTGCTGAATAAAAATGGTGGCGATCGTCACTGCTGAAGCCGATTTGTACTGTGGTGCGCTGGGGAATCGCAGTTGGAAGTACAAATCCATCGTTGTAGTCTGTGTGTTCGCCCAGCAGGTTTACTCTGCCGGGGGCGCTGGCTGTGGTTGTGGGTAATGTACCAAATACTCGTTGGAATTTCATTTTTTGGGAAGTGGTAATTGGTTGTTGGTTATTTGTTATTGGTTATTTGTTATTGGTTATTTGGAAAAACAGCTATCCCTGTCCCCGTGACTTATGTGTTGTGCTGTTGGTAATTGGGAAGAAATAAATTTATTTTTTATCGTTTGTCCTTATTATAGTGCCCAAGTTTTTTGGTTAATTCAACCCCTGTTAACAAAAATAAACATCACCGTAGGTTGGGAAAAGTTAGTGAGCTGTGATAGAATGACAGGCTAAGATTTCTCCAAAAATTCAAAAAATGCGATCGACCCGACCCCGAAAACAGTTTGCTCAACATTGGCTCAAAAGCGAGAAAGCCTTAGATAAGATTGTGAAAGCGGCTTCTTTGGATCGCGATCGCGTCCTGGAAATTGGGCCGGGTACGGGGATTTTGACTCGGCGTTTGCTGCCTGCGGCTGAGTCTGTTGTTGCTGTGGAGATCGATCGAGATTTGTGTCTCAAACTAGCCAAACAACTCGGCAAAACCGACAATTTTTTACTGCTGCAAGGCGACATCCTGGAAATGGACTTAGAGGCTGAATTAAGGGCTTTTCCAAAATTCCAAAATCCTAATAAAGTTGTTGCCAATATTCCTTATAACATCACCGGCCCGATCCTGCAAAAACTGCTGGGAACGATATCTGTTCCTGCTGCTAAACCCTTCGATTCCATCGTGCTGTTAGTGCAGAAAGAAGTGGCCCAAAGGCTTTACGCTAAACCGGGTTCGACAGCTTTTGGCGCGCTGTCGGTGCGGGTGCAGTATTTAGCAGAATGCGAGTTAATTTGCGATGTGCCGTCTAAAGACTTTTTTCCGCCGCCAAAAGTCGATTCCGCCGTGGTGCGGCTGCTTCCCAGACAGATAGAAACTGCGGCGGTTAATCCGCGCTATTTGGAGAATTTAGTGAAGTTGGGATTTGGTAGCAAGCGCAAGATGCTGCGAAATAATTTGAAAGGGGCTGTGGATTTAGATAAACTTGTTCAAGTGCTAGAAGAGTTACAGATAAATCCTCAATCTCGCGCTGAAGATTTAAGCGTGGCTCAATGGGTAAGTTTGAGTAATAATATTATGGGCGATGTTTGAGGTTCAGGATTGTGTTAGATACAATAATTCTTAAATAATTCGGCTACCTGGGTATTTTTTTAAATCACGACTTTTCGCAGTGACTACTAACAGTTGAACGTAGGTTTTATGGGGATTCTTAAAGGTTTATTGTAGGCTAATCGGAATTTTTATAATAAATTCTGCACCTTTCCCAGGTGCAGAAATACAGTGCAATTCGCCTTTATGTCTTACTGTGATAATTTGATAGCTAATCGATAAACCTAATCCCGTGCCTTTACCTACTGGTTTAGTGGTAAAAAATGGATTAAATAACTGGTTTCTCACGGATTCTGTTATTTCGGGCCCGTTGTTGCTAATTCTGATTTCTACCCCTTGACTGTCTAAAAGTTTGGTAGAGATTTGGATGAGGTAGGGATTAGCTTCATTGGCTGCAATCGACTCGCTGTGGATGTCATCTTCTAAAGCATCAATAGCATTAGCCAGGATATTCATAAACACTTGATTTAGCTGTCCCGGGTAGCACTCTATTCGGGGTAAATTCCCATATTCTTTGATAACTTGAATATTCGCCCAATCTGGCTTAGCATTCAATCTGCTTTGCAAAATCATCAGTGTGCTGTCAATTCCTTCATGAATGTCGGCTAATTTCATTTCTGCTTCGTCATGGCGAGAAAAAATTCGCAGCGATTTGACAATACCAAAAATCCGCTCAGCGCCGTTTCTCATAGAAATTAATATTTTTGGCAGGTCAGAGATGATAAAGTCTAAATCTATAGACTCGATTTTTTCTTGAACTATTGGTAAGGGATTCGGATACTGCTCTTGATAGAGATTCACCAGTTCTAGCAAACTATTGGCATACTGGCGGGTGTGAGTAATATTGCCGTAAATAAAGTTAATCGGATTGTTGATTTCATGAGCAACCCCAGCGACTAATTGTCCTAAAGATGACATTTTTTCGCTGTGAATTAGGTTGGATTGAGCCTGCTTCAATTCAGACAATGCTTGTTCGAGCTGTTGAGTTTGAGACTTTAACTCTGCCGTGCGTTCTTCAACTCGGTTTTCTAATTCTTCTTTAGATTTTTTTAGTGCAGCTTCGGCTAATTGGCGCTCGACAATTTCCGATGCTAGGAGTTGGTTTGCCAATTCTAAATGTTGAGTTTGAGACTTTAATGCTGCGGTGCGTTCCTCAACTCTAATTTCTAATTCTTCTTTGGCTTTTTTTAGTGCAGCTTCGGCTAATTGGCGCTCGACAATTTCAGCTTCTAGGAGTCGGTTGGCGGATTCTAACTGTGCGGGGCTGGGAAGTGCTAGGGCTTGAGGCATTAAGTCTACCAAAAGTATCGCTGTAGCAAATGAAATAACGGCAGTAATTGCTTTCATTGTGCCTGAAAGCCAATAGGTAGGATGCCAAAGTGTCCAAAGTTCAAATATGTGAGTCATGCCACAGGCGACGATAAAGGCTCCAAACAGGGCAAAGATCCAATCAAAGGGCAAATCTTCCCGTTTGGAAATAAAATAAACCAATGTAATCGGGATGGAAAAATACGCGAGTGCAATGATAGAATCTGAGGCAAGGTGAAGCCAGACTAACGGGGTATGCCAGAGATAGCAGTGGCCGTGAGGAATAAATGGCCCGGAAGTAAAAAAAGTTTTCCACATTTCCTGCATAATATTTCCTTTGAGTTGTGAGAAAATGGACTCGGACTGGTGTCAATTAATTTCAACCAGGGGTTTCTTTCACCTGCGGCTTAATCACCTATGCGTTCATATTCTCTGTTAGCTTCAGCAAAAATCAATCTGTATTTGGAAATCATAGGCGATCGCCCCGACGGATATCACGAACTGGCGATGGTACTTCAAAGCATAGATTTAGCCGATCGAATTGACTTGCGCGCGATTGGTACGGATACGATTCGCGTGCGCTGCGATCACCCGCAAGTCCCTCCTGATAAGAATAACCTGGCCTACCGGGCGGCGGATTTGTTGGCGAAGCAATTCCCCGATGCTTTGGCGAAATACGGCGGTGTCGAGATTGCCATTCACAAGCAGATTCCAGTGGCGGCTGGGCTTGCCGGCGGTTCGGCAAATGCGGCTGCGGTTTTAGTCGGGATGGATTTGCTGTGGCAATTGGGACTTACTCAGTCGGAGTTGCAAGAGTTGGGGGGAACTTTGGGTTCGGATGTGCCTTTTTGCATTACTGGAGGTACGGCTTTGGCAACTGGTCGTGGGGATAAACTGTCGCCATTGCCTGATTTGGCTGGCTTTTCTGTGGTGTTGGCGAAGTACCGCAATCTCAGTATTTCTACGGCATGGGCGTATCAAACTTATCGCCAGCAGTTCAGTAGTTCGTATTGTGCAGCGGAAGATTTGGAGTGCCGCCGGGAACGGCTACATTCGGGGCCGATGGTGGGGGCGATCGCCCAAAAAGATCGATCGAAAATTGGTCAATTGCTGCACAACGATTTAGAAAAAGTTGCTTTACCTGTGTACCCGCAGGTGTTGCAGTTGCGGCAGGCTTTTGAGTCGGCGGGGGCTTTGGGAACGATGATGTCGGGTTCCGGGCCGAGCGTGTTTGCGCTGGCGGAGTCTTCAGAGCAGGCTCAGCAGGTTTTGGAACGGGTTAAAAGTGCGATCGCTTCTCCAGATTTGGATTTTTGGGTAGCACAGTTTAGCAATAGTGGGATTCGGATTTTTTCGGAGGGAAACGAGACGAAACAGCCGATTTCGAGGGTGTAACTCGAAGAGGGTGCGATCGCCATTGCCCGTTAAACCTGTCTAACAGCCGAGGGTCAAGATGAATCTAACTTTTCGCAGAGTCTATTGGGATCGAAGAACTGATAATATGTCATGCAACACCGATTTTAGTTTTGGTAAATTAACCAGAAATCTAAAATCTAAAATCTAAAATCTAAAATCGCCATGACTGATTTAACTAATCCAAATTCTACTTCTAAACCTCTGAGTTCGGCTGGAGATGCAACCTCTGCATCTTCCACGCCGCCGACGATTTTGCGGTGCGTGATTGGTTCGCTGATCGCGGGCGGGTTTTCGGCGGCTTTGTACGCGCTAACTTTGTCGATCGTCCAAACTTTTGCAAATGCGCCCATTCATTCTGACAATGTGACTGCGATTAATATTGGCGCGGCTGTACGAACTTTAGTAATGGGAATTGTGGCTTTGGGTGCGGGCGTTTTTGCTTTTGCATCTTTGGGTTTGATGCTGCTGGCTGTGCAAATTGTAATTCAAAAGTTGCTAAAGAAACCTACAGCTTGAAGTCTACCAATTGCGAGAACTGGGCTGCCCAAACTTTCATCTGCAAAGCAAAGACTGCATACTAAGATCGAAGCAATGGAATTATTTACGATCGGACACTCCAATCTGAGTATTGAAGCGTTTGTTTTGCTACTTCAACAACACGAAATTACGGCGGTTGCGGACGTACGGTCGCATCCGTTTAGCCGCTATTTACCTCACTTTAATAAATCGGAAATTACAGTTTCTCTGTCAAGAGCCGGTATTCAATATATTTTTTTAGGCAAAGAGTTGGGCGCCAGACCCGAAGATTTAAGCTGTTACGATACTAGCGGTAAAGCTTTATATGATCGCATAGCAGCAACTTCTCTATTTTCCCAAGGAATTCAGCGCTTGCTCAAAAGCGCAGCCAATTATAAAATAAGTTTAATGTGTGCGGAAAAAGACCCGATTACTTGTCATCGGACTATTTTAGTCTGCCACAAAGTCAGAGAATTTAATTTACAAATTAATCACATTCTGTCAAATGGCAATTTAGAATCGCACCAGCATTTAGAAGAAAGACTTTTGAGCAAGTTTAACAAAGGAAAAAAAAATAATGAGCCAATTCAGCTAAGCTTGTTTGAATTAGAGCCTCAAGTTAAACAGGAAATAGTTGATTTAGAAACAGCTTATTATCGTCACGGATTGGAAATCGCTTATGTCAGCAAAGAAAGCAATTAATTTATTTACAATTGGTTTTACTCAAAAAAGCGCCGAGCAGTTTTTTGATACTTTGATGAAAGCGGGAGTCCGCAGGGTGATAGATACGCGGCTGAATAATATGTCGCAGTTGGCGGGTTTTGCTAAGCGGAAAGATTTAGAGTATTTTTTGCGAACAATTGGCAATATTGAGTACGTTCACCTTCTGGATTTAGCGCCGACTCCAGATATTTTGGATGATTATAAAAAGAAAAAGGGAGATTGGGATGTTTATGAACAGAAGTTTTTGGAGTTAATGGGCGACAGACAAATTGAACACAAGATTTCATCAGATATTTTAGACGGCGGGTGTCTGCTTTGTAGCGAACCAAAAGCTCATAATTGTCACCGCCGCTTAGTTGCTGAATATCTCAGCGAGAAGTGGAAAAATGTCACAATTAATCATCTTTGATTTATTGAAAAAATTAGATTATTGTGGGATGAATATAAAATATAAAATATAAAATCGAATGACTCGGATAATTTGTCTCGCTAATTCCTGGAAACACGGCGACAGGTGCATCGCCGGAATTAATGAACTTCAAGGTAAGTGGGTGCGTCCTGTTTCCGACTTACCAGATGGTAAAATCCCTAAAGAAATGCTGCAGATAAACCGATTTGAACCCGCGTTGTTAGATGTTCTAGAAATTCCTCTGGCACCGACGGGACCGGACTTTGGCTTTGCGTGTGAAAATCTTTCTGTTTTACCGGGAGAATGGCGGCAAGTAGGGAAGGTTCTGCCAGCATATTTGCTGAAATATTGCAATAGTCAAGAATATATTTTGCACAACCATTTGCCATATGTTACGGTGGAATATATGCAGTCTTTGCCAATGTGTGATCGCCTAACTTTGCAATTAGTCAAAGCAGTAAGATTTACGGTAAACGAGCCAATTAAAAGAAAGGAAGGTGGTAATAAATGGAAGGGATCTATTGTCACGCAGCCTGGTCAAACATTGACTGCAACAATTACCGATCCGGTGTTTATTAGAAATTTAGAATTGGGGTATCGACCGCAAAAAGCTTGTTTGGCAACAGTGAGTTTGAGTATGCCTTGGCGGCCCGATGATTGGCAGGGAGATGATCCTTGTTGGAAGTTGATTGCGGGTGTAGTAGAGTTGCCGGAAGATGTTGTTGATGAGGAAATTTAGTTTTGACCAAAATGGGCTATCGATTATTTATTTCTTTTTATTTTCCGCAAAAACTCTGTTCGTGCTATAATTCTGCGGGACTATAGCAGAACGGGGTGCTTTTTGATGAAAGCAGAATTTTATTTTGACTGTCACAAATATATTTGCAGTTTAGTTCAAGTAGATTTTGTCAAAGAATTAAAAATAAAAAATCATCAAGGTTTTGTTTTGGCTGTTAAGCAAGGAGAAAAGATTGGACTTTTGGGGAAAAGCCGCCATAATGCTAAACAAGTTGATGTATCTAAGCCGCATTTTTATAATGTAATTAAAGCTGCTATGAGCGCTTTGGAATTAGAAACTAAAAATGAGGTAATATTAGAGAGAAATCGAACTATTGCTGATGCAGAAGAAATGATGCAGCAGCAAAATCGAGAAATTCGCGTTCTCAACGAACAGATTAGAATGCTTGGAACTAAGGTTGAGGAATTGTCAAGGGAAAAGCAGCAGTTATCCATGCAGTTAATAGAAAAGGAAATCAGAGAAACTGAAATTAGTCAAGAAATTGATAACTTTCCTGCTATCGAGGAAGATTTACCGGCGGCGCAAATTGAGCAGGGGATGGGAGAAGCTGAAATTAGTCAAGAAATTGCACAATTTCCGATTCAAACTTCCGGTTTGGACGTGCAGTTAATAAAAAATATACCGGATTCTGAAGGAATTGATGAAAAGGAAAAAATGACCGAAAGCGATGTTAAAAGTGTGACTTTAGAATCTTTAGAATTTGGAGAAGAAGTAGAATTTGCGGGAGGCGAAACAGAAATTAAGCGACTGTCTAAAAAAGGTTCCCAGAGAAGGATGAGAAAGAAATAATGATGATATATTTTTTCTAGAGTGTGACCCGCTAGTTATAGCAAAAGTGTGCGCCATATACACGCTCAATATAGAGTTTATGCGTATCTAATGTGCATCTTCTATTCCTCGCTATTTGACAAAGTTTCTGTAATTATTGTCCGAAATCAACTGACGGCTGCTCTTTGTCCGATCGCCCTGCTTTGTTCAATAAATCCAGGTACTTCTGTGAGCGGCAAGAATAGAAAAGCTAAACTTTGAGCAGCACGATCGTATTTTATCTCTACAAGCTGATATAGTTATAAGGTTTGCCCGCACTATCTTCAAAGTTAGGCAACGCTACGGGAAGAATAGATTGTGAACCTATTTATAGAATAATTTGTGTAGTCTGACTCTACACCGAAATCCGGCGGCTGGTCTGTTTCTAACTCAATATTTTTGCTTCTGACTAAAGCTTAAGTCGGTATGTAGAAACAGGTATCCAGTTTGATTTCGAGAAGCTGATTTTTACTGGATGAAATTAGGGTATAGAGGCGGAAGATAGGCAATAATGTAAAGTTTGGTGAGAAAATTCAAAACTTGTGCTATTTCCCACATTTTTTCCAGGGAGATGTGCTGGAGTCCAAAAATATGATATAAGCCACTTTCTGCAGATATGACTCCCGATTACTAATTATTTTGAAAAAACTAATATAAAAATTTTTTCTGGCTGGATTTTGGGTATTAAATGTGGTTTTTGTGAAGATTATTAGGGGATTATAAAAAATAACGCTCCGCAAAACTTTGCTATGATTACCCACCTCTCGCTCAATCTTTTGAATCAATAAAACACCTCAAAAGAAAAGCATAAAATAAGCGACTTAGAGCGGGATAGGATGATGAGTATTTGACTAATATTCTCGCTGCTTCAGCCAATTAAATTCTCACACTTTACTCATTGCTGACTACTATACAAGGTGTAAACAGTGATTTTCAGCTTTTTCTTATCTAAAACTATGCAGCTAGTAACAACCACCATTAATCAGTTACCATTTTCTCTAAAACATCCTTACCAAGAGTGTCTGTAACTTCTAACAATGGTAAATTTATCTCAAACTATACTCACCGATGGTGAACAGTCTTCAATAAAATGCGTTCCCCCTGTGCACCGTCCTCTGCCACAATAGGCAATCGAAATCCCCAATTTCCCACTGACAGTCAGAAATTAAAACATTGAAAAATTTGGTAGTGTTAAAGATGTAATGATATAGGAGTAAAGTTTATTTCCTTGTCGTCTCCTCATCCCTGCCTGTCCAACCTGGGCCTTTTCCCGAAGTGTCAAAAATGGCCGCATCCACAACGGTAAACAGCGATTTAAGTGTCATGATTTTGGGCGGCAATTTGCTCTTGCATCCTCAGAAAAAGGTGATCCATCGAGCAACCCGGCAATTGATTGACCACTTGTTGGTGGAACGCATTTCCCTGGCGGGCATTGCCCGTGCGGTGCAGGTGTTTGAGCAATGGCTACTTTCCCGAAGTCAATGAGAAATATGCTCTTAGTGTCACACCAAGTCCCAGCGACAGCCAAAAAAAAGGGAGGTTAAGGATCAGCGTGTGATAAGTTGTGGTATAAGTGTGAACAATAAAGGAAACAATTAGTGGGTCTGGTTAGTTCGTGATGCAGATACCCGTGAAATTGTCGGTGTTTGTATTGACGCACGGCATGAAGCGGCAGCAAGCGCAATTGTAGCATTCATTGCCTCCGATTTACCGCCAGTGTGCGGTTGCTTACACTGATTTCTAGGCAGCATATGGGGCAGTGGTACGCCCGCAATCCACATCAGGGGGTCGGGAAAGAGAGTGGTAAGAAAAGTTACATTTAGCGGTTTTACAACACGTTACGGTAGCGTGTTTCTCGCTTGGTGAGAAAAACCTTGTCATTTTCAAAGTCATTAGACAATCATTACTTGTTTAGGACTAGCGAAAGCGTTAGGGGCCTGGGTGTAATCTGTGCTTAGCGTGGAGAAAGATTTTAATTGTCCTGAAAATGTCGATCGACACTTATGAGGTCACTCTATGGAGCCAAATGATACATCGACCCGCTACGACCGAATTGCCCAATGGTGGCAAACTGAGCATCAAGATTCAACCTACGGGATTGCCCAATTAGAAAGGGCGATCAAATTTACTTCTAAGCAGCACGCAGCACTTGATGTCGGGTGTGGAAGCAGCGGACGTTTTATCAAAAGCTTATCCAAGCATGGATTTCAGCCTGAAGGACTTGATATTTCTAGGGAAATGATCGATTTAGCCCAGCGTCTACATCCAGAAATCACGTTTTACCGGGAAGACATTTGTGATTGGCTGCCGCCGAAACTTTACAGCCTGATTGCAGCGTGGGATAGCACGTTTCATCTGCCAATCAACCAGCAAGCGCCTGTGATACAAAAGCTATGCGATGCGCTTGAACCCAATGGAGTCATCCTGTTCACTTGTGGCGGCGGACATACAAGCAGCGAGGTTTCGGGAGCATTTCAAGGTCAAGATTTTGATTACAGCACTTTGGGTGTAGATACTTTTCTGCAAATCCTGGTTGAGCATCATTGCACCTGCCGCCATCTCGAATATGACCAGTATCCTGAAAATCATGTTTATATCATTGCCCAAAAGACCTAATTTATCATTCGCACGATTAAGCTGTGGGATGTCGCAACTGGGGGCTGTGTTAGGACGTTGATGGGCGATCGGCGGTATGAAGGCATGAATATTCAAGGGGCAACTGGATTGACGATCACTCAAAAATCGACATTGAAAGCGTTAGGGGCGTTGGTGTAACGTGTGTCGAGATTAGGGCGATCGCGTTAACTCAGCGCTTAACTTGCCGATCTTGAGTGGTGAAATTTGGTAAGATTTTGCAAACTGAGTTCATGCCGCAACAGGTTACGCCATAAGCCATTTAGAAAAAATAGACGTTTCGCTTTTAGTAAGGAAGCACATTTAATTGGTACAACTCAAGGCTTTCTGATTCTTGACTCCATTCGGCAATTCCTCATTAACCCATAACCCAAATAGGAGAAATACCTGATGTCTACATTCAAATACAACCGTTTAGACAAGAATAATGCTGCGGTTCTGCTGGTCGATCATCAAACTGGACTGTTCTCACTTGTGCGTGATATTGGTGCCGCCGACTTCAAAAATAATGTGCTGGCGCTGGCAAGCGCAGCCAAATTTTTCAACCTGCCTACAATTTTGACAACTAGCTTTGAGCAAGGCCCCAATGGAGTCCTCATCCCTGAACTGAAGGAGAAATTTCCAGATGCTCCCTTTATTCCGCGTCCCGGACAAATCAACGCTTGGGACAACGAGGACTTTGTTAAAGCAGTAGAAGCAACAGGTAAAAAGCAATTGATTATTGCCGGAATTGTCACGGATGTATGTGTTACTTTTTGTGCGCTTTCGGCATTGGAGGCAGGTTATGAGGTTTTTGTTGTCACCGATGCCTCTGGAACCTTCGATGAAGCCTGTCGCTATGCAGCTTGGGATCGAATGTCTCGTGCTGGAGTTCAGTTGGTGAATTGGTTTAGCGTTGTGTGTGAATTGCACCGTGACTGGCGCAACGATATTGAAGGACTGGGTAGTCTATTAGCAGAGTTTATTCCTGACTACAAAAATCTGATGACCAGCTATGCAGCAAACGCAAATGCTGGATCTCCCAATAAGTAGTGAGAAAGCGCCTACTTTATTTATCTCCTGTGTAACGGAGTTAATATTGTCATCGTTAGGTTATGAATTTTAGGTGGAACGTAGCGGTGACAACTACTTGGTTGTAAGTCACGTATAGGGTGTTTTTAATAGCTCTTACGTCAAAGATTGTAAGTATTTTTCTAGTCATTTCATCTCATGCCCAACCTTCGCTATCGCATTCGTTAATTTCGCTTCTGTTTCAAGAATTGCTGGCGAAAATTGCCGAGCAATTTGGTGTCTCTAGGGTAGTTGTTCAGAATAAAAATTTTCTCTTAGTTAATTATCTAAATTCTATGTTGGAAGAACCGTTGGCAAGCAATACCAGTGAAGACAACTATCTAGTCACCGCTGTGATCTCTCATGTAGTGAAACCGGGGCGCGACGAAGGTTACGAAGCATGGTTTCATGGCATCGCCGCAGATGCACGAAAATTCAAGGGACATCTGGGTGTCAGCACTATTCGACCCCAGCATCACGCTCATCCTGAGTATGTGGTCATTCTCAAGTTCGATTGCTACGACAATCTTAAGACCTGGCTTGAATCTGATATTCGGCGAGAGTGGATTGAGCGATTGCAGCCCTTGATTGAAAAGCCAGAAGATATTCAAACCCTGACCGGATTGGAAACATGGTTTACGCTGCCCAATAAATCGATGAAGGCTCCACCCCCTCGCTACAAAATGGCGTTAGTTACATGGTTGGGAGTGTTTGTTACCATTTCTATTCTCAATCGTTTGCTGGTACCGCTACTATCAGGGCTTCCTGCCTTGCTCACATCTCTGACGATCACAGGTCTCACTGTTATATTGCTCACCTATTTGGTCATGCCACGCTTAACACAATTATTTCGCAAATGGTTGTATCCCATTCCCTAAAGTTAGCTTACTCTGGCCTTTAGGCACGGAGCTTTAGCCTCAGATTTGAGCGCGATCGGAAAGAGAGACAATTGTCTCTGTAGTTGGCAATTCATCCCCGGAATTTGGGGAGGGAGCATCTCAATGAAAGCAGCCCAGCTAGAAATTGGAGGCAGGAGACAGGAGGAAAGAGGCAGAAGAAGTGTTTTTACAAATATGAGATGCTCCCGAATGGCGAGCCCTATTTTACCATAAACAAACAAAACCCGCTAGAGGCGGGCTTCATTTTAAGAATGTCAATTTAACTCATTACTACATTACAACTGCACTAATCAAAGTTTGCACATTTTCTACAAGAGCAGTAGTGAAATTATGAGTCACAGGCAAACTGTCAACCACTATTCCAGCGCACAATAGCATCAAGTACAGAATAGAGTATTTAAAGAGCGATCGCGCCACAATCTTATCCTCTGGAGTCTGCAACAGCAACCAAGCTTTTTGGGCAAAAATAGCACCGAGGAAAATAGCTGTCCCCGCATACACCGCACCCGCTAAATTTAGGGGATAAACTAGCAGCAAAGTGGCAGGAATCATCAATAGCGTGTAAATCCAAATTTGGCGGGCGGTGGCTTCGTCGCCCTCAATTACAGGTAACATCGGGACGCCTACTTCCTTGTATTCGTCACGAATCATCATTGCTAATGCCCAAAAATGCGGCGGTGTCCAGAGGAAGATAATGCCAAACAGCAGCCACGCACCCCAACTCAAATCTCCTGTAACGGCAGCCCACCCAACTAGCGGAGGAATTGCCCCTGCTGCACCGCCGATGACGATGTTTTGCACGCTGTGACGCTTCAGCCAATGGGTGTAAATTAAGACGTAGAAAACGATGCCTGACATTGCTAGCAATGCAGCTAATAAGTTGGCAACAACTGTCAGCAATGTAAAAGATATTGTAGCTAGGGCGATCGCAAATATCAAAGCATCGCGCTTCTTGACACGCCCCGAAGGAATCGGCCGCCACCGGGTGCGCTCCATAATATAATCGATGTCGCTGTCGTAGACACAATTAATCGTATTCGCCGACGCAGAAGCTAAAGCACCTCCAGTAATAGTTGATACCAGTAATAGCGGATCTACCTCTCCTTTGGCGGCCATCCACATTCCTGCTGAGGTAGTGATTAGTAGCAGTAAAATAATTCTGGGTTTTGTTAGTTGATAGTAACTTTTCACAACTTGCGAAAAGTTTTCGTGGAGGCGGGGCCTGTCGTTGGTAAGGATTTCTTGCATCGGTTGTAAGCTGTTAGTAATTATTTGTGAATTCGTCATTAGTCATTAGGTTGTAGGGGCGAGTTTTACGAGAAATATTTGGTGTAGCTACAAGGATTAATAAACCCGCCGCTTCTTACTCTCAAGCTGATAAAACTCGATCGCGCCAAGCTAAAACACTAAAAGCTATCAGGGTTCCCAGCAAAGCAGCACCGACTGCTTGGTGGGCGACTGTCAGCGGTTCTACCTGAAGGTGCAGCCGGAAAGTTGCTAATCCTAAAACTAATTGAGCAATTAGGCAAACACTCGCCCAATGAGCCAGTTTTCGCAAGTTTGGACTCAGTGCAGGCTGCCGCCAAGCCATGACTGCTACGGCTAAAGTCGCTGCGGTAGCGGGTACGATACCGGCGATGTGGCTGTTCATTACCGAGCACAATTCTGAGGAATCCAAACATTGGTGCAGTGCCCATCTAGAGCCTACTAATGCTCCTAGCAAACTTTGCAGGTAAACTAATAATGCTGCGATCGAACTTACCCAAGCTAATTTGCCGACATTTCCTGTAGCTTCGTAGGGAGTCAGCATGAAACCGATGACTAGCAGGGCGCCAAAAAATAGTAAAGCTGTTCCCAAGTGAGCAGTAACGATGTCAAATCTCAGCAGTTGTGTTACTGTCAAGCCGCCCAATACGCCCTGAAAAACGATTAAAAATAGTGCTCCGGCGCTCGCCCAAGGCAGCCATTTTGGCAGGCGGCTGCGGTAAAACAAAGATAGTCCTAAAAGTGCGATCGCGCTTAAGCCAATTGCCGCTGCGTCCAACCGGTGGAACCACTCCAGAAATACCTGCAAATTCATTTGCGCTGCAGGTATTAATTGACCGTAGCACAGTGGCCAGTCGGGGCAAGCGAGCCCCGCATTCATGACTCGCGTGGCGCTGCCTACAGCCATTAACAGCCAGGTTGCGATCGCAATTTTCCACACTAGGCCGCGGATAATATCTTTTGGCTGCCACTGCACTCCTGCTGCTGCGTTTGGCTGATTTAAAACTGAGTTTGCCATGGAATTTACCTTAGCCTTTGTTATCGATCGAACTTAATTAAATATCGAGGTTTTGCTTTGACTGAGCTTAGCCTAGCTTAACACTCTTTTTCTCTGACCAACCGTCATTTTTACTACCTTAGCGACACTTTTATCCAATTAGTTTGTCTTTATAATTTTTTCAACTTTCTTCTTTATATTACAAAAGATGTCCTTTATTTTGTCAAACTTAAAAAAACTTTAATCTTTCCCCGCCCCTGGATAATTAAAAACTCCCCCGCTGTCGAGACTCCCCGGGAAAATAAAGATATAATTAAGAAAAATAATTTAGGTGATGATTGTGATAAGAGGGACTCAAAAATGTTTACAAAAAGCTAAACAACATAAAAAAACCTATAAAGTAGGATTCTCAGCAAACTATATTGAGCTGATTGTTCTACCCTAGTAGTGAAGTATGACTGCAGATAAAACTGCTGTCAACAAGTTAAGCAAGTTATAAGCCAGCGACTCTTTACTCCAGGCTTCGTAGCGGCGAGCAAGCTGTTCAAGGATGGAAAAAAACAAGAGAAATGCCAGATTCCCTGTTGGCCCTAGTTGGCTGCAAGCGATCGCATTCCACCGATCGCAGACTTAGGAGACGCGGTGCCTGAAACAGCACCAGAAATCACACCAGAAATGGCTCCCACCCCCAGCAGCGCCAAATACGGTAAAGGAGCCAAACCCTCAGAGACGGGACAATCCCCAGGTATCACAGTCAACCTCAGCGGGATCTAAGCTGCTACACAGCTAGATTCTATAATATCCAGATCAAATAAATTAACAACTGCTAAAATATAGGTATATGTCAGCCCACAATCATCTATCTCAAGTATGAGAATTAGCATAATTGCTACATAAATTATTAAATGAAAGAGAACTTGTTATTAAATGCTTTACATCCCATACATTGCTCGTTGCCGAACTTCCTAAGTCGTTGAATCTAAAACCTAAAATCTAAAATTCTGCAGCCATGTCCCAAAAAAATGAAACCGCTGTTCTGGTATTATCGCTCCTAATTACGATCGGGCTAGCCGGTGCAGGTATTTGGTGGCTGACAAGCCGAGGCAGCATCAATGTCGGGGGTTTATCACCCCAAAATCCGACTTTTCCCAACTCTGCGACGGGGAATTCGCCGCAATCAGAGCAGGCAATTGGGCAGCGTCTGAGTGCTGGCGAAAAACTGTTACTTCCAGAGCAAGCCACAACAACCAAACAAGCAGCAGTACAGGCGATCGCATCTGGCAACTATAACGCAGCTATTTCCAACTTACAAGCTTCGCTGAAAACCAATCGCAACGATCCCGAAGCACTAATTTACCTCAACAACGCCCGCATCGGATCTCAAAAATCCTACACAATTGCAGCAGCAGTTCCCATTGGCGGCGATATCAATGCTGCTCTAGAAATTCTGCGGGGGGTAGCTCAAGCTCAAAATGAAATCAACCAAAGTGGTGGCATTAGCGGTACTCCATTAAAAGTGCTAATTGCTAACGATGACAACAAGCCAGAAATGGCGGCACAAATTGCCAGTGCTTTAGCAAATAACTCGGAAATTTTAGGAGTAATCGGGCATTTTGGTTCAGATACGACCCTAGCAGCGAGCAAGATTTACCAGCAAAAACGATTAGTAGCAATTTCTCCCACAAGTACGTCTGTGCAGCTCTCAGGAGTTGGCAACAATATATTTCGGACTGTGCCGAGCGATCGGTTTGCGGCTAATGCTCTTTCCCGCTATATGGTGAGAAAATTGCAAAAGCAAAAAGCTGCCGTATTTTTCAATTCTGCCAGCAGTTACAGCAAATCTTTAAAAGATGAATTCACTACTGCTCTTTACGGAGATGAAGGACAAATCGTATCAGAATTTGACTTTGCTAAGGGCAATTTTAATGCTGCCGAGAGCGTTAAAAGTGCGATCGCCCAAGGAGCAGAAGTGATTATGTTAGCATCCAATTCAGCCACGCTCGACCAAGCTTTGCAAGTAGTGCAAGTAAACGCCAAACGGCTGCCGTTACTAGCAGGAGACGATGCTTATACTGCTAAAACACTGCAAATCGGTGGCGCAGCAGCAACAGATATGGTGCTAGCTGTTCCTTGGCACATTCTCGCAGATCCGCAGTCAAACTTTCCGCAAACATCCAAACAACTTTGGAATGCTGAAGTAAGTTGGCGCACAGCTTTAGCCTACGATGCGGCGATCGCGTTAATTGCCGGTTTGGGGCGCAATCCGACTCGTACAGGCATTCAACAAGCTTTATCAGCGTCAGATTTTTCCGCAAATGGAGCATCCGGCCCGATTCGGTTTTTACCTTCGGGTGATCGCAATCGAGCAGTTCAATTAGTAACTGTTAAACCGGGAAATCGTACCAGTTACGGTTACGATTTTGTGCCGATATCCGGTTTGTAAACTATTGGCGATCGCCCAACTTAGGTTATACTATTCATTGGTAAGTTCTAGGGCTGGTCAAGCAAAAATGCTTACAATATGAGTAGTTATATCAAATCCGCTTGCATCGGAATTAATATTACCCCCAATCAGGACACGGCAATGCCATTTGCCTACAATTAATCGGGTGAGAATTACATCTCTCATTAAGTGTTCTTGATTATTTGACCGTAGAGACACCGGGAGTGCCAATTGGTGTCAACTTAACGTTAAACAGGTAGCCCGACAGTCCGACAGGGAATGAATTCCCGGCCTCCAAGCTAATATTCCTGTCAAGAGGACTGAGAAGAAAATTTTTTAAACTCATGAGTCCTCTTCAGAGGACTTTAGCTATTAGACAGGGGTTTCAACCCCTGGCGGACTGCCGGGTAGGCGGGAGGACTGATAAACTAAAAGCTTAAGTTGACACGACGAAAGGCAGTGCCGTGTCCTCGGTATCATTCCCCAACTAAATTTTCCCATACTTACTTCTGTTTGATTACTACCAAAGTAATGTCATCAAATACTTTTTGCTCCCCAATGTATCGCCGCACGTCGTCAATAACAGCTTGCTTGATTTCTGCTGCTGACTGTCCCCTGTTAAGGGCAACAACTTCAATCAATGGCTCGATACCGTATTGAGCTTGATTCATATCAAAAGCTTCGGTAATTCCATCAGTATAGAGTACGACCACATCCCCCGAATTTAACTGTATTTCCGTAGTAGTAATGAAATCGGCAATATCTGGTTCCAAGGCGATGGGAAAGCCTAACTCCATGGTATCAATTCGCTCTACTTCGCCACAGTCACGCACGACAATCACCTCTTCGTGCTGTCCGCTCAAACGCAGGATGTTTTCCCCCCGATATTCCAACAAAGAAAGGCTCATACTTTTACCGCAATTGATGCGCTCTACGTTGTCAAAAAGCGTTTGGTTGACTGTCTGCAATAATTTAACTGGGTCGGTTTCATTGTGAACCAACAAAGTGCGAATTGCTGTTTGTGCCATAATCATTAACACACCGCTTTCTAAACCGTGTCCTGTCACGTCACCGATGCCAATTGTGGCTTTACCGCCGTAATTTAGTACGTCGTAGTAGTCGCCGCCAACTTCATCAGCCGGCTCCATAAATGCAGCAATTTCTAGTCCTTCAATTGACTCTAATTCCTGCTGTTGAGGCAAAATCATTTGTTGCAGGCGGCGGGTTACGTCTAGTTCGGCACTCATGCGAAGGTTTTCTACTTTTAGCCGATCGTTCAAAACCAATATTTCTGCATTAGCTTGGGCTAATTGTGCGGTTCTATCTTCTACTTTTTGCTCTAAAGTTCGGTTGTAATCTTCTAATTTTTCATAGAGACTTGCATTTTCAATCGAGATCGCAGCTTGAGCCGCAATGATTTTTAAAGTTTCCACTCTTTCCGAGGTAAATGCGCCGATCGCCAGATTATTTTCTAGATAGAGAATTCCACCTAGTTTGCCTTGATTGAGTAGGGGGGTGCAGAGGATCGATTTGGGCCCAGTAGCGGTAATGTAAGAATCCCCAGTAAATAGTCCTTCATCGGTGGCGTTATTTAATACTACATTTTCGTGGCTGCGAGCGACGTAGTTAACTATGGCGGTTGATAGCAGGGGAATTCCAGTTGCAGGATCTACAGAATCTACGGGAATGGATTGCATAATGGTAATGAGCTCGCATTCTACGGCTGCTTCGGCTTCAATTGCCCAATTCCCGCCTTTATCCAGAATCAGAAAACCTTTTTGAGCGCCTGCGTTTTCAATTACAGTTTTCATCACCTGGTTTAACAATTGTTCTAGAACGATTTCACCGGAAATAGCTTGGGATGCTTTCATTACTGCGGCAAAATCTAGCGCTTCGCCGGAATTGCTACCAGTTGTGGTAATCGGATTCTTGGTATTTTGAGTATCTGTTTTGGTTGAACCAAGCCACTGGAGATATTTTTCATCTAAATCTTCTACTTTGCGTTTTGCTCCCCAAATTTGATAACCTTGGTATGCTTTTTTTAAATAAATTTGGGCGAAGTCAGATTTTTCTTGGGCAAACCAAAACTTGGCGGCTAGTTCGTTGGCGAGTGCTTCATCCTGAATAAACTCATTTTCTTTAGCCAATTTAATTGCTCGATCGTATAAATCGATCGCTTCATACCACTTACCCGATATTCTGGTCATTTCTGCGGCGACTAAAAGATACTTATGCAGAAAATTTTCCGGGCAATTATTTGCCCAGTTTTTCATTTGCGCTTGATTAGCTTCGATTTGAGTACAATATTCTTGTTGCTCTTCTGGAGAGACAGAAGGATGGAGGGCAGCTAAAATCAGGGAATTGTAAAAGTTGTAAGTAGAAGCTTGGATAGTGCCGGAAATAAACCCTAACAGTTCCTGCGCCTTGGCTATGGATGCTAACGCTAGTTGCCACTCGCCATATAAATATAGAACTTGAGCCTTGAAAATGTAATAATAGCAGATTGCGTTTGGTGATCGGCTAACTTCCTCTTGATTTAGATACTCGGATTCCTGAATCTCATCGCAGCTAAAATCAAGCCGATCTTGCGTTTCTCCGAGCAGGTTTTGTAAGATTATTTTCTGTCCCAAGGTGGAATCAACAGACCATTGGTTTTGGGTCTTTTGACAGAAAGGGAGAATATCAGATGCCTCTTGAGGAAGTAAAGATAGATTTTTGCCTTGGTAAATTCCATTTAATAAAGTATGAGTCATGCTAAAGCCAGCATATTGAAGCATACCCGACTGTAAACCAGCTTCAATTGATTCTGCGTTAATATTTTCAGTTTGGTTGATATGCTTAACCCATGACAAAGAAAAATTGGCAAGTACGTTAGCTGTTTGGCTTATCGAGTATAAATCATCAAATTTCTTACTTAACTGATATCCTAGCAGGGTGAGTTCGTAACTTAACTGAGAGTTTCCTAATATTGTCTGCAATGCACCAAATATACTGTAGCTAATTGCCGATTTGGATGTATGGCCGTATTCAACGCTCAGATTGGCAGATTTACTCATTACGACACCGGAAAGTTCTGGAGCGCCTAAGTAGGCTGGGGGTTGCATTTTTATCAGTAGCTCTAAGGCCATCTGCTGGATGGGGTCTTCCATTTGTGGATTGTCAATCAGCGAAGCAACTTCTCGTTTTCCTAAAATTTCGCTAAACTTACCTAATTCAGCTTCAACAGCTTTGTTAAAGTCGCGATCGGGAAAGTCGATCCCCAATTGCCCTAAAGCTGTTCGACCAACCTCAATCGCTTCCAAGTATTTACCCTGCATGGTATATAATTCGATTAGCAAATAATAGAACTCTGCTCGCTCGATTGCTGAATTTGCTTTATCAATAGCGAATTCTATTAGCAATTCTGACTCTTGGAAGTTGCTGTTGAGATATTCAACTTGGGCTAGGTTTTTATATAAATCGATAGCATTTTTATAATTATTTTTCCGTTTCCACATATTTCCTGGGAAAATTTCATTAGCCGATCTGAAATATTCTCTAGCAGCCGTATATGCAGTAGATTCTTTGGCTTTTTTACCTGCCTTGAGATTCAATTGACTCAACTGCACTTTTTCTGCCTTGCTTTTGAGCAAGTTTTTTCCTTTATTCAGATTATCGACTATAGCAAAAATATTACCTTCTAATTTATCTGATAGCGTGTTTGCAAGTAACAGCCTGCCAATTTTAAGATGAACGCTTTGCTTGCGATCTTCATCGATCGAGGCATAGGCTGCTTGCTGGACGCGATCGTGTTGAAACTTATAATTCAGGATAATCAAAGAGGAATCGATGGGATTATTTGAGGTTGTTTCTAGCGATGAATTCGGTTGAATCAGCCCGGACTGGATAGCAGGTAGTAAATCTACAAATATATCTGTCAGGGATTTTTCCCAGACTATAGAGAGCGTTTTCAGATCGAACCTATTCCCGATACAAGCAGCCAGAAGCAACGCTTGCTGAGACGCATTCGGTAGTTTTTTTAATTTGTCTATCAGCAAATCCACCACATTTTCTGTGATACCTAAAGCATCGATTTGCGGGATATCCCAGATCCAACAACGCTGTTGCCAATCGAACTTTAATAAATTTTGTTGATATATAGTTTTGAGAAATTCATTGACGAAGAAAGGATTACCTGATGTTTTGCGATAAATTAACTCAGCTAGCGGCTCGACCAATTCTAGATTGCTGTGGAGAGTATCGGCAATCAATTGAGCGATGTGAGGAGCAGCTAAGGGGGCTAATGTTATCCTATTGAGAATTACTCCCTCTTTTTCTAAACGATTGAGGGTTAAGATTGAAGGGTGGGTGGGGCTAACTTCATTGTCTCGATAAGCACCAATCAGGAGCAAATATTTCATCTGCTCGTCAGTCAACATTAATTCGATAGACTTTAAACTAGCTGCGTCTGCCCACTGTAAGTCATCCAAAAAAATTACCAGTGGATGTGAGCTTTGGCAAAACACCCGAACAAATTTTTGAAACACCAAGTTAAACCGATTTTGCGCCTCCATCGGCTCCAGTTGTTGAATGGGAGGTTGAGGCCCAACTATTAGTTCTACTTCAGGAATCACGTCAACGATGGCTTTACCGTTAGAGCCAAATGCTGCCAGTAGTTTTTCACGCCATTCTAATAGCTGTGCTTCATCTTCCGCTAAAATTTGCTGTATGAGAGAGCGAAAAGCAGCAGCAATTGCCGAATAGGGTATATTGCGCTGGAACTGCTCGAACTTACCAGAAATAAAATAGCCTCGCCGAGCTGTAATGGGCTTGTAGAGCTCCTGTACCAGCACAGACTTACCGATGCCAGAATAGCCGGAAACGAGAAGCATCTCAACGCACTTTCGTGTCGGTTCTTCTGAGTTATTTTCTGAGGCAATCCGCGCAAAAAGTGATAATAATGTCTCAATTTCTAGATCTCTACCGTAAAGTTTCTGCGGTATAATTAACCTGTCAGAAAAATCTTGTTGTGCTAGCGGAAAATCTGCAATTTCTCCGCAACTCTGAAAGTGTCTGAGGCATTCTTCCAGATCAGCAGCGATGCCAAAGGCACTCTGGTAACGTTCCTCCGCTGTTTTGGCTAACAATTTCACAATCAGGTTAGAAACAACTTTGGGTATATTGGGATCGAGTTCGTGAGGCGGTAGAGGCTGTTTGGCAATGTGGCAGTGTACTAATTCCAAAGGATCGCTTGTATCAAAAGGTAAATAACCAGTTAGTATTCGATAAAATGTCGCGCCCAGAGAGTAAAAGTCTGTAGTGTAGTCGAGGGCGCGATTCATCCTGCCTGTTTGTTCGGGTGAGATATAAGCCAGTGTGCCTTCGAGAATATTTGGGTTTTTAATTATCGGATTTTCCCGTGTAAATAGTGTAGAAATGCCAAAATCAATAATTTTCAGGATATCTGTTTTAAAATTCCAAACAATATTGGCAGGATTGATATCTTTGTGGATAACATTAACAGCATGGATTTCACCTAAAGTCTTGGTTATTTTAATACCAATAGAAAGAAATTCAGGCAAGCTAAGTTTTCTATCTCTGAGGATAATGTCTAAAGATTCACCTCCAAAGTCTTCTAAAACTATTGCTAGTGTATTCTGATATTTTTGCAAATCATAAGCTCTAATCACTCCATCTATATTCAGATAACCAGTAATTTCATACTCTTGCTTATATCTGGTTAGCTCCGCAGGGGTAGGATAATCTTCCTTGAGAACCTTGAGAATAACAGGTTGATTGTCAGAGCGGCGGTTTGCTCGATAAACTAGCGAATTCGAGCTTTCAAAAATTTGGGCGGTAATTTCGTAATTAGAAAAAACTTTCATATTTTTTATGTCATAAAATGAATAAAGAACCCGAAGTTATGGTTTACTAGCACTAACTAGATGATAATAAGTATGAGTTGGTATTGACTGAAAATCAATAAACCCTACTGACAATAAGATTTCTTCTATTTCCTTTAAAGTATACTGCTTGCCTTTCTCATACATCAGTAATATGGCTGACAAACAGGCGACTGTGAGCGGCCCATCTTTTGTGTCATTTAAAGGCATTTCATGCAACAATACTTTGCCGCCAGATTGAAGTACATCGAATGCTCGTCGAGCTAACAAATAGCAATGTTCTAAATCCCAATCATGAAAAACATTGCCAAATAGAATACCATCAGGTTCTCCAGGCCACGCATCTTCAAACATATCTCGCCCAACGGTAGTAATCTGTTTTTCTAAGCCATATTTGGCAATGTTTTTTTGGGCAATCTCGCATACAGGCTCAAGATCCATAACCGTGCATTGAATCTGCGGATTAAATGCTGCGATCGCGATCGCCGGCGCTCCCGAACCACCTCCCACATCAAGAAGATGCGATATTTGACCGAAAACAGGTTGTTTGGCTAAGTTTCCTGCGGTTGGCAGTATCATCATGTGCATCCGCTCAATGAAGCTGTGCACCGTCTCAATTTTGTGCTGATTCATCGCCACCGCCATCGGCATTGGTGGTTGAGCGCCACCGATTAATTTCATGCGAAGCAGATCCAGATACCATTCATGGGGAGGGCAAAACCCCGTATAGTAAAATGGGCTATCTGGAATCATGTAGGTTTTTGCCACTTGTGTCAGGCAAAACCGTCCATCTTTCTGTCTTTCTAGTAATCCAAATGCAGCCAGAACTGCCATGAAAGCTTCAGAGATTATAGGTGTAATTTTGAGGTGTTTGGCAGCATCTTCAATTGTTTGTGGTGCTTCGTCTATCAGCTTGAATAGATTGATTTCTTGCGCTAATGTTATTACTGGCCCGATGATTCTAGAGCAACTTACATCGAACAGTAAACGCTCATCGACTTCTGGAACGGGAAACGGTTCGTTGAACATATTATAGCTAGGGGCTAGGGGAAGAATTGGGTCGAATCAAGGCTTTCAGGAATTAAGCAAAATTGTAGATGGGGTTTCGCTCAACCTAACCTACAATTGTGAGATCGAACAGTAAACGCTGATGTTTATCTCGGTGCCATTCAACTGACGCCGTAGAAACGAGCCGGATTTTCCCACAAAATTTTTTCTACAGTTCCCTGGGGCAGTTGCCCCTCAAGAGCAACTACTTGCTCGACAATATCCGATTCGTATTCTCCATGAGGATAATCAGAACCAAAGAGGATGTTATCGCAGCCGATATACTCAATAACTTGAGATAAGTGTGGCTCCGAAGGCTCCATAGAAACAAAACACTGACGGCGAAAATACTCCGAGGGCTTCATCTTCACATTATCGGCCACTTCCCAGCGCGAACTCTCGTATTCTCGATCGAGCCGCCACAACCAGTAGGGCAACCACCCGCACCCTGACTCCAAAAAGCCAACTTTGAGTTGGGGATGGCGTTCGAGTACGCCACCTTCAATCAATGTTAGCAGAGCCATCATTTGTTCCATCGGATGGGAACAGGCACGTAAGGCAAAGCGAGTATTAAAGCGATCGGCCCCGGCAGTAGGCAGACGGCTGGGAGTTCCCTCGTGAATGCCTACGGCGATCGCCAATTCCTCACACTTCGTCCAAAATGGCTCGTAGGCGCGATCGCTCAAAATTCGTCCCTTGACAGGGTTGGGACGCAAAAAGACTGCTTTCCAGCCAAAATTAACGATGCGGAGCAATTCTGGCACCATTTCTTCTGGATCGTGAAGATTAATGCTGCCGACACCTTTGAGTATTTGGGGATTAAAGCTACAAAAATCTCGCAGCCAATTATTATAAGCCCTCACAAAAGCACCCACCAATTGAGGTGCCATCGTATTCACCGCAGTGATAAATAAAAGAGATGTGGGATAAATAAATGCCACATCAACCCCCATCTCCATCATCGCTTGCACCTGAATTTGCGGGTCAGCACCAGCTAGGGGTTCGACTTCCAAAAACGGTTTTGCCCATTGACGTAGATATTGCTCGGAGAACTTATTAATAATCGGTTCTCCTTGAATTTTCAAGTCTGGCGAAGGAGCAAAGTGCTTGAAAGCTGGTTCGAGATATTCTTCCCAAATGCTATGGGGTTCGTAAACGTGAGCGTCGGCATCGATAATTTTATAGCCTTTGAACATTTTTTAAGGGGAAAAAAAGAGGGAAAATTATAACCACATAGGGATTGGATTGAAATTATCTTCTGACATCGACTCTTTTAACCACCCCATTTGTACGGGTACATCATAGAGTCGTCCTGCTCCTAAACGCTTCCAAAAGTGCCGCATTCCAGGCACAATAACCTTCACGACCTTCAAACCAATATCAGGACGAGTTTGGTCCAGGACTAACATTTCCATTCCCTTTTGTTCTACGATTTGTTGGCAGCGCTTGATGTCTTCTAGTAGGTCGTCACTCCAGTTTTGAGCGTAATCGGAATAAACTTTAGCGCTACTACTTTTGTCGGAAACTAAATAGGGCTGATTCTGTAGCGTTGCAGTTTGCCACCAGTTTAATACTGAGGGTTCCGCTGAGGAGGCGTACTGGGTTTTACCATCGGCGTTAGTGGGTAACACAACACCCAAAATTTGATTGATTTCTGTCAGGGCTCTACTAACAGCAAGTTTGGGATCGAAATGAGAACCAAATCCTAACAGAATATCTTCCGAGTCGCGATCGCCACATCGACTAACGGCAACAAAGGTGGGAATATTTAGATCGCTGGTAAGATCCAAAACCCACAGTTCCCGATGGATGGACTGGTAAGACTTTTGCAGAGAGCAAAAATAAGGTTCATCAAAACTCTCCAAATCCACCTCTGGCCTTTGAATTCGGTTGTACCACCACAGCGCCACGCTATCTCGTTCGACCAATTCCATAAAACCTTGTAATATCGCCTCTTCCAAGGTATTACCCGCTGCACACCCGTTAGTATCTGCCCAACAGTCAGGTTTTTCTGGTTTGGGATAGCCAAAGTAACAGTAAGCAGTGGGGAGATACTTGAATTCCTGCTGAGTCAAAGACCAAACAGGCGTCCACTCGATCGCGTTGGTTTCATCAAAAGGTTCTGGGACTTTTTGAGAAAGGCTTTGACAGCTAGCATTCCACTTTTGGCGCTCGCTATATTGGGATTGGCTGAAATTCATACAAGCGTTAGGATGAATTGCGCGATCGCCGAGTTGCTGATAAGTTTCTTTAATTCTGATTTCATCTCCCTGGAAGACGCCAGAATATCTCTCTATAGCTTCCCCAAAACCGCTAACTCGCGCCTGAATATCCGTTCTTCCCTTTCCTCCACTTCTACCGCCAATGTTTTGAGCCAATGCTCTCAAGTCCTCAAACATGGAGATAAAATGATGTTTGGCTACATAATTATGGAAACCATCTAGGCGATCGGGTAACTTTTGTAATTCTCGAATAACCCCCGTGATGGGACTAATGTGATGCTGGTATTTACTGAGGGTGGCTTCAGGGGAACTGCAACGGTGTCCGCCTTCAGCAGTAAATGTTTTCTTACGACTACCGAGAATTAATGGCAGTGGTTTTGCACTATTCTGGCTTTTGCTCAATCCACAAATTGGGCATTGAGGACGCTTGGTGAGAATATGGCTTTGAGTTTCTACAGTCAAAGTATCGTGAGTAATTAATACGCCTTCCAATCGTTTATTTTCCCGATTCTGAACGATCCATTTTAAGACTTCAATAGCTGTCATCCCCAAAGCCGTTTGCAAGACACCAGGTATTTTCGCTAGGGGTGGCGTCAGTGGTGCTGTATCGTTCGTGCGTCTCTTCAGATACCCTTCAATGGGTCGATTGCATCGCAAGCGTTGCGCCAAACACTCCCAACAGCCTGTTTTTCTGGGAGAGAACAGCGGGCCCAGCCAGATAATTGTGCCAATCGGTTTGACAAGTAACCAGGGACGCGATTTTTGTAAGGCAAGCTGATTGAGCGCGGGTAGATCGAGTTGCAGGTAATCATCGCACAGAACGACCTCCAAATCGGCATCCTCGCTGACCTGGATTTGGTGCGATTCTAGAGTTTCAATCAATTGAGCAGCAGAAATAGAACCGATCGCCCTCACTGCGACTTTGGTTGTCTGTAGGCGATCGCGTGTGGCTTCCACGCTAATATTCAGTTGGTCGCAAAAAATCTGTAACCATGGTGGCAGTAGCTCATCACCGTTGCTCAGATAACCCTGATTCTTTAGCTGACTTAGCCCATAGTAAATATAAGCTGCTGGAAGGCGCTCTTGCAATTGATTGACAATTTCATCAATGCTATGATTGCCATCCAACAGCGGAGCTAATTGGGCGTAGATAGGGTCGCTCTGTACAGCCCCATTCCTTTCAGACAAAAGGAAAACTCCTTCTGTTCTTTCAGTTTCGATGCGAAAGCAATCCTTAAATTTTGGCTTGTAATCGCGATACATTCTGTCAGCAAATTTATTGTATTAATTTAAGTATTTCTTTGTAGGTTGTTGCGCTTTAGCGCTAAAGCGCAACAACCTACCTAACCATTTACTCATCAACTGCTGCTGAGATTACGACCTTAGCACATACAGGTGGGAATATAGGGATTGCGAGGAGTGTAATCTGCATCACCCTTGTTCTGAATCCAGTTGTGTAGATCGGATGCTGACAAAACTGATGGACTGAGTGCGGGGCGCGGTGGATAAGCTATTACCATGACAAACTTATCCTTATCTTCATTGTAACCAGCCAACCAGCCATGATATCGATCAATACTTACTACCCACAAAAAAAGTTTAGTGAACTCTTCCGTAAAAGCATAGTCATCTCGATGGGTGAGATCCTTGTAAAGATTGGGTAAAGTTAGACCGTTCTTCGATAATTTTCCAGTCAGATAGTCAGATAGGCGATCGCTCTGTTCGACTATGTGTTGTTGATCTTCAAACATATTCGGACAGTAATGCTCCGCAATACATACACGAGCTAGCTCTTTGACTACACGGATAAACTCTTGCCGCAGGCTTTCCTGAGCATCATCGTCGCTGGTTTTTTTTCCCTCATAATCGCTAGGTTCAAGCCAAGACCAAGCTACCAATTGCGACCATTGAGCGGCGAATCGTTGCACTTTATCAGTGGCAGTTGTACCACCTCCTAATTTTTCTATCAGTTTCTTTTCAACCTCTGTTTGCTGGTAGGTACCCAGTAAGAGACGGATTGTATTTAACTCAGACATGGCTATTTTCTCCTTAAGATGGTTTAAGATTGTGGACTGTTCTACGATCCTCTTAAACCGAATAAAAAACTTAGCTTTGTATCGGATTAACGAGGGCTGGTACTTCTACCGACTTCTTCTAGCAGAAAACTAAAATCTGATAAAACCTCTTGAGAATTACCTCTAGAGTTTGGCAGTTTTGCATGGACATGGCAGCCAATACAGGAATCGCCGTGAATCTGGTTTTGCGAATAAGCCTCTAGAGATACATTAACGAGCGCTCCCGGTCTAATTTGCTCTTTTTGAATCAGTGATATCAACCTGTCTGAAAGAGATTGGCCTGGATTCTTTGAAGGTGGATTCTCCTGGAAAATACCAGGACTCTGCATCCATTGAGTCCCCACCAATTGATAATACTGCCATACAGAATTATCTGCAACATTTTTAAATTCTGTCTGCCACTTTTCATTCTGCTGTTTGAGCTGTTTTTTGATGTCATCAGCAAGGTAACTATTCCTGCACTTGGGCTGTTCGGCCAGTCGCACAACCTGGGTAGGAATTTGTGCTTTCGGTACGATCTTTCCATCTGGGGAGATCGTCTGTGTCACCGCATGGGGAGATTCATCGCGCCAAAGAAACGGCCATTCTACATAGGGATAGTTCGGTTTGCAATTTCCCGTCTTTGCATCGCAATCTGGATCGGATAGAGTTGGCTTCAACTCAACTCCTTTAGGTGGATTAATGACTTCCAAATTATCCACTTGTTCAAAAGTTGCCCAAACCCATCCGGGAGTTGAACCTTGCTGCTTAGGCATTTTATAGGCTATATGGAAGCCAATCAGACCCACTTCAATTTCTTGAAGCACGGTCTCGTCAGGAGAAGAAATATTTGGATTTCTAGCATCAGGACAACTCCCCTTAGAACAGAATCGTTGCTTAGGAATTTCTAATACCCGCTTCGTGGTATAGTACCGAGCTTTTTCTTCAGGTTTAGAGTCTTTGTCAAAAACCCGCCAAGCTGCCTTAATTTCTATAGGTGCATCTACACTGACAGCCGTCGAGTTAAATGCAAATCTCTTTTCGTCCTTGTACTCAGCCAATTTATTAGCCTTGTACCATTCGTTATCAACAATTTGCTTGAACTCATTGTGATTCAGATGAGTCTCGACGATCGCATAATTTCCTCGTCTATCCACAAGTGGGATATTATTGAAAAAGGCATCCTCACTTCCTTCCGGCGCAGAATCAACTTCTTCTCTAGGACACTTGCCACTAGCATTAACTCTTTCTACCCAAGCACGGCTCTTTCGTAGATTTTCTTCCATTTGGGAAGTTTCTAATAAACCCGATCCTTTGGCTTCGTTCAAATCTAGTTTTAAAGTTCTTGTTGCGAAAGGATTGAGCGTAGTTAGCTCCGGGTTTTCAGCATTAGGAAGAAACACCTCCGCAGGAGTTCGATAAAACTCCCATACTCGGGGAGCGAGCGGTGCTTCACCAAATTTCAACTCTAAGGGTTTGCCGTCGTAGTTAGCTGGCCAGTTTAAGGTTACAAATGTTTTCCAAGCAACATCGGCAAAACTAATTGCGTTAGGAGGATAAGGAGGTTTTGCAGGTAGCTCTTTGAAGTTTCCTAGGGTGAGAGGTAGCGGATAATACCTGCTATCTAATGCTTCCTGAGCGCGATAGGAAAGTACGAACCCCGAACCCAGAGAAATAATCGTTACTAGGAATGCTACACTCAGGAATCGAATAATTTTCATAGCTCTCTTTTGATTACCCTGACAACTTTTGAATCCGATCAACTGCTACTAAAGCGATCGCCAAAATACTGCCTAAACAAATCGCAACTTACCGTCGCCAGATTGCCTGGTAAATTTACCAACCCCATACTTTCCAACTTAAATGCCTCCAGTAAATACAACTCCACAGGTGTGCTGCTTTTGACAACTCCCACGAAGGCTGCCAGCAAATCTGGCTGCTGTTGTAAGTTCCACAGTTGTCGTTTTAGGCGATCGCCATAAATTCCGGCGCAGATGGGAGAGTTTTGCAATACTTGCTCTGGAGTGACATCCCCACGCCCGATACGATCAAGAGCTACCCGTACTAAATAGGTATTCCTGTTTACAAAACCCGTCAGTTGCTGGGCATCTTCCCCTGACCAATCCAGTCCTTGCCGTTTCGCCCAATCCTACACTTTGTCGCTGTTAAAGGGCCCTAGCCCCAGATTAAACGGCGACTTATTTACACTCAGCGGGATATACAGCTTAGGGGAGTCTACCACGACTAACCGGAGTTTTCGCCAAATTCCCCGATTTTTTGCTTCAGGAGTGCCAAGTTCGCAAAAGTCCGCAAAAGTCGATCGTCAAATTGGGATAGGCAAAACAAGCGATCGGTATCGCCTCAAGCTAACACTAAAAGTTTGGTTGTTGAGGGTAGCAAATACTGCTGGAAGTACATCTTGCTGCTAACCTGACTGCCAAATAGCTACTCCCAATATTCTGCTATTTGATTGCCCAGTTGCAAACCCAAATCGACCTTGGCGCAGAACCACCGCAAGAATCTATCCCAATCTGGAAAATTTTCTTTATTTGCTAACTGAAAATGTATAAATATTTTTGCACGATTACTTAAAAGATATGAGGTAAGGTAATCTAAAAATCTATCAACCTTCATCTGCTGATATCTGCGGTGAAAAATTCCCAACTAGGAGAAATTCCCTCTAAAGTTGCGAAACTCTGATCGGCCTAACGGCCCTATTCCTCTCAAAAACAGCCCTCGGTTTCAAAGCAATTCTCAACAACAGCCACAGCGATCGCCATTCTCCGGGAGTTTCCTGCCGCTGCCACTGGCCCGGCCGACAGTACAGCATTTCGATCAAACAGCGGTGCTGGCTAATACTCAGGCGATCGAACGCAATTCGCACAGTGGGAAATTCCACAAAACTGCACTCTGTTGCATCCCGAAAACTCGACTCCAACTGAGATTTATCGCTCACCAACTCAATCTTAGCCACAGGAATAAAACAGTTCTCTTCCATAATTTCCAGAGTCGCCGAATCGCAATCAATCAAACCTTTTGCCAAACGACGCTCAGTGCCGAACTCAACAACAGACGGCGCTACCGATATCCTCGCTTTGACTGCCACCCTGCGAGGGATCGCTTTTATTTTAGCCTGCGATACACTTGTTTCAACGGCATATTTTGGCAAAATCTCTGGTGCAGTAAAACTCTCTTTACTACCTTTACCTTGCACGGCAAAACTTGGCCACTGCGTCAGAGCAACTTCAGCGCCACTTTCCGAAATTACAGTTGTTATACCCCAAAAACGTTTACCGCCAATATTCAATTGTACAACCCTGCGTAAATTGAACCATTCGTAAATGTCCGGCTTAGGAATATCCACCAAAATCAGTAATGCAATCCCCAGCATCAGCAGGTTGTAAGCGCTCCAAATCCATCCCAAACTCATTCCTTTGGACAAATGTGCACTTGCTGATATTGACTGTACGCTGGCAACATTTTTAACTAAATTAATGTTTAAATTGTGCCACAAACTGAATGCTGTAGCTGCGAATAAGACAATCAAAGGCCATCCCAAATTCCAGTTAAAACTAAAGCGATCGCTCGCAATTCCTTTCGGTGTCACCTGAAACCCTTTCCCAAAGGGATTCAGCATGGAACTCACCACCGTCACCGCTAAAGGAATACACTGGACGAACGAATAAACATCGGAAAGCAAAGCCGAGCCCGATCTGCGGTTCAGCCAAGAAAACACAGTAAGTTGCACAAAATAGTAAGGCAGGAAAAAGTACAGCAATTCCCGCGCACTTGCCCGCAAAGGAATTATGGCTAGAAACGAATAAGCTAAAGGTATCAACAGATATAAAACCCTGGTTAAACTGGTAAACCAGTGCAGCAATCCTTCCAAATGAGACAGCCTTTGTACGAATCTGAGACCGCGAATTGTTAAAGGATTGGAATCAATAAAAAATGCCTGAAGCGTGCCTCGCGCCCAGCGTAGCCTTTGATTTAGATGAGCCTCTATATTTTCAGCAGCCAAACCAGCACTCAATTTTTCATCTAAATAAACTAAGCGATATCCGGTTGCTGACAGCCGAATTCCGGTAAAATAATCTTCGCAGATTGAATCTGTGACCAAGCCTCCCGCTGCTTCTAAAGCACTCCGCCTCACTACAAAAGATGTACCGCAACAAACCACGCTGTCGGCGCTGTCTTTGATGATTTCAATTTGCCTGTAAAATATTTCTTCTTCCGGCGCGAGCACATTTTCTAAACCTAAATTACGGGAGATGGGGTCGTGGTTGTAAAAGCTTTGCGGTGTTTGAACGAGGGCGATTTCGGGATTTTGAAAAAATCCAACTGTGCGAGTTAAAAAGTTTTTAGTGGGAATAAAATCTGCATCGAAAACTACAATTAGTTCTCCATTGGTTAGGGCTGTGGCATGATTAATGTTTCCAGCTTTGGCGTGAATATTATCGGGTCTGGTTATATACTCGCATCCCAGTTCTTTTGCCAGCAACTTGAGTTCATGGCGCTTGGTATCGTCAAGCAAATATACTTTTTTGTTGGCATAATCTAAAGCTTGACAGCCAATTACAGTGCGCCGTAAAATAAAAGTCGGTTCGTTGTAAGTTGGGATAAAAATATCTACTGCCGGGGTGAAGTTTCCAGCTTCAACTGCAACTGCCATGCGATCTGCTTCTCGACGCCGGTCTTTCATTCTCAGCATTAAATACAGTTGAATACTGGTGTTGAAAACCAGTAGCATTTCTAGGAAAAACAGTCCCAAACTAAAGATACCGTTGAGGGGATCGGTTAAATTTAGAGTAGCGAGCGATCGCCACAAAACGTAGCGAATGGTTAAAGCCAGAACTATTGCGACTACTACTGCGCGCGACCATTTCTGCGGTTGAGGCGAAATTTTAATTGCAGCTAAAGCAACGGAGACAAGCGCCACAGTCGGCACTAACAAATACATCTTGCTCGTAGCAGGCACTTGCAGCCACACAGGCGGGTTTTGCTGCCAAGTGTTGATTGTGGCAAAAATATCGCTGACAGTACCTTCACCTGAAAACCAGGCCCCGGCGATCGCACCTGCGAAAGCAACCGCCCCCAACACGACTAGCGTTGCCGCGGGCATCCGCGAAATCCGCCAAAAGCGGCGTTTCAAGTCTTGAAAATCAAATCTTGAAGTTGTCATAAAATAATTTTAAAGTCCCGATCGTGCCTGCAACAGTCAGAGTTTCCTGCTGTCCACTTTTTACTTCAGTTGAAAATTCTCACACACCCCAATTATTATATTTACATTTTTTAACATTCTGACCATTGTATGATACTTCATCTTGCTTGCTGTTGCCAAACTGCTTAGCGAGTCAAAACCTGGCAAAATATAGCACAAGGAAGAAGGAAAAAGACTTTAGTTACCTAGGAGAGAAGTCAATCGATTTTAGATTTTAGATTTTAGACTTCGGCGTGAGCGCTCAGTCGAACGGTTTTAGATTGAAGCATTGACCCCACGGATAAATTCGGGGACTTGTATCCTGGATGCTTTCGGTCAGAAGCAATCTTCGGCAAGGATTTCAGCAATTAAGAACCTCCTAACTTACATCTTGTAGCAATGTCTGCAACAGGCTTTCGGGCCTGTTCCACAATAAAAAATATTTCTTGTGGGCCGTTTCTGCGACGGCACCCATAAAAAGCTTATTGAAAATCCTGCCACATCTCAGTCCTAACTGTAGGGCGCGCTTGCTAGAGTTCAAAAAAAATTATCTTGTCTACAAATCAAATAGGATTGCTACATCAAACTATAGCAATCCATAGGATTTAACAATTAGACGAATTCGACATCTAACTAAAGGTAGATTAATTTTATATTAATTTAAAAAATTACCGCTATCGCAGCACAAAAACCCAGCCACTACATAACTAATCAGCAATTTCTAATTGCGAGATTGCATAGCGGGCGACAGCCAAACTAACTCTGGCTTGTTCTATTTCCGACAATTGGGCCCAAGGTCTTTTAGTAGCCATGACTAACTCCGCCCCTTCCGAATCAACATCTCGCATCGCATAAGCTAAAGGACGTGCCAACACCTGCAAATCTTCCTCAGCCCACTGAGGCAAAATATCTAAGACGCACTCTACCATTTGGTCAGCTAAAGATTGATATTTAACAGTTGCGTTTTGCACGCTTTGAGCGATGCGGGCCAGAAAATCTTGAGGAACGCGAGCAAATTTTTCGCGCAAAGACTTTTGCAGAGCAGTCGTCAGCCAAACTTGTTCTAATTGCGAGAATAAAACTTGCGATTTCAGGGCAATATCGCTGTCGCTGAAGGAATCAGATAGCGCAAATTCCTGCTCTAGGGCAGCCAAATAAGATTCTGATTCAAGCTGTGCAGGATTCCAGGGATAAGCAACATCAGTCTGAACTATTGTGGCGAGAAGTTCCATCTGGGCCTGAGTTTGTGAGTCGCGAAAATATTCAGAATCAGGAGATTGGGTAGCCATGATGTAATACCTCAGGGGGAAAAGGAAAATATAGAAGGGGGACTGTGCCAAGAGCTAGTTGGGAGCTATCAGTGGTAAGTAACTCTTTTAAATTCAGATTGGAGACTCAACGCCCAGAACTTTGCTGTGCCGATCGCCCATTGCCTTCATTAGCTACACCCGCACCTTAATTCGTTCCGCAATCAGTCTCACTGTACCCCGAAGTTTTAGGAACCTCAATAGTGAACTCAAAAATCTGACCTTGAGAACTGCCAAATTTTAGCTGAGTCCCGCTGCGTAGCAGCAATTCTTGGTGGTGAACTCTCTGCCATCCCTCAGATCCCAAAACTAGAGTCCCGTAGCGAGAAAAATCGCGCAGGAAGTAGCTAGGTTCTTCCCGGCTATCTCCGATACTGTTTCTGCAGAAAATCTCGGCGTGTTTTTGAGAAACCCACTGTTCTCGAATCACTACGTCGTTTTCTTCCCAGCGTCCGACTCGAACCATACCTGCGGGAATCGGCCAAACCTGATTGGTCGAGTCGGTGGATTTGGCATTTGGTCGATCGCGCCCCCGCAAATAAGCACAAGAGGGCAACCGTCCCAGCCAAGTAGAAGAATTTAAAGGCAACTCTGTTTTGAGGTCATCTACCGGCTCAGTTAGCTGACCGTCAAACTCTGGGTGCATATACAGCACAGGCAGCGTCCAAGCCGGTTGATTGAACTTGTAAAGCGTCAGTAGCTGCTGTCTGGCGACGGCGACGGCCCGATCGATCGACATCCGTCCGGCCAAAGCTTGGGCAAAAGTTTGGATAAAACTCAGGGCCTCGCGATCGGCGATCGAGTCCCGCATTCCCAACACCGCCGGCACCCCGTGATGGATCAGTACCTCAGCCAAACTGCTGCGGGCGATCGCCTGTTGCTGGCCGTTAGTTGAGTGCACCATCTCCACCGCCGGCTGAGCTCCCCAGCAGGCATTAAACACCGCCAGAGTCACGCGGCACCGAACTAATACCTGAGCCAATTCAGTACCGTTAATCGCCGTTTCCGGCCCCAAAAACAGCAAACCGCCGTCGGGGCCCGGTATCCCGTGGCCGGCGTAAAACAGAATGTTGTAAGCTTGCGTTTCCAGCCGAGAAATTAGTTCTGCCGGAGTAGGTTCGATCAGAGTATCGACGCGAGTCGGAACGCTGATGTCAAAATATTTGCCGCTGTCGTCGGTTTGAAAAGCACTTTCCAGAACGCCCGCTAAGGCGAGTGCTTCTTCTCCCAACTGCAAATGACCGTTATTACTGTTGGAAAATTGAGAATTAGCACCGCCGCCTGGTTCTGCTTGTCCCAACACTAGCAAAATGTTGAGCGACTCCGCAGGCTGCAGGGGTGGCAAAGGTTCAACATTGCTGGTAGTGCGGCTGAACAGCAGTTGCTGCGACAGAGAAATCGCCGGTTGACCGGCTTGAGGCTGCATAATTTCCCAAGGCAAAGCAATTAAATACGGTTCGCGCAAATCTATGCGTACTCGCAGGGGTAGATTTTGCCCGATCGCAATACCTTTACTTTCCTGGAGACTACCCTGAATCGGGCCTTCAAACAGCCACTGCCAAAGATTAATCCCCAAATGCTGCATCAGGCGGCTACTGTAGCTTGCCGGTGGCCGAGGCGGATGCTGATCCCCCTTGTCGCCCCACCCTTGCTGGCCTAGGTGGAGCGGCACAGAGGGCGTCGCTGGAGCGAGATCTAGCGACTGAGGACTTCGTTGTTCAGTTTCTGGCAGTATATTCTGGTTGTTTTCCGGCGAGACGAAACTGCCATCAGGATTTAGGGGCAATTCGTGAATTGTCCCGGAGGGCGAAAACATTTCCTGCCAAGCTTTCCAAGATTGGGAGAGGGTATCGGGCCACATACAGTCGTGGTGAACGTACCCGCTGGGATAGGGAGCTTGTAGAACCCAAGTGGCAAAATGGTTTGCCCCAGCGGTTCTCAGGCGAGCGATCGCTATACTGAGGCAAGGACTTTCAGGGCGCGCCATTCACAACTATCGACTCTGGATATAGGGTTGGATTGAGTTTATCTATTCGTAGTTTATCGGGTTTGGGGTGCGATCGAGTGCGTGAGATTGCTTTGGCAGTTTTTACTTTTACTTAGTGTCCAAAAATTTATCTATACTCGGTAAATCTACCCAAGTTCCCGTAACATTCGACTCTTGGGTCAAATCCATCAACAACTGCGAGTAAACCCCTTCTCTGAGGGACGGTATCAACGATTTACCTGCATCAATTGCTTCTACCCACCTATCTACTACTCGAATAAACGGTGCAATTCTCCCGTCTGGATAAACTTGAGGAAACTCCAATCTTTGAGGAATTTTGATTTCCGCTAAAGGTTCTCCACCTTGGGAACCCCACAAGCGAAATCCGTGGACGTAATCTTGCTGGTTGTCGCTTCCCAACACCAACGTACCCTTACTCCCGTATATTTCCACCCAGTGTCCCCGCCCTTGATAAGTAACAGAACTCAAACAAACTTGACAAGGAGTTCCCCCGGCTAATTCCAACATCAACGTGCACGAATCATCGGCATCAACTAATTTTAAATTTCCCCAATCATTCGGATCTGGCCGCCGCGAAATTCCTGTAATCAATTGCCCCGAAAGCCTCTGGGGCGGGCCGAACAGCCAGCTAACATAATCAAAAACGTGAGAACCTGTCGCGCCCAAAACTCCGCCGCCTCGCTCTTTTTGCGCGTACCAATTCCAAGGGCGATTAGCATCAGCGCGGCTCGACACCAGCCAATCAATCTTAATTAAACGCTTTTCTCCCACATATTCGGCTGCCAATAATTCTGCTAGCATTTGCCATGCGGGGATGAAGCGAAACTCAAAGTCCATTGTGGCAATTGCTCTCGAACCACCATTTTTAAAATCGGTTTGAGATTCGTTGTTTGCCAATCGGTAAAGTTCCCTAGCTTCATTTGCTGTCAGGGCTGTGGGTTTTTCTAATAATAAATGCTTGCCTGCTTCCAAGACGGTTTTTGCCATTTCATAATGCAAAAATGGCGGTGTGGAAATGCTGACGCCCGCTACTTCTGGGATGGCTACTATATCGGCGATCGAGTCGCAAGCGTAGGGGGTATTGTGGGTAGAGGCGAGATCCTTTGCTTTGTCTATATTCCGGTGGTAAACAGCCACAACCTCTGTCCGGTGATGGGCCTGGAATCCGGGAAGGTGTACTTTTTGACCGAAACCTGTACCGACTACTGCAACGCCAATTTTTGACATAATTTAATAATTGGGAATTGGGAATTGGGAATTGGGAATTGGGAACAACTAACAAATAACTAACGACTGTAAATCTGCTTGACGATCGATAATTAATCCGTGTATCCGTGTCCTAATCTGTCTCGTGCTTGGCTTTTTCCCTCATCCTTCTTCCTTCTTCCTTTTTCCTTCTTCCTTCTCCACCCATTCAATTACTTGTTTGCCCAAACTAACGCCGTCAAATAAGTCAATTTCTCTGATCCCTGTAGGGCTAGTGACATTAACTTCTGTGAGATAACCGCCAATAATATCAATGCCGACAAAGTACAGTCCGTCCCGTTGCAGCACTGGTTCTAACTGAGCACAAATTTGCAGTTCGCGATCGGTAATTTCTGTTTTTGCGACTCGGCCGCCGACGGCCATGTTGCCGCGAAATTCATTGCCCGTGGGAATGCGGTTGATAGCACCGATGGGCTTGCCGTCTAACAATATAATCCGTTTATCTCCCTCTTTGGCTTCCGGCAGATAAGTCTGAACCATCACTGGAATTTGCCCTTGTTGAGTGCTAATTTCGACCAGGGAGTTGAGATTGCGATCGTCCGCTTCCAAGAACAAAATCCCCTCGCCCGCTTTGCCACCCAAAGGTTTAAGAACTGCTGCTCCTTTTTTCTCAACAAATTGCCGAATTACCTGCTTGTTTTGAGAAACAATTGTCTCGGGGATCGCTCCCTCAAATTGCAAAGCATACATCTTTTCATTCGCCGCCCGCAATCCTTTGGGACTGTTAACTACCAAAGTTTTAGTGGGATCGATGCCATCTAAAAGGTAAGTAGCATAGAGGTAAGGAATGTTGACTGGGGGGTCTGTCCGCATAAATACTGCGTCCATTGCTTCCAGAGGCTGCAAAGTAGGCTGTCCCACCTCATACCAAGCCTCAGCAGCCTCCCAGCGTCCATCTACGACTTTTACTGGGGTGAGGGCTACCCGACTCAGCATTGCCCAGGTTTTGCCACCGATGACGCTTAGTTCGTTGGCTTGAGTTGCCCACACTTCGTGACCCAACTCTTGAGCGGCTTCCATCAGCGCTACGCTGGTATCGTGTCCTGGAATTAGTCGCGCGAGGGGATCGATGATGAATGCAAATTTCATTGTCAATTAAAATTAAGAATTGGTCGCAGGAAAATTAGGGCTAACTGAAAATTAGACAGGGAATGCCTCATTTTGCTGCTAGCAGCGGGTCTAGCTGGCCTAGAGCATCGAGTTTGTGAATTTCGTCGCAGCCACCTATGTGTTGGTCGTTAATGAATATTTGTGGCAAGGTGCGGCCTCCGTTGGCTCGATCGCTCATTTGAGCCCGTGCTGCTTCATCTCCGTCGATCGCGTACTCTGTAAAATCAATCCCTTTTCGCTTTAGCAGTGCTTTGGCACGAACGCAAAACGGGCAGGTTCTCCAAGTGTAAATTTCTACTTTAGGGGTCATGGACGCTCAAGCAATAACAATATTTTTTAATTGTAATCTTAACCTTAGTGCGGACTGTTTTTAGTTCCTAGGCTAAAACCCTTGATTTTTCTGTGGTAGCGAACTTGCCTTGGAGCCTTGAAACCCTTATTTTACGGTTCCTCTCAAAAACTATCGGAAGGATTGATATTAACCAATCTTATTTTAATTTTTATATTTTAATTTTTATTACATATAGCAACCTTCTCTGTTGCACCGGAGGTTATTCATTGCTGAAACCCTTGCCGGGAAGTGCATTTGCCTTCTTCCTTGTTTTTACCCTGACTGAAGTCGCTATAGTTTTCTTCCTTCAACATCCGGCTCTATTTGCAGCGCACAAGCTCGGTGTGAAGTTATTTTTTATACAACTTTTTATTATTTTATATATTAAGTAAACAAATACCCATGCTTAAATAAACGGAGACATTGGGAAGGCAAACAGGTTGGTACTCAGCCTGTCTAGCGCTGCGGACCAACCTGCTTGTTTCGCTTTCTGCACGACGAACAGATCATTCCTGCACCTGTCAGTAGGACTGCGATCGCAGTACCCGGTTCAGGAATAGAAGTTGAGCTTCTCGAAGGTGTGGTTGTGTATATTTGGGACAAACTCGACTGCGTGGCCAATTGCGGGCCGGGTCCCGTTGCTGTGGATGTCTGGCTGGAGGAACAGGCACTAGAATAATTTCCGGGACCGCAAACATCTACTGCTGAAGCCGGAGGGGCGGCAGCTAGATAGTAAAACGCTGTTGCCAGCGTGGCAGAGAGTCCAATTGCTAGTTTTGCCAGTGGCGTACACATAACTATTTAGTTAAACAGTGGTAAAATCGAAAAATAGAAATAGTCCTAGAGATTAGCGCTGTACGACGGGCAAGGATTTTAGAGTTCTTACAATAAATGGATGTATTCTCTCACGGACGTCTGTAAAGATAGTATAGCGCTTGAGGTGAGTGCCCAAACACTTTAATAATATTATTCTCTTTTACCGTGACATCCCGTACTGTGGTTTGCACAGGTAGTTTGCACAGAGTTAAGCAACATCATTATTTTTGCCACCTCTGAACCAACAGCCCTTACAGCCATTAACAAAGAGTCTTTTTACCTTGACCGCGACCTCCGGAAATTAATTATTTAACCGATCGCAAAATAGAGATGCTGTATTGTACTTTGCAATGCACAATCTGACTACTCTTTTATAATCTCATAGTTCGACTAGATCTGTCCTCAGTATATGTACGTATATTCCCCCATGTCAACTATTCAAAAGGAATATTTAAGTATTTACCGAGGGTAGAGGGCGTATTGAATGAGCTGAGCTAGTCTGTCGCGGAGAGTTTCCATCCCGAGACCTTTGGCAGCAGAAATAAATACTGCTTGAGGAAATTCTTCTCGGGCGAGGGCGAGAGTATCTCCATCTACGGCATCGATTTTGTTGAAAACTACAAGGGCGGGGCCGGGAGTTACGGGCATATCTGTCAAAATATTCATGACCGATCGAATTTGGCTCTGCCACGCGGGATGGGAGAGATCGACCAGATGCAGCAAAGCATCGGCGTCAGTGACTTCTTCGAGGGTAGCCCGGAAAGCGTCGATCAAGGCGGGGGGAAGTTCCCGAATAAAGCCCACTGTATCTGTGAGGACGATCGACAGGGGTTCCCTGGTGACAGTGCCGGGAATGGTCAACCGTCGAGTTGTGGGGTCGAGGGTGGCAAATAACTGGTCGGCGGCGTAGACCTCGGAATTTGTGAGCAGGTTAAGCAGAGTCGATTTACCGGCGTTGGTGTAGCCAACGATCGCCACTGAGGGTACATCGTGATGATGGCGGTTCTGCCGCAGCCGGAAGCGGTGCGCCAGCAGTTGATTTACTTCTTGCTGCAATCGAGAAATGCGTTTGGCGATCGTCCGCCGTTCGGTTTCTAGCTTGGTTTCCCCAGGGCCTCTGGTACCGATGCCGCCACCCTGTCTCGACATTGCCTGACCGCGACCTCTGAGCCGGGGCAGGGCGTACTCTAGCTGAGCGAGTTCGACTTGCAATTTACCCTCGCTCGTTCGAGCTCTTTGGGCAAAGATGTCGAGAATTACCTCTGTTCGATCGACCACACGAATACCTATCTGAGTTTCCAAGTTCCGTATTTGTGCGGGGGCCAGGTCGCGATCGAATACAACCAGGTTAGCGCTAATCGTCTGAGCGGTGAGGGAAATTTCCTGAACTTTGCCTTCGCCGACGACGGTTTGCGGATGGGGGCGCGATCGTTTTTGGCGCACTGTTTGCAGAACCTGACCCCCAGCGCTTTCAACCAGCCGCGTGATTTCTGCGAGCCCGTCCTCAAACTCCAACTGAGTCATGTGCTGAGTCATCACACCTACCAACAGCACTTTGTCTTGGTCTGCATCGACCTGCTTAGCGACAAACTCTGCTTGAAACTCTGCTTCGAGTCCTTCCACTAAATCCAGAAAGTCTTGGTCGGCGAGTTCGTCCAAATTCAGCGGTTCTGATATTTTCCACGGAAAGTGTGGAGTTTGAATTAGTGACTTTGGAATTGAAGGTTCTTCTATTTCATCAGTTGCATCTGGTTCTAACTGAGCGCTCAAAACAGAGAACTCAAAATTTGGCTGATCTCCTTGGGGTATCAGGTGAGCGAGATAAGTTTCTTGGATGTAACCAGTCGCACCGCCGCCGCGACGCTGAAATCCTCCGCCGGTCAGTGTCAGCCAAACGAGGGCGTCCAGGCGCTGAATTGCCATTGCTGTGAGGGCTGCTTCGCTTGGGGTTTCTGGCTTCAGGTGGGTGGCGATGCAGCGAATGCCGCTGAGGCGACCTCCCCCGTAGCGGGGCAATTCTAGGGGCGCAATCTGCGTTTGCCGGGGTGAACCCACGCCGACGCGAATGACTTGTCCGCGGCGGTTGATGTAGGTGCAGATTGGTTTGTCTATTTCCGTGCTGATGGCCGCGACGCGCTGGGCGAATTCTGCAGTTGTGATGCGATCGCCCGGTAGTCGCTGGTGGTACAACTTTTCGAGTTGCTTGAGCTGGCTGGACTTTAAACCTTGAAGATTGCCGTAGATGGTTTCGATAACTGTTTCTCCCGATCGCTCTGTTTATCTCTTATTTTAATTAACTTCCGCGCGATGTGTTCGGCTTTTGATTTGAAATTTACTAAATTTTTTTGCGTCTAGGAGTTCGCGGATTCAGTATTGTCGAGTCACCAGCGCAGTTGTTTGTCGCGAGGCTGCGATCGAGCCTTTCACAGCGGCCACCTCAACTTGCAGTTGTATTTAGTATTTACAGATACAGGCGATCGCTGAAAAATCGCGCGCAACAAAAGTTAACACTTTATTTTTTGTTTCAAAATCCTCCTTTAGACTTGTGTGTATCTTGAGCCTAGAGACAGATAGCAAAGCAGAAATTAGGTCGCTACCATGAGAAGCGAAACATTGTTAAGGAATGTAAAACCATGGAAACTCGTCCTACTAACTTGCCTCCTACAGCTAATGCTTACAACGGCAAAGATCGGAATGCCTTTCTGTTTGGCTTCAACCCGCAAGCAGAACTTTGGAACGGTCGCTTAGCGATGATCGGTTTCTTAGCTTATTTGCTCTGGGATGCTGCTGGATATAGCGTTCTGCGCGACATTCTCCACTTTCTGCCTACCTACATTGCTCAGTAATGAGTAGCTGTCTTTCCTGTCTGGCAGCGTGAGTAAATGCCGCCACTGCCAGACAGGCTAAAAGTTACAAATGGCAGCGAGTATGGTTGGGTCCCTTTGTATCTTTCGTTACTTTTGAATGGCATTAAAAGACTTCTTGCTGTAATTCGATGATTAGGGGTAGGGGCGCTGTCGCTGGCGCGGTGAAGATTGACAGCAACAGATATTTATTGCGTAAAGGCGATCGCCCCTGCTGTATTTTTGGCAAGAAATCTCATCGAGCATTTCTGATAATTTATGAAAAATAGGAGAATCAACGATGATTAACTCAAATTTACTGGCAGTAGTAGAATCGACTCTGGCTGACACAGCATCAGGAAATTGGCAAAAACCAATAGTGATGTTTGTTTGCAATATCTTAGCATTGCTAGTTCTCAGCCGCCGAATTTGGTATCCCCACGTCGGGCCGAAAATGCCTTTACCCTTCCCCTCTTTGTTCAACAATGTAAGCGTACCAGCATTTCTGGCTTGCATGAGCGCAGGTCATTTGCTCGGAACATTCATGATTTTGACCCTCAACCTCGACAAGTATTTTTAGGATAAATAGCCTTGTTTTTGTGGCGATTTAGTGCTACAAATTGTATTAAGCAGGTTCAAAACCACCCAAAAAATGAATGGCAGGGGTAAGTGAAAAGCACTCACCCCTAATTTTATTTGTATGTATGGAGTCGCGCAGAAATCGGTTTTTTTACCATTCACATTAGATCAGCTTACTATGCTTAAACCCTTCAAATTCGACTGCAAAGCCTTCACCTTGGGGAGCCGCACACATTAACCCAACTTGAACGATTGGTGACTCAGTTAGATATGCCAATCGCATCATTGAATAGTCTGACCCATTCAAAGAGTATTGCACTTCCACCGTTTCAGCTCGGCGCTTTACCCGCAGCCACAGGGAAACTGGTGGCACTTCAAGTGGAATAACAGACCAATCGGAATAGTCTCGCGTCACAACCGCACTCAGGTTTTGCACTCCCTCAACAAACTCAATGCCACACTTGAGCCAGATATTTTCGCTTTCTCGAATCATCAATCCTGCTTGATCGTAGAGTGATTGATAGCAACCAGTAATTTTGACTTCTGCTGTAAAGTCGCCTGAAACTTGACGGTAGTAAAAGTTGCCGTTATCACGAATGAATCCGTAATGAGTTTGCCGCCAAAAGTCAGTCTTTGCGCCGGCGGTAATATGAATAACATCGTTATCCTCATGCCATTGTAAAGGTTCGTTGTACCATTGCATTGTTTGCATATCCTGCTAACTTCCTCCAATTCCATGCAGTACCAAATCGGCCACAAAATGAGATAACATAGCGTATTCTAATCCCCAACGCCAGTAAAGAAAACCAAAGGGAATCCCTAAGAGGGCATTGAGCAAAATCGTTCGGAAAATGACGATTGGGGTTAGTCCCCAGAGATTGGCAGCGGCAGGCAAATGACCCACACCAAACAGAATCGCCGCCGCCACAATTGCCAGCCAAAAAATAAATGTAGAGGGTTGCGGTTTGTCTCGCTCAAAAATCTTCCAAAGTAGCCACGCAATCAATGTCATACCGAACAGTCGCAACAAGAGTTCTTCGGTGATGCCTCCGTAGAAGGAAGCTAATATGCGTTTCCAGAGGTCAATTTCGAGCGTTGTTGGAGTTACCGTGGGCGGCATCCAAGGTTGGAAAGCTAAACTCAATCCAATCAGGACGATTCCACCGATGCAGCCTACAATTAGCGCCGTGTTAAGAGCAGATTGAGATATTGGCCCGAAAGGCTGTCGATATACCAGCGCACGAATGAGGGGGGTATCGAGTCCGATCGACTTACCGAGGCGGAGCCCAATCCAACAAAAGAGAATTAGAAAAATTCCGGTTTGCAGGACGGAGGCGATCGCCAAAACAGGTAGTGGTGCAGGCAATTGACTTAGTGCCGGATTCAGAGACAGCGCATAAGGGAATACCGCCAAGCTTCCCAAACTACCCAGAAACGCCCAGAACAATGCCAATCGGAAGTAATGATTTTTTGCAGTGTTAGCAGACATATTTTTTGAGAAAAAAAACGCATCAATTACACTAAATCAGTCTTGAATATTTGAAAGATTAAAGCTCGATCGCATTTATGCAACTTGTCTCTGGCGGAATATAGCCTCGGCTAAGGTGCTACAAAAGCTGGGAATGACGCAGGAAGGTAGGCAAAAACAGCGTGTTTTTCACCGAGGGCAGTTTGAAGAGATCGAACTTTACGGTTTACTCAAGAAGCACAAATGTTGAGTTTTGTTATAACACTTTACTTCAGTGGAGATATTGATCCTACACCCGCTCAATTTACCCGGTAAAAATCAGTTTCTCTTTCCCAGTTTGAGGATAGTGCTTATCTAGAAGATTTTTCTGTTGGCGATGTATTATTTATTATTTTAGCATTTCATATTTACCAAAGTTGCTGTGCCAAGCTTCAAGACGCTTAACTTCTGCTGCTTGATGGAGCAAAGAAGTTTCAAGTTCTTGGGTGTTGGCATGATAGTAGGTGAGTGCGGGGTAAACTTCGGCGAGGGTGAGATCTCGGATGCGATCGCAAATCTCTTCAGCATTCAATCCTTGCTTGTATCAGGTTACGATCCGGGGAACGGTAACGCCTTTACCGACGATGTGAGGACATCCACCATGCAGTCCGGGAGTGCGTGTAATGAGCGTACCAATGTCAATAGATACTGCAGCGGTCATAAACTATCGAAGTTTGAATGAACTGATCTCTATTACAGCATAGCGCTCGCAGAATTATATCGCGGTGTGAGTTTGGGGCGATAAATGAAGTAAGCTATAGACAAAGATTTTAAACAATTTTAACCAATGCCAGCATCCGTTGCTTATCTGTTTGACAGAATCACAGTGAACCCAAGACAATGTGGCGGCCGTCCCTGCATCCGGGGAATGCGGATTCGAGTCATCGATATCCTAGAGTTGCTAGCTGCTGGTTTGAGTTTTGAACAAATTATCGAAGAATTGCCAGACTTGGAAGTTGACGATATTAAAGCTGCGATTCTGTATGCAGTCCGCAAACTCGATCGTCCTGTTTTGGCCGCATGACTATTTGGTTGAATGCTCATTTATCGCCGCCAGCCATTGCTGTGTGGATTACTGCTACTTTTGGTGAAATACATTAGCGATCGGCGGTATTTTTCTATTGTATTGGGTATTGTACCGCAACTGCGATACAATTATAAGTTGGGCCGTCGCGCGCAGCGTTTGAGTGTTCAAGAATGGCTCTTTGTGTAAAACTTATTTCAACATGGGCCTTGCAACAGATTTAATTCGATTTTTCCACGTTTCAAATGCCCCACTGAGAGACAATACCGTTCGTCCTTGGGCAATATCTGACTTTCTCCAGGAGCATCCGCAGTATCGTGGGGGTATTCTTCGATTGAGTATTGCCTGCAATCGTTTGAGTGCCGAAGGTCTTCTAAACCACGCTGGTAATACAGGCACTGCACCACCTTATGGGGATTGTTATTACTCGATGACGGCTAACCTCAACGAGGAAATAGCAGCGTATGGTATCTTCGAGTTTCTTGTATTCGGTTTTCCGCTCATTCGCAATCACTTCGAGAAATCAGTTCTACCTCTGATTGTGACTCTACAGGATAGAACAGACTCGATAGGGTCAGGTTTTCTGATTGATAGCAACCGCTTTGTAACAGCGGCCCACTGTGTAAAGGGAAAGGATATAAAAAAAATAAAAACCATTCAGATACCGGGATGGAATCCTGTCACGCATGGGCTGAACAGCATCTATATTCCTACAGATGAGAGAATTGATTTAGCAGTTCTGACTTTCGATGCTGACCCATTTCCCGACGCACCAAAATTCAAAATGCAATCGTTCAACGTATTAGATGAAGTTCTATCAATGGGCTACCCTCCCATTCCAGGCTTTCAAAACTTCCTCGTATCAGAAACAGGTCGTGTTGCTGCATACTTGAAATCCACTGTTGGGCAAGTCGTGACCCGAGCAGAATCTTACTTAGACCGCCAAGACTACATTTTGATTAGCGCACGAGTGAAAGGCGGAAATAGTGGTGGCCCCGTTGTCAGTAAAACTGGTGAAGTTATTGGAGTTGTAACTGCTGTTCCTGGAGACAATGCGGTGACAGATACTCTTGGTTACGGTATAGCGATTCCTCATCAAACTGTCATGTATTTTTTGGAGCAGGTGCAAAGTCAAACCAATGAAGTCCAACCCTTATTCTACGAAGTGATTGGAGATAAAATTACGATGCTAGAACGATAAGGACAACGGCCCAACAAGGCGCTGCACCCGACCGCCTACAATCTGCGCTCGTTCCCCGCTTCGGCTTCCGGCGGCGGGTGAGCTTAATCGTTAGACCGCTAAATCTGAGTTGGGTAGTGGCTTGAATGTATCTATCAAATTCCAACCCAAAGGTGAATGCCATGCAAGCCCAACTTCAAGAATAACTTTCTCCTGCTGATGCCGAAGTCATTTTGAGACGCTTTCCAGAACGAATTAAAGCGGCTCTAATTGCGCGTGCTGCGGAAATTGAATATCCGATCGCAACTGCGATCGAAATGGCGATTGCCAGTTTTATCGACACAGAAGCGTTAGGTTTTGTAGATTGCAAACCAGGACGCGGGCAGTAAAACCGAGAACAGGTGTCAAAGTTTACGGTATACTTCCTTAACGCACCCTACAAGAGCAGCCATCTATCTCTCTACCTCACGTTAAGCTAGAAACAGACAACAGAGAGCCAACCTACGCAAAAGGTTAATATCAATGGTTGCGATCGCCCAAAAAACCCTTTCCTTCGAGGAATTTCTCAACTGGGATGACGAGTCCGGCAGATCATTTGAGCTAGTCAATGGAGTTGCCATGCCCCTGAGTGAACCCACAGCCAAACATGAGGATGTCGTCGATGGTTTATGTCGTCTCTTGGTAGATCATTGCCAATCCTTGAACCTTCCCTACGTTCCTCGACAAAGTAAACAAGTCAGATTGAACGCTGCCCCGGGCGAAAGTGAATCGAGTCGTAAAGCGGACATTGTGGTATTTGCCAAGGAAGAATGGGTCAGAATGCGTCAAAATTCTGCCTCTGCTGCTGCCTATATTCCACCTCCGTTGGCGATCGAAGTTGTCAGTACGAATTGGCGCGATGATTACCGCATCAAATTGAATGAGTATGAAACTTTAGGAATCCTGGAGTATTGGATCGTTGATTATGCAGGGTTGGGAGGCGTTCAGTATATTGGTTCTCCAAAACAGCCTACAGTGACCATCAACCGCTTAATCGATGGTGAATATCAGGCACAGCGATATCAAGGAGAAGCCATTATTGTTTCTCCAACGTTTCCTCAGTTGGTATTAACCACCGCTCAAATCGTTGCGATGACACAAGTTTAGTGTTGGCAAATTATTAGACTTACAATCGTTAGTTGACGAACTGTACGAGCAATTGGCATACAATTATTTCATCGATTACGATAGCAATCCACCATCCCCTTGGTTAAAGTCAGAGATAACGGAGGTTTTGTCAATTGATGGGCGACCGCTATTATTTTAACTTGACTGAGATTCTCAGAAACCGGGTTTTTGACCCAATCTGCGGGCGGCAACGAAATATCTTCCTCAAAAACCCGGTTTCTGAACCCCCAAATTAATTCGACTGAATCTGCGAATTCAAAACCTTAGAAATACGATCGCGGGTTTCCTCCAAATGAGCCCGCGTATAAGCATCCGCATTCCGATCCAAATTCCGAATACTCTTACTCAAACCCTCCCGCAACTGCCGCAACTCATACCAAGCCAAACTCCGCGCATCCTCTGGAACACTGGTTTTTCGCAGCACCATTCCGATCAAAATTGCTAAATGTTCCCGCTGCAAAGAACGCCGAAAAGTGGAAATTTGCATCTTCTTTTCCGGCTGCAAAACTTCTTGCCAGATATCCTTTTGCACAGTATCCAACACTTCCGGCAACCTCAAAGCAGTTTCCGGCGCTGATTTCAACTCGGCATCCCGCAGCCTCGCCAGCCGCGTCGGAGATAGCAAAACCCGCAACACAAACCGCTGCAAAAAAGTAATTCGATCGCCGATCGGGTAATCTAGAGGAAACACCAAAGCCGGACTTCCCCAGTGCTCCCAGCGCGAAGGCGCCAATTTGTTGAGCAACTCCGGCGCAAAACTAAACGCATCCGGTGCAAAAACGTACTTTTCAAGGGTTGCTAAAGCTTCTCGCTGCTGAGAAAGTTCGATCGGCACAAACGGCAACTTCGCATTAGTATCTCCAGGGCGAATCCGATTAAACGACTGTCCCCCCACATATAAAGTAGCATTCATCACCTGCTGAACATAATACCCGAACACCGAATCAAACATGACCCGCAGTTCGTTATAACCATCTCCCCCAACCGGAATTCGCTTTTCTAAACGCTTCCACATCGCCCTAGCATTATCCAATTGCCATTGCGAGTACCTCAGCATATTAGCGCTGAGATCGAAAGTATTCGCAGCGGGATCGAGAATATCAACAGAATCCTCATCCGGCGCGTAAGCTAATTGCTGTTCCGCAGCGCGGCTGGCAATTTGTTGCAGCGCTGGTAAGTCGCTGTTCGGGTTTGGGCCGCCCATCACCTTGTAACCATACTCGATCGCCCAATCGTCATAAGGCCCTACAATCCTGGGAAAATAGTCGCCCTGCACAGTTCCCTGCGGTGCCAAATTAATCGGCACATAATCCATCACCGACGCCACCATACCTTGCGTGCGAGTTACCTGAGTATTGTTCAAATCCTCCGGTTGCAGCATCGTACTCCCGTGAAAATTGTGCCTCAAACCGAGAGTATGACCGACTTCGTGCGCCGTCAAAAATCGGATATATTCATTAACATAATTGTCAATCGTCCCACTGCTAGGCGCTGCATTTTCCAACAGTTCCATCGACATTGCCCCCATCGCAAACTGCCGGCTCGATTCCAACCCAAAACACATATCCGAACTCGAAACCAACCGCGATAAAGGCGATCGCTTTTGCTCTTGGTATCTTTCTACCAAAGTCGGCAAATCATCAGCAATTCCACCTCGATCATTTTCCCCGCTGCTTTTTCCTAAATCCCCATTTTCTAGCACATTCAAATATCTAGAATACATCCCAAACTGACAGGGATTGGTATTAGAACCGTTTCGCCCTTGAAAACTCTTAGATAGCGAGCGATTTTGTTCCACCAAAGACCGATAACCCTGTTTGATTTCCCGGACAACATTAGCATCCAACAGAATGTCAGCATCCAAAATTTCCCCCGTCAGCGGGTTAGTGCGAGACGGCCCGATGCCGGCAAACTGAGGCTCCAAAGAACTCGACCAGCGAATAGTATTGTAGCGAACGTCAGCCGGGTCCCATTTAGCATTGTCCGGCATTTGTTTGACCTGAATTGCCTCAGTAAAACCTGCCTTTTCAAAAGCTTTGTTCCACTCCAAAACGCCCTCGCGAATTGCGTTTCGGTATTCGGGAGGCACATTATTTTCAATCCAAAAGACGATCGGCTGTACCGGCGACGACATCGGCGCCGTCGGGATTTGCTTTTGCAAATGCCAGCGATTGATATAGCGCACAAAAGGCTCCCGGCTGCTCTTGTCAGAAAAGTCCTTATATGCTGTAAGAAAATAGCCCACTCGCTCGTCCGCAAGTCTGGGACGGTAGCCGTTATTTAGTGGAACTTCCGAGAAACTGTAGTGAATGCGGAGGTTAAAAGCCCGACTGTCAGGAACCGAAGGTAAATAGTTAACTTCACTGTCATTATCGCTAGAAAAACCATAGACAGAAGCAATCTCCACATTCAGCGGAAACGCTTTAACATCTTTAAAAGAAGACTTGTCTGCATCGATCGAGTAAGAAGAACCCAAAATCATCGGCAAAATCGCTTTTACCCCTGGTAAATCGCGTTTTTCGCTCATTAGCAAATCTCCTAAATCGATTAGTAGAGTTTGTCTTTGCGGATGAATGCTTTTGAGAGGCAAAGAATAGAGAATCGAGTCGCTAAATCCCCGTGCTACCGAACCTGCTTGCGGATCGCCCGGAGTTGTGCGAAAATTTACATTTGGTATCACAAACTGCACGTTATTTTGGACGCGCCGCAGTTGAAACAAGAAATCGCCGATCGGCATTCCGCTCAAAATGCCCGCTTCCCCCAAACCCGATGCCAATGTCACAAAGCACAGGAACTTTTTGTTGAGTTGTTCCGGTTTAATCTCCAGATATACTTTATCAGTTGCTTGATTGCGGTAAAGGGTAAATAATCCCTCTAACTTTTGCGCGTCTTTAACAACCTGTTCAAAGGGTGCCAGAGTTTGCTGCTCGCTACTTTGTTCGTTGCTGGGCGGCCCAGAGGATAAAGCAAAAGGCAACCAGAAACCTTTATAAAAACTGAAGCAGAAAAATGCTAAAGATAATATAAAAAATATCAAAGGCAGATTTTTTCTGCCACTTTTTATCTGTAGATTTTTGGGGTTTTCAGGAAATATCAATCTTTTCATTTTCAGTATCCAATGGCCGGAAAGAATAGTTTTGAGATACCCGCGCCACACTCGCAACGCTGGACTCCTTTAACTTCTAAAATAACTCACAACTCAAAAGTCAAAACTATTGTTTCGCCGGCCAGGGAATCATGGGATCTTGAGCCAACCGCTTAGAAACTGCAACAGCACCGTAACGGTTGAGGTGGCTGGGGTCGGAAAAAGATTCCCGCGCCTGCGGCCACAATAAACTCTTATCTAGGAAAATTAGTCCGCTTTGAGCTGCTAATTCTTGCATATATTGCCGGAATTCTTGTTCGTAACCAGTCCGCACCGGGTCTAAATAATCTTCAGTCAGAGGCATATTCACAAACACAAAATTGATGTTGCGAACCTTGGTAAATTCGATCAGATTTTTGAGTGCTAGAGCTTGTTCGCCTACCAATTTAAAATCTTGATAGTCGGAGTCGTAATAGCCAGATACTTTCGGGTGCTTCTGAAAGTAAGTATCGGGATTGAAGCGTATATCGATCGGCAAAAAGCCATTTGGTTGATACTCGCTGACTGGTTTACTCACAGCAGTGGGCTGGGCATTTTCAGTTGTTTGCTCACCCTGGGCTGCGGTTTGAGGGCTGTCGGTTGCCACAGGCGCTGAGGGATTAACGATCGATCGCAAAAACCCTTTGAGTCGATCGCGCTTTTTGTAAATTGCAGAACCCTCAACCAACTTTTGACTCACCAATTGCTGAACGTTAGCTTGAGTTTGTCCCAAATTGTTCACCAATTCAGTGGCAGTCGCCACCGGATTGTTGGCGCTTTCGTTCGATGTTTCGGATTCTAATTGATTGGTGCGGATCAGAAAACTACCCCGGCTCAATTGCCTGTAACCTTCCGAAGAAGCGATCGCACTAAAAGTCAAATCCGGCCGCCCGCTGTTGAGAGCCCTCGCCCCGTCCGCCAACACCAGCAATTTCGGCAGTTGTTGCGGCGGCAAAATCCGGCGGACGATCGAATCTACAACTTGGAGAGTAGCTCCATTAACCCCAAAATTGTAAGCCCTCAGCCCCGGGTAGCCCGAAGCTGCCAAAGCGGTTTCCAAAACCGCCGGATCGATTCCCCGCAGCGCCCTCGAACTACCGACAATTAAAATATCCGGCGGTTTTTTGTGCAGGTGAATGTACTCTTGATAGCGCGCTATCTGAGCGTCAAGCTGCTCGCTCCTCAAAGTTGGGAACACCGGAGGAGCAGAAACATCAACTACAGGAACGCTAGTATTTCCCGGTTTCGTAAACCCAGAACCATTGAAAGCCTCTTGCTGGTTCGCCGACGGCGACGGCTGCAACGGAATTTGAGGCAAATTCACCTCATCAGCAGGGGCAACGGGGTTCGGGGTTTCCTTCGGAAGTGAGGCTGTAACGTCGCCCACAGGCTTAGGAGAGGGATTTTGACAATTTTGATCCTTACAAACTTCGGAGACGCTAGGAGCTTGACTGACAGTCGCAGATTGTAGAAATAGACCGAGCAGCCAATCGGTATTGAAAGCCAGCAGACAGCCGGCGATCGCCCAAATCAAAGCCATTCCCGCCGCGCGATCGGCTCTCACGCCCCCCGGCGCAGCAGCATTCGTTGATAAACCATCGTTGGGAACAAACAAACCCGAAGCTACAAGCGGTTGCACCGCAGCTTGAACTAACTGCTCGCCCAGATTGTATCCGGGGAGTCTGATTTTGAAGCGGGGCCGCCAGGAGTTGGGCATCGGAGCATCGAACACCAAGTTGTCGCCCAAACCCGAAAAACTCCCATCCTCGGCCGGCGCAAACTCCGGCACCGGTTCCTTTTCCAACACAGCCACTTGGGAGGGAGCCGGTGCGGGTGCCGCTGATTCCTCGCCAACAGCCGTTCTGAGGTCGATTGCGTAGCGCCACAGGGGAAGTTTCTGGCCCGCGCGGCGTCCGTAGACTCGCACCCCTGCCACTCCCGGAATTTGTAAGTGTCGCAAAAATTTCGCCACCGGCGGGCCTACCTTCGACTGAGAAGGGCAAGTCAGAGCTTCAGTCATAACGTGCAGCACGTTGGCTTTTTGCAGCACGACAGCCCGAATCCCTCCTGTTTCCAGCTTGCGTCTGAGATTGGGGTTGAGCAACCTGTTCAATAAAAAAGTCAGAGCCAATTGGTCGCCCTCGACTGCCAGCGTTCTAGCGTTTGCAGCCAAGTCGGGGTGGTGGGCTGCAGGCAAGTCCACCCAGTCTATCCACACGGGGGACTCCGGCGCCGCCTGAGAGTCCTTGGCTGGTTCTACGCCGTAGATAGTAGCTGCGCGGATGCCTTGGGGCGCAAAGGAGGCTAACAAAGGGGCGATCGCGTCGGTGGTTTGCTGCTTGTCCGGGTATTCTTGCCGTTTAGGCTTTTGTCCTTTTTTGGCAGTTTTGCTGCAAAACAGGTGGAGGGTTGCTTCTTTGAGGGTAGCCCGCACTTCAACTCTCGATGCAGCCAAGTGTTGGTTGAGCAGTTTGGCGATCGACTGTACGTCTCCCCACCTGGCCCATTCCTTGAGAATTTTGTCCGGCGAAGTCAAATCCACCCGCAGCAGCCAGTCCGGCTTCGCTTCGCCGCTGACTTGGCTGGCGATCGCGGCTTCCCGGAAATCCTGTAGTTGCAGTTTCCGCAGCCTGCCGGCGATGGGTTCGGCCAGCAATGAGGGGTCGGGGCTGTAAGCTGACTCGCACAGCACCAGCAACCGCCGTTCTTTGGGCTTGATATTTTCCTGCCCGTTCAGCGGCAGGGTTTCTCGGTTGCTTTTGAGTTCTTTTTCGCGAATGCTGACTTTTACCGAAACTCCCATCGGGCCGAGGATTTCGCTGAGATAGCTGGCGATCGCATCTGGATAGCCCCGGCGCGCCAACGTTTCCGGCGAAACCGTCAATGTTCCATCGCGATCGCCCTCGCCTGAGTCAGCTTCGGGGGATTGAATCAAAGCCACCGCGCCACGGTTCGCTTTCTGCTGCGGGGGAACGGCGGAACCCAAAGCTTCCCGCGTCGCAGCAGCCGAAGTGTCGATCGTCACGGGGGAAGTTTCAAAAACTTCTGGGTATTGAATGCGGGAGGCTATCGGCAGACTTTCGGCGTCAAAATCCAGTTCTTCTCGTACTTGTGGCGGGTGGACCGCTGTTTCTACTGGTTTTGGTGTCTGTTTGAGTTTCTGGTTGTCATTCTTAAATTTGCCGAAAAATCCGCCTCTTTTAGGGATTCCTGGCGTTTCGTCGGGGGAGCTCGCTGGCGGCGGCGCTTCGGTAACTTTTGGTTCTGGTTGCTGTGGCTGTTGCTGTCGCTTGGGACTGCTGCAATCGAGCCGGACTGTCCAGTCATTTTGTCGGGAACCGATTTTGCGGCCGCACAGAAACAACTGGTAAATTTTAGGTCGATCGGGCAGCAGTCGCGTTAAATCAGTGTGTTCGAGGGCGTTGGTAAATCTCGCCGTCACCAATTCTTGAGACGGACACTGCGCTGATTCGCACAAAATGTGCAGGTGATTTCCCCGCAAACGCGCTTGTACTTGAACTTCGGGAAGCCCTAAAGCTTCTTGTGCCCACTGCGACGCGCTCGATCGATTGTCTGCCAATATGCTCCCGTTCGCATTCAACATGAAACTCTAAATTTTGCCAAAGCTGGTTTTGTTTTCTAGAAATAGCACAGTTACAGATTTTACAGACAATTATTTGATTTGCCGAGCCTAACCGTTTTGTCTGGTTTAAGCCATGCTGGACTTAGTGTCTTGCCTTGTATCCCGTCGGCTTTGAGCCGTTGGGGAATATTTTTTTGATAATACCTCGACATTTTGGCACAGATAGGTCCAACTTAAGCCAAGCAATAAGTTATTCGTCATTAGTCATATCGTTTCCGTTTGCATCCGAATAATAATTAGACCTCTATCATTATTCTTGTGGAACAGGCATCCTGCCTGTTCAAGACTGGCTTTTCGGGAAATGTCTATTATTTTCCGACTGTAGTGCTGTGGTTTCGTCGGGCTACGCGGAGAGAGTCGCACGATCATTCGGGGAGCATCCCGATTTTATACAAAGCGTTTTTTCCGAGTGCGAGCTTAAGATCTGGCGAGAAGATATTTATAGACTTGGCTGCGCGGGGACGATCGCTTGCAGGATATCATTCGGATGTCACCGGATTTGAGATCGGAAGTCATTAGTCAGAAAGCAGCAGTCAAGATGATTGTTTGCCTTGTAAACTGAGGATTACGGATTGACACAGGAGAAATTTATGTCGTCGGAAAACCAAGACTTGCTCAAAAATAAAACACCTAACAGTCCAAAGTTGCCAGTTCCCTCAGACATTTTATTGAGCTTGGTCGCCTTACCTATGCTAGGCGGGTTGGTGGTGGCTAAAGCTGCTGCTGAGTTTGTTGCGTCGATCGGCGTTGAAAGCGAAGAAGTCTTTCGGGGGTCGCGCCTCCCCGTGCTCAACTTTCCTCAATCACACGACTAGAAAGACCAAGGAAGGATGCTGCAGCTAGAAGTTTAATTTTTTGACCCCGCCTAAAAAGGGATACCAGCCCCCGACTCCTGTCGTGGAGAGATAAAAATTTTCGACCCTAGTTTAACTTCCCAGATTCATCTTTGGAGTAAATCTAAAATTGTTCGACTGAGCGCGACTCAACTGAGCGCTCGCCGAACGTCTCAGGCTGAGCGTCTAAAATCTAAAATCGCAAGTCAACTGATATGAAAGCTTGACAATAGGTACAATCTGTGGCCTAAGAATTAATCTTTCCTTATACTTTGTACATAAGTGCCTTCTACTTTCTACGTTGCAATAAGTTGTCTCAAATTTGACTGCAAACAAAAGTGTTTTAGGCGAAACTAAACCATACAATTTTCTTGACACCCGCAGCTATTGAGGAACAGCCCGATGAGTTCAGTCCTCCAGTCTTCAGAACAGGCTATTGATGCAACATCTATTTCCTATTCTCCCGCTTACTCAAAATCAGACCTGTTTCTGCGCAATCGCCTCAAAGTAGTAGAGGACTTGTGGGAATCGGTGCTGCGACAGGAGTGCGGGCAGGAATTGGTGGATTTGCTCCAACAAATGCGATCGGTCAATTCCGCCGAGGGACAGGCCACTCACTTTCACGAGTCGAATGTCGTACAGCTAATTGAAAAGCTCGACCTTAACGCCGCCATTCGCGCCGCTCGGGCTTTTGCACTGTATTTCCAGTTAATCAACATAGTCGAACAGCATTACGAACAGCGAGACCAACAGCTAGCTTACACTAGCAGCAATGATGCTGGTGGGCGGATTTTTTCTAAGCTGCCAGGACAAGCAACGGATGCCCCCGATCGCCCGCGGCACAGGGAAGGCCCAAGCCCCACCCAAACAGCTTTGAGCAATGCAGACAGCAGCGAGACGATCGCCCGAGATGCTGGCACTTTTCACCAACTGTTCCCGATGCTGCTGCGCTTGAACGTGCCGAGCCAGCAAATTCAGCGCTTGATCGATCAGTTAGACATCCGCTTGGTATTCACCGCTCACCCGACGGAAATTGTCCGCCACACGATCCGCACCAAGCAGCGGCGAATGGCGAAGATTCTCCAACAGCTAGACCAAGTTGACGAGAAATTTCAGGTGATCGGGGCCGACTCTCAAAGCCCCTACCCGGTGTCTTGCTGGGAAGCGGCGGCTCTCCAAGAGCAACTGATGGAAGAAATTCGCCTCTGGTGGCGCACTGACGAATTGCACCAGTTCAAGCCGACTGTGCTTGACGAGGTGGAGTACACTCTGCACTACTTTGATGAAGTGTTGTTTGATGCAATTCCAGAACTCTACCACCGACTCAAGCAAGCGCTGCACGCTTCTTATCCTTACCTGAAACCGCCGAGTTACAATTTTTGCAAATTCGGTTCTTGGGTAGGTTCCGACAGAGACGGCAATCCTTCTGTGACTCCGAAAGTTACTTGGCAAACCGCTTGCTATCAGCGCCATTTGGTGCTGTGTAAGTACATCAACGCCGTGAAGCGGCTGAACGAACTGTTGAGTTTGTCGCTGCACTGGAGCGACGTACTGCCGGAATTGCTCGAATCTCTCGATCGCGACAGATCCGAATTTCCGGAGGTTTACGAGCAGTGGGCGATCCGCTACCGCCAAGAACCTTATCGATTGAAGCTGGCTTACGTGCTGCAGCGGCTGGAAAATACCCGCGATCGCAATTGGCGGCTCTACAAAGGAGACGAGTTGCAGCGGGAACGCGAAGCTTTGTCAGAACATCCCGGAATGACGGGCCTTTATCGATCGGGCGCTGAGTTTTTAGCCGAGCTGCAGCTCATCGAGCACAATTTAGTGGAAACAGGTTTGAGCTGTCGGGACTTGGAAAATCTGCTCTGCCAAGTAGAAATTTACGGGTTTAATTTGGCTTACCTAGATATCCGCCAAGAATCAACAGTACACTCCGACGCTTTGAGCGAAATTGCTGAATACTTGCAAATTTTGCCCAAGTCTTACAATCAAATGTCGGAAGGCGATCGAATTATTTGGCTGGCAACGGAACTGCAAACTCGCCGCCCTTTAATTCCAGCAGAATTACCCTTTTCTCCCAAAACTTGCGAGACGATCAATACCTTCCGAATATTGAGGCAAATGCACCAGGAGTTTGGTCCGGAAATTTGCCAAACTTACGTGATCAGCATGAGTCACGATGTCAGCGATTTGCTGGCGGTTTTGTTGTTAGCAAAAGAAGCAGGACTTTACGACCCGGCGACTGGAATTAGCAGCTTTCAAGTAGTTCCTCTGTTTGAAACAGTGGAAGATTTGAAAAAAGCGCCGGGAGTAATGCAGCAGTTATTTGAATTACCGCTTTATATGGCTCTACTAACAGGAGGATACGCGCAGGAATTAGCGGAAAAAAACGCAGAAAATATCCAAGGTTCAATTGAAACTCTCAAATTGCAAGAGGTGATGCTGGGCTATTCGGACAGCAATAAAGATTCGGGTTTCCTCAGCAGCAATTGGGAAATCCACAAAGCTCAAAAGGCTTTGCAAATGGTTGCGGAAAAATACAATGTAGAGTTGCGGATTTTTCACGGCCGAGGCGGTTCTGTAGGGCGCGGTGGCGGTCCTGCTTACAAGGCTATTTTGGCTCAGCCTGGAAAGAGTATTAGCGGGCGAATTAAGATTACCGAACAAGGCGAGGTTTTGGCTTCTAAATATTCTTTGCCGGAGTTGGCGCTTTACAATTTGGAAACTGTAGCTGCGGCGGTAATTCAAGCTAGTTTGCTGCACACTGGTTTCGATGGCATCGACCCTTGGAATGAGATTATGGAAGAGTTGTCGGTGAGATCGCGATCGCACTACCGCCATTTAATTTACGAACAGCCGGATTTAGTCGATTTCTTCCACCAAGTTACCCCGATTCAAGAAATCAGCCAGTTACAGATTAGTTCTCGCCCGGCCCGGCGGGGTGGCAAAAAAGACATCAGCGGTTTGCGAGCAATTCCGTGGGTTTTTAGCTGGACTCAAAGCCGCTTTTTGCTGCCTTCTTGGTACGGTGTTGGCACAGCTTTGCAAGAGTTTTTGCTGGAGGAACCGGAAGAACACATGAAACTTTTGCAGTATTTCTACTTGAAGTGGCCATTTTTTAGAATGGTAATTTCTAAGGTGGAAATGACTTTATCTAAGGTGGATTTGCAAATTGCAGAACACTACGTGCGGGAGTTAGCTTTGCCGGATGAAAAGGAGCGTTTTAAGGCTTTATTCGATCAAATTGCTGCCGAATTTCACTTGATTCGCGATTTGGTTTTAACGATTACCGGACACCAACGTTTGTTGGATGGAGATCCGTCGCTGCAGCGTTCGGTGCAGTTGCGAAATGCGACGATTGTGCCTTTGGGTTTGTTGCAAGTTTCGCTGCTGAAACGCTTGCGCCAGCACGGAAGTGGCGGGGTTCCGGGGGTGATTCACTCGCGTTACAGCAAGGGTGAATTGTTGCGGGGAGCTCTGCTGACGATTAATGGTATTGCTGCAGGGATGCGGAATACCGGCTAGGGAAATAGTTTTGAGTTTTGAATTAGTGGTAAGGTGCGCCGCAGCGCACCTTGCTACTGGTAGTTTCAGAATTAGCGCGATCGCCCATTGTAGTCACAGCCATAGAAAACTGTTCGCTATCCTAGCTGAGATTTTTTTATGTCTAAACGCAAACAGTCTGAAGGTTGTCGCCCGATGCTGCGGCGCACTTTTTTATTTTTAACGGGCATAGCTTTGGCGCGGGTTGCGGCTGACTATTTTGCGATCGCCCAAAACCGAGAGAGTTTCTTGACTCTCGCAGGTCAACTGTGGCAAAAGTCACTCGCTTTTTTATCAAGTATACAATCAAATCAAACTCCTCAACATCTGCCCAGCAATCCCGTTGTAAAATCAGCAAAGACCAATCAACCTCTGCCGAGTAATCCTATTGTAAAATCTCCCGAAACTTCTCCTGCTGTGCAGCCGTCTCAACCTCAAATTATCAAACATTCTGCTAAGCAAGCAAAACCTGTACAAGTCAGCAGAAAAACTGTAGCTGGCGCAAGTTTTTATCTCACAACTATTGACCTCGCAGACCCGGAAATTTATCTCACAATTGGCTTAGCTAATGATGCAGCTTTTGCAAATACTTCTAAACTAACGCAGGGTGACGAACATTTTGAAAATATGGTAGCGCGTTACCGGGCTGCTGTTGTTGCTAACGGGACTTTTTTTGGTAAAGATGAGCAGAAATCTGTGCTGGGAAATATGGTGGCGGCCGGTAAGTTTCTGAAATACAGCCGCTGGGAAAATTACGGCACGACTTTGGGAATTAAAGCGGGAAATCAATTGGAAATGGTGACGGCTAGAACTGAAGGTAAGCCGGATTGGAGTCAACATTGGTTTTCTCTGACTTGCGGGCCGAGATTGGTTAAAGGGGGGAAAGTTTGGCTGTCTCCTTTATCGGAAGGTTTTAAAGATTCTCATGTTTTGGGCGTGGGTTCGAGAACGGCGATCGGCTTTCCGGCTTCCAGAGATAAGTTATTTTTGGTGACTTTTCTTGATAGTTTGTCTTTGGAAGAAGAAGCTAAAGTTATGCAAGCGATCGGCTGTTTGGAAGCGATGAATTTGGACGGGGGCGCTTCGGCGGGTTTGGCTCATCAGGGGCAGATTTTATTGCCGCCGGGCCGGAATTTGACGAATGTGCTGGTGGTTTACGATCGCGAAAATCCAGCGCCGGCTCAGTTAAAGGAGTCCTGGGAACGCTTTCAAAAGGGATCTCGACCTTCCGCCGATCCGTCCGTTTTTTTTGATTGATCTAGCAGAAGGAAGTTCGGCTTCCGTTGCACGCGATCGGGATGTAACGGATGGAAGAAAGAAGTTCGATGGAAGTCGGAATCGAGGGAGCATCTCGATTTTTGGTAGTGCTCCCGAAGGAAGGACGAGAGAATAACTCGTATTGCTGATGAAGCAAGGATTTGACTGGGAGACTAAAGTTTCCCGCGATCGCCCTTCCCTGGACTGAAGTCACAGGGTTTTCAGCTTATTTCCTATAACCAGTGCTGGGGATACGTCCTTTCTGCCGCTAAATTATTAAAGATGACGGCGCACAAGACCAAGATTATTGAGCCCTCAAAAGCAGGTGTTAGCAAAAATTGCCAGTCTGGTTTGGTCATCATGACGACTAAGGCCACTGCTCCCGAAGGCGGATGTAGAGTTCTGGTAATCTGCATAATTCCGATCGCACTAGAAACAGCCATTCCCATCGCCCAGGGAGAAGAACCGAGAAAATGCAGAATCATTAAACTGGTGAGAGCAGCTAAGAAATTGCCCCCAATGACATTCCGGGGTTGAGCCAAAGGGCTGTCAGGGACACCAAAGATGAGAACGCTTGTAGCGCCAAACGGAGCCATTAGTAAAGGAGAATTAGTTTTTACAGCAAGATAGGACGTTGCAGTAATTGCCAAAAAACTGCCAATCCAACTCCAAACAATATGCCGTGGATGAGGTCTGTCTACTGGGCAGGTCAATGCACACGAGCGCCATCTCCCAAAGGTTTTAAACCAATAACTTTCCCATTTCAGTCGAATTTTTTTACTGTCAATCATAAATTAGGTTACTTGATAACCAGGCTTCTTAAATTGTCGGAACTAGCCTCCGGTAAAGTTAAGATATCATAACAATTGCTCAAAAAGTAGTTAAAGGCACAGATTTTTTACTTCTATGCCACTCAAGCAGCAGCTAACCACTCGCTTGGAACCCACTAGCAAGTTTGGTCGGTTTGGCAACAGACGTTATCGGCAGTCGCACAGCTTCACCGTTAGCCGTCAGAGTTATTGATGAGAGTTATATCGTTTCCGGTTGCATCGGAATGATATAGAGAACACCGCGAGTGCCTAAGTCCCTACAATTAATCGGGGTAGGGACTTAGGCACTCGCGGTGTCCTGACTGTGAGTAAGATTAATTTTGATGCTACCGAAGTTGATATTATTTCTAAGGTGTGATGCCCAGTAAGCATGAATTGAAAGAGCGCACCCACACTTTGGATAAGTCTCTAGTTCAGAATGCGATCGCCGTTTTTTGGTTAGCGCGAGCGTCTCGCTCGCACTCGGATATAATTACGAACTTAATATTCGTTACGGAGAGTTTTGCCACTCGGCGGTAAGCTTGCGGAAATTGTATTGAGACGCGCCGGGGTGACAAGTAACGCAACTGCTGATATTTGCCGGTTGTGGAAGTTTTACTTTGGGGTGCAATGCTTTGAAATAGCGAGAACTGGCGACTCGGTAGGCGAGTTCTTCGTCTTTTGCTTGGGGACGAGAAAAAGTTTGCAGGTAGTTCCACACCAGGATGCGGGGCGGGTCTACTAGCAGTTTGATGGTTTGTCCGTAGTGTTGGGAATCTTGCAGCAATCTGCGCCAAGTTTCTGTAGGTAATACTTGGGGCGGTAAAGCAATGTGACAGGTGGCACAGTTTTCTAGGTACAGTTGCTGTCCGAGTTGGTAGCGTTCGGGGATACGATCGACCGTACCAGTATCCTCGATCGAAGAAACCTGAGCCAGTCGTGCGGGAGTGCCAGAATAAGCAGTCTGAGCTGCAACCCATCCGCCGCAGGTACAACAGAGTATTATCAATACTAAAAACGTTGAGTAAAGCCCCCGCAAGCCTACTCTGCGACGTTTGCGGGGTTTTTCGTGTTTCATAATTCAGAATTTATTTTTGGTTAAATCACTGGTATGCTCATGCCTTCGCGGGCTAAGCAGCTATTGGCGAAAACTGCCTGCACCTCTGCTTCTGTACGATCGAGAAAATTGTCGTCGTGACCCGGATCGTGGTGAAACATCACGATTTTTTTGACTCCAGCAGCTTTCGCTACTTCTACTCCTGCTTGCCAAGTCGAGTGTCCCCAGCCGACTTTAGGGGTTTTGAAGTCGTAATACTCTTCGTTGGTGTAGTTGGCGTCGTAAATCAGCACGTCGGCGTTGCGAGCTAGGTGTACCACATTGTCGTCTAGGCGATCGGGAAAATGTTCTGTATCCGTACAGTAGACGGCCGTGTGTCCCTCCCAGGTGACTCGATATCCGATCGCAGTGTTGGGATGGTTGAGCAATGCCGTTTCTATTTTCACATCGTCGAGTTCGAGAATATCCCCAGGCGTCAAATCGTTGAATTTGAGGTCTGACTGCATTACCTGGATGGGGACGGGAAAATTGGGGTGTAGCATTTGGTCGGCAAGACGGTGTTTGATGGTAGTGCCGTTGGGCGCGATCGCACCGTAAATGTGAAAGCAGTTCCCTGGGATAAAAGCGGGAGTAAAGAACGGAAACCCTTGAATGTGATCCCAGTGAGTATGACTAAAAAACATATGGGCTTCCACGGGCATTTGGCGCAGCAGGTTGAGGCCGAGAACTCGCAGGCCCGTACCACCGTCAAATATCAGGCGTTTTTTACCCAAGCGCATTTCTACACAGGAGGTGTTGCCTCCGTAGCGCAGTGTTTTGGTGCCGGGGGTGGCGATGCTGCCCCGCACGCCCCAAAACTGAACGACAAACTCGGTCAAAGGACTATTTTCCATTGTGGCTTTGCCATCGGAAGGCTGTGGATTGGGTAGAGAGGGTGCGGAATCTGGCATTTTTTTTAGTTTTGGCGGCAGGAATTTGGGAGTTGAAATCTTAGTTTTTACTTTTTAGTTTTTAGTTTTTAGCAATCCGTACTATAAAGCGCTTTATCGGGTAAACATCCGAGTGCCGAATAGTTGGGCTGTTAGAATTCTCAACCTTATCGGTTCGTGTAGGAGATGTCACGCTTGAGAGATTATTTTTTGCATCATGCGAACTGCCCGGCGTGTTCTTTGTTCTGAGATTAAGATAGCGCCGAACTCGAGTGTTCGGGTAAAATTTTATCAAACGTAAAACGTATTCCCCAGCGGTAGAATTGGCGCTTAATGTGACTCTAGGAGTAGTATTTTTTTCCAGATTGGGGCCAGGGCAAGGTTTTGAGGAATGCCGTTCCGGTGACTCGGCATTCACCACTGATTTGACCTTCTAGCTACCCGTTCCTCGACTGCATCCCTAGACGTGCAGCGATCGCCTTATGTTCGGCCCCCTGAGTTTTTAGTAGGCTTGCAGTCGAGGAGTGCGGGCTAAGGGCTTATTTGCGATCGGCTGCGATGCACTTTTCGACTAAGGGCATGACTTGATCGACATCTTGCCAACCCAGAATTTCCGTGACTTTTTTCTCCAAATTTTTGTAGGTTCTAAAAAATTCGGCTATTTCGTCCAAGCGGTGGGGGGCTACGTCTTTGAGGGACTTATAGTGAGCATAGCGGGGGTCTTTGTCGGGAACGCACAGGAGTTTTTCGTCCCTGTCACCTCCGTCGATCATTTCCAGCATTCCGATCGGACGGGCTGCGATTATGCACCCTGGAAATGTGGGCTCATCCATCATTACCATGCCGTCGAGGGGGTCGCCATCATCGGCTAAGGTATTGGGTATGAAGCCGTAGTCGCACGGATATTGGACTGAGGAAGAAAGCACCCGATCGAGAGCAAAGGCTTGCAAGTCTTTATCAAATTCGTACTTGTTTTTGCTACCGGCGGTAATTTCGATGAGGACGTTGAGCAGTCCTGGTTTCGGCTGTGCCGGAATTAGCGATAAGTCCACAACAATATCTCCAAGTTAACAGATGATTGGGATGAGCGCTACTTGCCAAATCCCTTTGATAGCATTTTACGGGCGATCGGGCCTTTCGGCATGAGATTGACCGAAAGCGGGGGAGTGCGATCGGGCTTACACAATTTGAGGATGAGGCTTGTGGGGTGTCCCACCTGCTGTGAAAATACACCGGAGGGGCGGAACGCCCATCCCACAGATTGAGAGGGTAATGCTTTGTTTGGGCGAGGGAGATATTTTCACATCGATATCTTCTTTTTACCGTCTGTCAAAGTTCTTTGAATTTTCAATCCCAACCACTGGCTTAGTTCTGTAGCTAACCACTCGATTTCTGATTCACTTAGTCTCTGCTTCACTCCTAGTTGATATTTTTGGTTGCCGGCTTGAATAATCATCTGAGAAACTCTGGATAATTTCTGTTTTGTGCCGCGCCTAGTATATTCAATTTGTTCAATTTCCAACTGCCAAATGTCTTGTCTGGGGGCTGGCTGGGAATTATTCCATCTTAACCCCAGCATATCGCTGCTATAGGATATTTGCTGCCTATCGATTCGGAGACGTACTTCCACAAATAGCATATCGAGAAACTTTACTACTCCTACAGCAGCCAATAAAATTCCTATTATTAAAAATACTAAATTTTCTTCGGGTTCGCTCAAAAAATTTACGAACAATGGAATATTCAGAGCAATCACAACCGAAAGCAGAGCAGTTAAACCAAAACCGACTCCTGATGGCGGAATTATAATTTCTACCAACTCGGAATTTTTTGTCAGTTTAATAGCGGTGCCTTGCTGCTGCAATAATGCCACAGGCATTTTGTCGCTCGTGCGGGGATTTTTGAGCGATAGCCATGCTTCTCCAGCCGAAGATAACCGTTTTTCCAAACTCGGTTCTGTCATCCACTCCAGCCAATCAATTAAACTAGGATTGATGTGCGAAACCCGATCGGCAAATTGAATTTTTAAATCCTGATGCGACAGTTCGGTGGGATGCAAACCCGTTACCAAATAAATTAAAGTTGCACCTAAACCGTACAAATCCGAAGCCGGAACGGATCGCCCGCCAAACTGTTCCGGTGCCATATATCCGTATGTTCCCACTACTGTAATTGTGCCGCCCAATTTGGCAGCTTGGTTCTGCACCGAACCGAAATCAACTAAATAAACTTGTCCGACGGAGTGGGCAGATCTGCTGTGCAGTAAAATATTGCTGGGTTTAATATCGCGGTGAATAACAGGCGGCTCTTGCTCCTCGTGCAAATAAATCAAAATTTCTAACAGCGATTTAGCTAATTCTTTAACCTCACTCTCGCTAAAAGTACGCCCAGAGCGCAAATGCTCTTCCAAAGTTTTTCCCTCTACATAGGTCTGTACTAGAGCAAATCTTTTACTGTCTGGCTCGTCAATTTCCAAGTAGTCGAGGTAGCGGGGAATGGCAGGGTAAGAAAGTGATTTTAAAGTTTCCGCTTCCCGTTCAAATAGCTTGAGGTCTTGCCATTCAAAATCGCCACCAAGGAATAGCTGTTTGATGACAACTAATTCTTGAGTTTGCAAATCGCTAGCTAAGAGTGTTTGCCGGCCGGTTTGTTGTCCCAATTGCTGCTGCACTTCGTAGCGTTCTGCTAATATTTTACCAATCATGTTTTTTACCTTATTTTTAGCTTGACATTAAACATTCTTTTTTTTATTCCCAACTTTACCAAGCAGCCGAATATCTGGAGCGAGATCTTATTACCTATGTGAGATTACTGTCTGCTTGCTTTTTGATACCATCGGGTAATAGAATCAGTAATTGGTCCCATTGAAAATCCTGTAATTAGTGACGGCGCCAGCACAAACATAATATTTAAACCATAATATTCCCTCATCTTCGGTGTCATGTCAAAGAAAAAGAAAAAGATGCTTGTTGAAGTACAGAGTACAATACTAATTGCAGTTAAAACCTGTCGGTAAAGTTGGGGATTAGTTAAGGGTAAAAACCACAAGCGCGTCACAACTCCTATCATTATTCCATTCCCCAAACCCAGACTAAAACCGAGACAAAATCCTTCGATAATTGTCTCCACATCTCGATACAGAAAGACTCTGTAAATTGCTGTACAAATTCCTACAGCTATAGTTCCTGCCGCAGTGCTACGCCCGATCGCATTCTTGAACAAGCTAAAGGTGTTCACGGTTTTTCCCTGTCTCAATGGCAGGGAATATTGGTTTATTTGCTGTGGTTTTTCTAAAACTTCTTTGGCTATTTGGACTGAGGCAGGACGGCGATCTAAACTCGGATGCGTCATCCACTTCAGCCAGTTGGTAAAAGTGGGACTTAGTTGGGTGAATTGCTCGAATTCGATCTGCAAATCTTTCTGCGGCAAGTCTGCAGGATGCTGCTTGGTAATTAAGGCGATTAATGTTGCTCCCAAGCCGTACAAGTCGGAAGCGGGAACCGCCCTGCCGCCAAATTGTTCTGGCGGCATATAGCCATAAGTTCCGACAACTGTGACTGTTTTTCCCTGTTGCGTGGCGAGAGTTTGAACTGCACCGAAATCGACTAGGTAGACTTCGCCGACGCTGTTGCCCGATCGATTTTGGAGTAAAATATTGCTGGGTTTAATGTCGCGGTGAATCACCGGGGGCTGTCGCTGGTTCAGGTATGCGAGGATGTCTAATAATGCTTTTGCTAATTGTTTGACTTCGCTTTCGCTGAAGGTGCGGCCGTCTGAAAGATATTCTTGTAGGGATTTGGCTTCGATGTAACTCTGAACTAGGGCGAATCCTTTGCGGTTGGGGGTGTCTATTTCAAAGGAGTCGAGATATCGGGGAATTGCGACATGGGATAGGGATTTTAAGGTTTCGACTTCTCGCTCGAACAGTTTTAAGTCTTCCCAGTTAAAGTCGCTGCTGAATGAGAGGAGTTTGACGACTACTTGCTGTTGGGTTTTTAAGTCGCGGGCGAGTAATGTTTGCCTTCCTGCTTGTTTGCCAAGCCGCCGATCGCACTGATAGCGATCAGCTAATATTTCTTTTGACAAATCGCCGATGTTTTGTCCGCTCATGTTCTCTTGCCCTAGAACCGATTAAACCTAGTGTAGTTGACAAAAGTCCAATAATCGGAAATGTTCGGGCTACAGCAAAAAAAATTTTCTGTCAAAGAGCAACCGCCTTTAAGAGCTAGCGATCGCACCATCAACACCCGCCTGAGTTAAGCTTAAATTTAATTTTGGATTTGCTTGTAAAGTGACTGCACTACGTCGAGCAGGCTCAAGACTTGCTGCCATTCGGGGGCATCGGGGTTGTAGCTTTTGGCGCGCTGAGTTTTCAAACTGTGGTGCAAGAGGGAAAGCAGCTCGTCTGGAGACTGTAAGGAATTTTCATCTTCATCTGCTGGGGTTTGGGCTGCATTTTCTTCGATATCTTCTTTAATTTTTTGTGCTCTATCGGCGAGGGCTAAAGATCTGCCTGCCAGGTTTTCCGGCATTTTTGGCTGTTCCGACAAAGACGCGCTGGTTACTTCTACCAATAGTTGACAGACTCGATCGACCCATTCGTGATCGTTTACTGAAAAGGAACCGGATTTGAACACTTGCCCGTCAGGTCTTTGCTGAATGCTTTGTACCTTCTGGATCAGAGGGATAGCCTTAACAGTGATGTTTTCCGGGATTTTGGGGATATGTGACAGGGAGCTCCGAGCAATCTCCAGCAATAGTTGGTAAACCTGATCTACCCACTCAACATCTCCCGATTGCGAATTCCAATTATTCATAACTGACGCTAGTGGTTTTCTATATCTAAGACTAGAACATTGATTATCTGCGAAGTCAGCTCTTTTTAGGAGCCACTAACGCTATTAAGACTTACGCGGGCGGGGTGAGAAACCCGGTTTTTGAGCGGATGTTTCGTCCCCTTTCTCCAAGATTTTTCTCAGAAACCGGGTAACGCTGCTGGCCGTCCTAACTATTTTTAAGCGCTTCAAATAATAGAAGTGCTAAGTTTGTTGCCGTAGGTAGTGCGAAGGAAACACGTAGGGCGAAACCCCGGCATCTCGCTTGCAAATTCAAATCCGGTTATATAACCATAATACCTGTTGGAGCTTATTTACGATTACCTCAATAGGATATTCAGGTTAATTGGTAGCCGGGTGGGAGGCGCACCCCCGATCGCGATCGCCCCCACCCGAAACCCTGGCGCCACCGCGAGGATTTGCTGTGGGCCACTGCTATTTTTCTGTGAGATTCCACACACCATCCCAGTTGAGTACATCTGAAAACCCATGCTGAAATAACATACAGCGATCGACGTGCAATTTAGCTGCCTTGTTTTTCGAGTCAACTTCCAGAACGGCCTTAAATTCGCGTTCAGCGTCTTTAAAGGCTTGCTTGGCTTTTGGTTCTAAGGCTTTCTTAAACTCGCTCAGCACTTTTTTCACCCGATCGAGTCCCAGGTTTTCAAATTCCTCATCTAACATTTCTGCAACTGTCTCGCTGGCCCGACTTTTAATTTTCGCCTGCAATAGCTGCCTGATATCTGCGGGTTTCAGCCTCTTGATTTGGGGATTTGATGGTTCTAAGATGTCTGCTTCCAACAGCTTTTTGACTTCCCCTTCTTGCAAGTATTTAATATCGTCTGCTGATAGTGGCTTGATTTTTGCTTGCAGCAGCATTTTGGCTTCATCTTCGGAGAGGTTTTTGATGCCTTCCAATTTCAGCAGTTGGATTTCAGGCTGCAACAGTACGATGAGTTTGTCTGCTTCGGACAGGTTTTTCGGGTCGTACTCAGACAGCTTTTTCAGTTGATATAAGAGCTGCCTTAGTTCGTGTTCCAACTGTTGCTCTAGATCGTAGGACAGTTTCTTAATCTCTGCCTCTGGCATTTCGGCGACATCCTTTAAGATGTTTTTTACCTCATTTTCTGAGAGTCTTTGGCTAACTGGAGTTTTGTAATGTTCGCGCCCCCTGGTGTAATGTTCTATCATTTGTTGCTGTGTTTCGGTTAGTGACTTGCCCACTGGCGAGTATCCCTCGCGGATGCCGACGAGTTCGTAAACGATTACGGGTTCGCTTTTGCCTTTGACAGTAATAAAGTCGAGCTCTCGCACGTACAGCCGATCGGCATAATCTCTGTAAGTATTGTCGCTGACGATCAAGTCGGTGCCGTACTGCTTGCTAGCGCCTTCTAAGCGAGAGGCGAGGTTTACGCCATCTCCGATCGAAGTCAATTCCATGCGTTTGCTACTACCGATGTTGCCGCTGACAACTTCATCGGAATGTACGCCCATACCGATGCCGATCGGCAATTCCCCATGTGCCATACGCTCTCGATTAAACTCAGCCAGTTTTTCCCGCATTTTCACTGCCGTTTGCATGGCGCACCAAGCATGATCCTCTAAGGGTGCTGGAGAGCCAAAAACTGCCATCAGAGCGTCACCGATGTATTTGTCGAGAGTCCCTCCGTACTCGAATACGACATCTACCATCACTTCAAAATATTTGTTGAGCATCACTACCACTTCTTCGGCTTGCAATTTTTCCGTAAGTGTGGTATAGCTGCGAATGTCTGAGAACAGCACCGAAACGTTTTTGCGCTTACCGCCCAATCCATGATCCCCTGAAGCTAACAGCGCTTCGGCTACTTCGGGGGTCATGTAACGGTACATCAAGTTCTTGACTTGCTTTGCCTCGCTAATATCTTCCATGACAACTAACGCGCCGTTGACCTTGTTGGGGTCGGTAGCGTCAGTCATTGAATTAATCGAGAGATTGATACTCTGCCCTTCTCCTTCCAAGGATAGTAAAACTTGATCGGGGTAATACTGCTGGCGGTCCTTATCGTCTTCGGGAGACAAAGACGCATCAAACCATTTGGCAAAATCGCCTTTTTCTAACTTAATTAACTCGCGCAAAGATTGACCTTCGGCTAATTCGGTATCGCTGTCACCCAGTAATAATTTTTTGGCACTAGGATTGGTCGCTACTATATTGCCTTTTTTATCTGTAGAAATCACGCCATTAGTCAGGGCGTGCAGCATATCTTTTTGTCTTTGTTCTTGCTGTTTGACTTCAGCAAACAGTTTGGCGTTTTGTAGGGCGACTCCTGCTTGGATGTTAAACACCTTCATAAATTCCATGTCGTTGCGATTGAAACTCGCTTTCCACTGATCGGGGGCGTGCGGCCAATCTTCCCGGTTGTAGGGGGGGTATTCTCCTTGTTGTCGTTTTTTATTAACTAATTGGGTGACGCCAATCAATTTTTGGTCTGCGTTAAACACTGGCATACAAAGCATACTGCAAGTGCGGTAGCCAGTTTGTTTGTCTATTTTTTTTGCATTTTCGGCGCGGGGGTCGTCGTATACATCAAAGGGAATCAACAGCGGTTCGCCGGATTGGGCGACGATGCCTGCAAAACCTGCTGTTCTGGGCATGCGAATTTCTTGAAGTTGACCTGTTGTAATCAGGATTTTCGTCCAGAGTTCGTCTTTATCTTCATCGATCAACCACAGAGTGCTGCGATCGGCGTTCATCAGTTCTTGGGCCTGATCCATCACGCTTTTTAGGGTATCTTCTAAGTCTAGACTGCTCTTAGAAAGGGCGGTGACGGCATTGATCAGCGCCGTGGCGGCCCGTTGTTTTTGACTTGCTGCGTAGAATGATTTAGAAGACTCTAGAATTAGGCGAATCGACGGGGCAAATTCTCGAAAAACTTGTTCGTCTTCTTGAGTAAATCCTGCCTTGTCAATCTGTTCCTCTAAAATACCGTAATGTTCGTGGTTGGGCTTGAGTTTATTAATCAGTTGAACGACTGCTACTAACTCTCCTGTTTCTTCGTTGATCAGGGGCATCGCCAGCATTGTATAAGTGCGATACCCTGTTTCTTTATCAGTTTTTTTTGCGTTAGTCGAGCGGGGGTCGTTATAAAAATCATAAGGAATGTTCACCACTTTTTTTTCCGTGGCTACTTCTCCCGCAATGCCCACATGGGCGGGAAATCGGAGCTCTAGACTTTTGCCATTTTCGTCTTTAGCGACGATCGCCCAGAGTTCATTCTTTTCTTCGTCTAATAAAAATATCGTGCTGCGAGCGGCATTCAGCAATTCCCCTGTTTTCAGGGTAATCGACTGCAACATTTCATTAAGGATGGCATCGAATCCCTGGCGGTCAAGGATATTGTCGAGCATTCCCAGGGTTTGATTGACAACCTTAAGTTTCTCTTCTACTTCCTTAACTACTACTGTGAAACTTTGCTTATTTAGGGGTGCCAGAACACTGGCGAAGCTTGGTTGGCTTTTGGCAAGTTGACTACTGTTAGAGGAATAGTGAGAAGGCTGTTCGTGATAAATTTTACCTACAACAGCGCCCTCTCTCTCGTTTTCCACTTCTGACACATTGGGAGATGCAGATTTCATAGACCTTTACAGAATCTTAAGCGTAAGGGTTTGTCTCTAAGCTAGGATAGCGGGCAAGTTCATTAGTTAGTCACTTGTCGCACAAAACTCAAGTATGTGTGAAAGTATTTCCCAGTTTACAGAACTCCGGCGACAGGGGAAGGTAAATTCAGTTTGCATGGCTTGCTGGTGAACTGTGGGTGCGACGATAACGCTGCTGTGGTATTGGTGCACTCTTTTTAGAGATCGCGAATCTTGTTTAAATTGTTTATTAACTGATTTTGACATTGTGCGTGCCTGGTTTAAGTAGGTTCTACCGATCTAAGATCCGATCGCCCGCAGGAACAGGAATGCGTACTGGCGGGAGGACTGCTGAAAGAGGGGTGGCCTTGTGGGACTAGCTGCAATTGTGACACTACCAGTTGCTAGTGATGTGTGCCCTTCTCTACACAATTGTGGTTTTTAACTCGAATTTCTCTCTATTTTGCTGCTCTTAGCTTTCATCCCACTAAATTCACGGGGTTTTCAGCTTTTTTTTGTAAAATTTGCGGTTGATATTTTTAGTGTAACCTCCGACTCTGAAAAAACTCCGCCTTTTAACCCCCCGATCGGCTTGAGGGTGCGATCAGGGTTGGGCCGACTGAGTTTGGCGCAATCCGGCGGCTTCGACAAGCAGGGATTCGGCGAAGGCGATGGCTTCTGTTGCTGAGCGGCCGCTGGCGAGTTGGGCGAGTTCTTCGCGCCGCTGCTCACTGTTGAGGGCGGCAACTCTGACTACTGTGCGTTCGACTGGTTCTGAGTCGGCTGCGGGTTCGCCGATACTTGGTTCTGCTTCGATCGTCTGTTTGTTAACGCGAAAATGAAAATCAGCCATCGCAGCAATCAGCGGCTGGTGGGTGACGCAGAGAACCTGGTGTTTGTCCGAGAGTTGGTAGAGTTTTTTGGCGATCGCCCCGGCGACTCTCCCGGAGACTCCGGCATCGATTTCGTCAAAAATCAGCGTACCGGCACTTTCTATTTGGGAAAAACAGGCTTTGATGGCGAGTAGAAAGCGGCTCATTTCTCCCCCAGAGGCGATCGCGCCCAGAGGTTGCAAAGGTTCGCCCGGATTGGGGCTGAAACAAAAGGCGATTTGGTCGGCACCGGTAGCGGTTGGGGTAGAAGGCGAGATCTCGACTTGAAACTGCACTTTTTCCATTGCTAAGGGCTTAAGTTCTCCTACCAGGTGCGTTTCTAGTTTCAGGGCTGCTTCGCGCCGCAGGGTAGTGAGGTGGCTGCAAGCGTCTTTTAATTGTTCTAAAGCGGTCTGATATGCGAGTTCTAAGGCTTCCATTGACTCGCCTCCTTCTAAAAGTTCATTTAGTTCGTTTTGAATGCTTTGGTAGTAGGCGATCGCTTCTTTGAGCGGCCCGTATTTGCGGCAAATTTGTTTGAGTTCCCGAATCCGATCTTCTACTTCTTCGAGTCTTTCGGGATCTGCTTCTAATTGTTCGCCGTAGCTGCTAATTTGCCGGCTGGCTTCTGTGGCTTGAGCTAAAGCATCGCTGACCATTTCTAGGATTGGTTGCAACTGCACATCGTAAACCGCCATGTCGCTTAAAATTACTTCGGCTTTGCTCAACAAGTCGGCGGCTGATGGGCTGTCGCCGTCGTTTTGGTACAGGGCTTGGTGGACTTGGTAACTCTGCTGCTGCAATTCGACGACGTGGCCCAGCCGGATTGATTCGTGTTCTAGCTGTTCGAGTTCGTCGGCGTCTTCGATATGGGCTTCGCCGAGTTCTCGGACTTGGTATTCTAACAAATCAAGTCTTTGCAGTCGCTGCTGTTCCGACTGACGCCTGCGTTTGAGGGCTGTCTTGGCGTTGTTGGCTCCCAGCCACGCGGAGGCGATGATCGATCGCGCTTCAGTGAGCTTTTTGCCGCCGTATAAATCGAGCCACTCTCGCTGGAGGGTTTCTTGTCCGAGGTGGACGGTTTGGCCTTGGGCGGTAATTTCGACAAGCCGATCGCGCAGTTGATCCATTAACTGGCGGTTGACGAGAATTCCATTCAAGCGCGATCTGGTGCGTAGAGCACCGCTTGATGCGTTAATTTCCCGGCTGCAAACGGCTAAATTTCCGTCTATGGGTTCGATTTCTTGCTCGCCCAGCCACAAAGCTGCGGCTTTGTCCAATTCAAAGGTAGCTTCCAATATTGCCCGCGCTGCTCCGGTGCGAATCGATCGGCGATCGACTTTCCCGCCCAAAACTGCATCGATCGCATCTAGGATAATTGATTTACCAGCGCCGGTTTCCCCTGTAAATACGTTCAAACTCGGGCCAAATTCTATATCCAGGCAGTCAATTAAGGCAAAGTTTTCTATTCTGAGAGATATTAACATGGAAGATGGGGGATTGGGAATTGGGAATCGGGCATCGGGCATTGGGAATCGGGCATCGGGCATCGGGCATTGGCTCCTCCACTATCGGGCGCGTCGAATTTCCCGAGTCCAATTTTCATTTTTAACTAGAATACTTTTGATTTTGCCATTATTGATGGAGTCTCAACCTTAATGCAAAATAAATTCCTGTTTCCCATTGCTCTATTAAGTGTTGTCTTGATTGGAGCTTTTGGGTGGAATCTGCACCAAGACAAGCAGCGAGTCCATGAATTAATCCTGGCGACTGGAACGAAAAGCGGGAATTATTATCCTTTCGGTCAGGCAATTGCTGAGGTAGTTAAGCAACAAAATCCGCGTCTGCGAATTCGAGTTATTGAGAGTCAAGGTGCTGAGGAAAATATGCGCCTGCTTCAGGCAAATGAGGTGCAGTTAGCGATCGTGCAGAACAATACGGAGGGAGGGCCGGCGGCGAGGGTAGTGGCTGCTTTGTTTAAGGAGGTTTTTCACTTAATTGTTTCGGAAAAGTCGGGCATTCAAAATGTTGGTGATTTGCAGGGAAAAAATATTGCGCTGATGGCTGAAGGCAGCGGTTCTTACACTTCTTTTTGGTTGGTTAGCAAACATTACGGTTTGAAAGAAAGCGATTTTAAGTTTACTGCTGGCTCTTGGGATGATGCTACTAACTTATTTGCTAGGGGCGAGGTTGATGCTATTTTTAGGGTGCTACCTCCGGGGAGCAATGTTGTTAGCGATTTGTTGCAAAATACCCGGGGCAAGTTGGTGCCGATTGACCAAGGAGCTGCGATGAGAATTAAATTACCTTATCTGGAAGCTGATATGATTCCTAAAGGTACTTACAAGGCAAATCCTCCGGTTCCCGATGCGGATTTACCCAGTGTTGGAGTGCAGGCTAATCTGCTGGCTGGGGAGGATCTAGATCCGATAATCGTCAAGGAAATTACGCGAATTTTGTTCGAGCACCGCCGCAACTTGGTAGCTGCTAATTCCCTGGGAGCTATGATTAGTCAGCCGGGAGGCAGCGGGAGTTTGTCTTTGCCCGTTCATGAGGGGACTCAGGCTTATTACGATCGCGAAAAGCCGGATTTTGTTGCTGCTAATTCTGATGCTATCGGTTTGTTTTTGTCCATCGCCACTCTTTTGGCTTCTTGGCTTTGGCAGTTGCGATCGCGCTTTTTGCAGAAACAAAAAAATCGAGCTGATAAATTTAATTTGGATATTTTAAGTTTGATCCAACAAATTCGCCAAGCGAAAGCTTTGGAAGAAATCGATCGGTTGCAGGCAGAGTTATTTAATATTTTTAATCAAGTAATTGTGGATTTGGATGAAGATCTAATTGATTCTGAATCTTTTCAATCTTTTACTTTTACGTGGGAAACTGCGATTAAGATTGCAGGGGAGCGAGAAAAAATGCTGCGGAATATGCAGTTTGTTTCCAATTGTGTAGAATCTGATGCCACTCTTATCAAAGAGCGGGAGATTTAATTTATATTCCTCGTTGGCACTTGCGCTCTTTGCACTTGGAGGTTCGTAGTTGAGCTCTTTGCGCCCCAAAGTTTGTAGTTGAACTCAATGTCCTAAAGCGCAACTACAAACGGAATGGCTGCGTAATTCAGCAATTTCTATTCCTTTGATTCGAGTAAACCTAAGTGTTTCCAAGCAGCCGCTGTGGCAATTCGACCGCGACTTGTCCGCTGCAAAAATCCGATTTGCATTAAGTAAGGTTCATATACATCTTCAATTGTTTGAGCGTCTTCTCCTGTGGAAGCTGCAAGAGTTTCTAAACCAACCGGGCCGCCGTTAAAGTTTTCGATCATTGCTGTCAAAAGGCATCGATCGGTCCAATCCAAACCTAGCGGATCGACGTTGAACAATTCGAGGGCGGTTGAGGCAATTTCGGCGTTAATTGGCTTTAATTGTTTGACTTCGCTGTAGTCTCTAACTCGGCGTAGCAAGCGGTTAGCGATCCGGGGCGTTCCGCGCGCTCGGCGGGCAATTTCTGCGGCTCCTTCTGGGGTAATTTGAGTGTCTAGAACTTGGGCGCTTCTTTGGATAATTAGACTGAGTTCGTCTATTTCGTAGTAGCGCAATCTTTGGATCAAGCCGAAGCGATCGCGCAATGGAGATGTCAGGGACCCGACTTTTGTGGTTGCTCCTACTAAGGTAAAGGGTTTCAGGGGAATGCTGCGAATTTTGGCGCTTTTGCCTTGACCGATCGTAATATCTAAGCGACAGTCTTCCATCGCCGGATACAGGATTTCTTCTGTAACTTTAGATAAACGGTGAATTTCGTCTATAAACAGCACGTCGCCTGCTTTGAGGTTGATCAGCAATCCGACAATATCTCGCGGTTTTTCTAAAGCTGGGGCGGTGGTGATTTTGCATTCAACTTCCATTTCTGCTGCTAGAATTAGCGACATTGTGGTTTTTCCTAACCCTGGAGGCCCGTAGAGTAACAGGTGATCCATAGGTTCCCCGCGAGATTTGGCGGCTGCAATTGCGATCGCCAAAACTTCTCTCAAGTCTTTTTGCCCGATGTATTCAGCTAAACGCTGGGGTCGGATTTTGTCGTCTTGTTTGCTGTTGATTTCGTCGGGTAGTTCTTGCGATTCTAGCAGCGATTCCGCCTGGGGTTTGGCGGCTTTTTTGCGACGGGCCGGGGCTATGTCTTCGGGTAGATTTTGGTCAGAGGGCTGTTGTTTGGAGGAGATAATAGCCATATTTATCTGCGATCGGGCAGCGGGAATTGTTTACAATTATTGGCAGAATCTTGACAAATATTGAGTTCGTTATGAGTATTCCATCTTCTTTGTTAGCATCGGAAAGCATAACTTTTGAGGGGGCGATCGAGCTGACTCAATCTTTACTGTCGTTCATTGAGGCCGATCGACTTTTACAAGCCGACATCCAGCAAGCTGTTACATCTCTGGTGAAAACACAGAACGGTGCTAGGGGGTTTTTTGTCACCTATCTAACGGACGATCGACAGGAGGCAGATCGCCCATCACCTGGAGTAGTCGAGGCGCTGCGATCGGCTCCTGAGATCGTAGCAGAACTGCTGGTGAAAAATTTGGCGATGTCGGCGGCAATGGTTGTACATCATTCGCGCCAGCAAAAGGAGGAAATGGCGGCCGATTCTGCTAGAGTGCAGGAGCGATCGCGCAATTTAATTCAAATGCTGCAAATCCCAGCCTGTCAAACTATAGCGTCGCAAATGCTAGAAAGTTTGCAGAATGCCAACGGCGAGTATGAAAAATTTTTCCAGCGGTGGGGCTACGACGACGAGCAAAAACTAGCGATCGATTCGGCAGTTCGATCGGCGATCGGCTAAAATAACCTCCGAAGGAAGGGGAAAGAACAAAGAAAGAAGAAGCCAAAGCCAGGGTGACAGATGCTTGATCAAAGCGGCGGGGCTGTGGAATAATTGCGGTTTAACAAAAGCTGCACAATTGTAGCTTGAGTTGATTTAGGTGTGAAGGTAGTGAACGAGGGCGAAAAAATTGCAGAGAACTGTGAAAGGAGTTGCCCAAAAGGCCCGAAAGCTGGGTGGCAAGCAGCCCAGAAGTACGCCCCGGCGCTGGGCGAAGCTGAATCTGCTGGCAACCTTGGTGCGCCGGGACTTGGAAGCTCAATACAAAGGCTCGATTCTGGGCAATTTGTGGCCGCTGCTGAATCAGCTATCGCAATTGGTGATTTACACATACGTATTTTCGATCGTCCTCAAGGTAAAGCTCAGCCTTGCAGGCTTCCCGGAAAACAGCGACATTACATTTGGAGTCTGGCTGTTTGCAGGTTTGCTGCCTTGGAGCGCCTTCACCAGCGGTTTGATCAAGTCGGGAGTATCGGTGGTCGGGCAGCCGAATTTAGTGAAAAAAGTGGTATTTCCTCTCGGTTTGCTGCCGCTAGTGCCGATTTTTACAGCTTTTATTGAAAGTTCTCTGGGTTTAGCAGCTTTGATTGTGATAGTAGTAGCGTCGTCGCAAAAGCTCAACGCTACTTTATGCTTGCTGCCGCTGGTGTGGGTGCCTCAGTTGCTAATCACAGCGGGTTTGGGATATTTGACAGCCGGCTTGACTGTATTTTTGCGAGACATTCCTCAGACATTAGGTGTTATTCTAAATTTTTGGTTTTATTTGACGCCGATCGTCTACCCAGCATCAGTAATCCCCCAAGAGTGGCGAGTGTGGATATTTTGGCTAAATCCAATGGCCGCCATCTCTGAGGTTTATCGAGACCTCATACTGCTTGGAGAAGTTAAGCATTGGGGCGAATGGGGTGTCGCAACGCTAATTTCTGCTGCTATATTTTGTGGAGGCTTGACGGTTTACCGGCGTTTGCGTCCCGCTTTTGCTGACGTGCTGTAAATTTGTTTGATATCTACAGTCAATCTAAAATCTAAAATCCCAATAAAGGTTTGTAGTGAGGGCTTTAGTCCTCATAAAAATCAGAGAACTAAAGTCCTCATTACAAATCTATTTTTAGTGAGAGCAGCCATAATATCAATCTAAAATCTAAAATCTAAAATCTAAAATCGGATGACAGAAAATGTAATTTCACTAAAAAATGTTTCCAAATGTTTTAAGCGGTACGATCGTCCAGGAGACCGCTTAAAGGAAATTATTTACCCCAGCAAAAAACTGGCTGACGAATTTTGGGCCCTGCATGACATCAATCTGGAAATTCCTCAAGGACAAACTCTGGGAATAGTCGGTCGCAACGGTTCGGGAAAAAGCACTCTACTGCAAATAATTGTAGGGACGCTGACTCCTACCACAGGAAGCGTGGATGTTAAAGGGCGAGTCTCCGCTTTGTTGGAACTCGGAAGCGGGTTTAACCCGGAATTTACCGGGCGACAAAATGTGTTTTTTAACGCTCAGTTACTGGGATTTAATCAAAAAGAAACTGAAGAAAAATTTGACGATATAGCTGCTTTTGCTGATATTGGCGATTTCATAGAACAGCCAGTCAAAACTTATTCTAGCGGTATGTTTGTCAGACTAGCTTTTGCCGTTGCGACTAGCGTCGAGCCAGATATTTTGGTGGTTGACGAGGCGCTTTCGGTGGGAGACGAAGCTTTTCAACGCAAGTGTTTTGCCCGCTTGCAAAGCATTCAGGAAGGTGGCGGAACAATTTTATTTGTTTCTCACGCTGCTACTTCTGTGGTGCAACTTTGTACCTCTGCGATTTTAATGGATAGCGGTGAATTGCTGCTCGCTCACACGCCGAAGGTGGTAATTTCTAAGTATCAAAAGCTGATTTATGCCGATCCGGATCAGGTTCTGGGGTTGAAGTCAGATATTCGAGCTCTGAACCAACTGACAAAACAGGAAAATCAAGACCAGCTTCAGGAGGCTAATTTAGAAAGCACAAAGAGGGAAGTTAAACCGGAGCAACATCTCTCTAAACCCAAGGAATATTATGATGAATTTTACGATCCGGGGATGATACCTTCGAATACGGTAAGGTATCCGTCTCGCGGAGCGGAAATTATCAACCCCCACATCGAGACGCTGAATGGAAATGTGGTAAATCACTTGATCGGTCGTCAAGATTATATTTATACTTACTCTGTCACGTTCTCCCGCTCAACTTCCAAAGTTAGGTTTGGAATGTTGATTAAAACAATTAGCGGTTTTGAGTTGGCGGGTGCTTCTTTGAAGTCTTCTACTCAGTCAGTTAGATATGTGGAAGCAGGAACGACAATTGTAGTAAAGTTTCAGTTTAAATGTTTGCTGAATCCCGGTGTTTATTTTCTGAATGCTGGGGTTGTGGGAACCGTTGATGGAGATTTAACTTATCTGGATCGCTGTGTTGATGTGGCGATGTTTAGAGTTCAGTCTTGTACTGAGTCCTGCGGTAACGGCATCGTTGACTTGCTGATCGAACCGTGTTTAACTGTTGTTAATGCTGATTTTCTAGTGAAAGAGCAGTCAACAGAGGTTATCTAAAATTCTGTAAAAACAATGAGCGATATCAATTTAGATTTAGTCGAAAATCCCGTAATCAAAGCATTTATTCAAGATCAAGCTAAGTTTCCCGAAATTTTTAAACTGAATATCTGCGAAGACGATGAAATGTATTTGTTCAGCTTGAACAACGTCAAAGACGATCGCGATCGGGCTTTGGTGCGCTATTATTCGATCGGGCGTCGCATCTTGGATACGGTTAAACAAGTTGTGGAATGGCATTTTGGCAGTTTTGAAAATGTTCCCTCTTTTCTAGATTTTGCCTGCGGTTACGGTCGATTTACCCGGTTCTTGATTCAGGAAATGCCACCGGAAAAAATTTGGGTTTCTGATATTTATGCTAACGCGGTTAAGTTTCAAACAGAATACTTGGGCGTCAACGGTATTGTCTCGACGGGACAACCAGAAAATTATTTAATTGACCGCAAGTTTGACTGCATTCTGGCTAATTCTTTTTTCAGCCATATGCCCGAAAGGACTTTTACAAGTTGGTTGCAAAATTTGTACGATTTGTTGACTCCTAACGGCATTTTGATGTTCAGCGTTCACGATGAGTGTTTGTGCCTAGCCAATATAGAAATGCCGGCAAATGGTATTTTGTTTAGTCCTCAAAGCGAAAGCCAGTCCTTAGATAAGGAGGAATACGGCACAACTTATGTAACTGAAAAGTTTGTGAGAGAATGTGTCGAGAAAGTTAGCGGAGGCAAAGCTTTTGTTCACCGCATCAAAAAAGGCATATGCAGGTTTCAGGATTTGTATGTTGTCACAAATGAGTTAGTTAGAGATTTTTCGGAGTTTAAATTCCACCATCATCCGGAAGGATATATTGATGTTGCTGCTTTTACGAATAAGGAGAATTTGTATCTGGAAGGATGGGTGGCTGATGTGAATTCCGGCGGTCTAGTTGAGGAGCTGCAAGTGCTGGTAAACGGCGAGGTTGTACAGAAGTGCGAGCCTTTTTACGATCGCCCTGATGTGGCTGGATATTTTGAAAATGATGGGGCTTTGCAGTCGGGGTGGAGGTGTTATTTACCAAAAAACACGGTGGCGCTGCAGGATGTGTTAATAGTCAAAGCAATCAATAACTACGGTTTGGAATGGATTCTGGAAACTTGCACTGTTAAATCGCTGCTTAACCAAAGGCAATCGCAGTCTTTGTTGGGGTCTACTCAGACAAAACTCAAATTACTCGAAACTCAGTTAGCTTCGGCTAAGATAGAATGGGAGCAAAGCCAAAGTAAGTTAATGATTACTGAAACAAAGTTGGAAGAAACTCAAACTGAATTAGTTTTAGCTCAAACGCAATTGGAGCAAACTCAAAATCAGTTAGTAGCTGTGCAAATGCAGTTGGAAAAAACTGAAAATCAACTAATTAATCTCAAGCAAGAACTAGAGCAAGCGAAGTGTCGAGTTTTAGCAATGGAAAGCAGCAAGTTCTGGAAGATCAGAAGCGCGTGGTTTCAAGTCAGGCGCTCCCTGGGATTAGCGGGAGAGTAGCGAGTAAATTTGGTGTGGGAATTAGGGCGAGGGAGAGAAATTGTGAGTACAAATGACAGCAAACCGTCGGTTTTTATTGTTACCGGAATGCACCGTTCCGGTACGTCTTTAACAGCTTCTTTGTTTCAGAAAGTCGGGGTTGATATTGGCAAAAAGTTAGTGGGCCCGGCCGACGGAAATGTGAAAGGTCATTTCGAGAATGTTGATTTTGTGGAGTTTCACAAAAGTGTTTTGCGATCGCACGGTATTGATGAACTCGGATGTACGTTAGAAAAAACGATTCCGGTAGCAGCAGAATACGTAGAAATCGCCAAAAGGGCGATCGACCAAAATCAACAAACTCACAAACATTGGGGTTGGAAAGACCCGCGAACAGCCCTTTTTTGGGATTTTTGGCTGACTTTGCTCCCCGAAGCTAATTTTATCTGTGTTTATCGATCGCCTTGGGAAGTAGTCGATTCCCTTTACCGCCGGGGAACCGATGTCAGCTTGCTGCAAAATCCCGAAATGGCAGTAAAAATGTGGATTCACTACAATCAAAAAGTTTTAGAACTTTACGAACGTTTCCCCGATCGCTGTCTCCTAGCCAATGTTTACCCGATCGGCCACACTCCCGAACTTTTTATCGAACGAGTAAACGAAAAATTTAATGTTAACTTAAGTGCAATACCGGGCGACAATTTTGAAGAATCTTTATTAGTCAACGATATTGTCAAAAGTCACAGACCGAGTTTAATAGAAAAATATTTTCCCGAAGCATTAGAACTCTATGAACTTTTGGAAACCAAAGCTGGTAATCTGAGCAGTGAGTCGAAAGGTGCGATCGATCAAGTTATTCATTTCCCAGCCACTCCAATCTGGCCATTTGAAGATTGGCTAAAAATCCGCTTGCTGGAAAAACAGCAAAAAACTAGCTCTTCCGAACTCAAACAGTGGCAAGAACAATTTCACCAGGCCCAGGCAAAAGTGTTGGGATTAGAGGCAGAATTAGGAGCAACTCAAGTACAGCTTGCAGGCAAAGAATCAAATTTTCAAGAAGCTTTAGCAAAACTCCTCGGATTAGAAACAGAATTAGGACAAACTCAGGTACAGCTTGCAGGCAAAGAATCACAATTTCAAGAAGCTTTAACAAAAGTCTTAAAATTAGAAGCAGAACTAGGGCAAACTCAGGTACAGCTTGCAGGCAAAGAATCGCAATTTCAAGAAGCGTTAGCGAAACTCCTCGGATTAGAAACAGAATTAGGACAAACTCAGGTACAGCTTGCAGGCAAAGAATCGCAATTTCAAACAGCTTTAGCGAAAGTATTAGAATTAGAAGCAGAATTAGGGCAAACTCAGGTACAATTTGAAGAGACTGAATTTATATTGCAGCAAAAGTTAGCTGAGTTAATTCAGCTAGAAACAGCACAAAGTCAAAATCAGGAAAGATTAAAGGATACTCTGGAAAAATTAGAACACTCCCGCCAGGAAAATGAAACTTTTCGGGCAGAACTTGCCATAATCAAGTCTTCAATATGGTGGCAAGTGAGAGAAAATTTGTGGGAAGTTCAGCGCAAAATCCGCGACTTTTTCCCTAAATTTATTTTGTCGTTAGATCAACCCACTACTTGGCAAGTTTGCGATTCCAACCTGCTAATTGTCGGCTGGGTTTTTCACCAAAAAAGAGAGACTACAGCAGTTCGCGCCAGAATTAAAGACCAGAGTTTTGCAGGCGTTTACGGCATAGATAGAAGTGATATAGCGCTAGCACACTATAATATTCCCGCTGCGAAGAAATCAGGTTTTACAATTCAATTGGAAGCGCCTGCCGGACGACACGAAGTGCTGCTGGAAGCGCAAGACGATCGAGGTAAATGGCATCTGTTGGCAGCTTATCCGTTGTTAGTTTCAACGATTCAAGCATCGTTAGATGTACCGGTGGTGTGGGAACAGCGTCAGGGTCAAATTTTGTTTGCAGGTTGGTGCTGCCACCACGATCGCAAAATTGCTAAATTAAACTTGTTGTGCGGCGATACTTCTGTAGAATGCGCCTACGGTTTGCGGCGAAAAGATGTCGGCGAAGTGTTTCCCGACTGGGTTAACAGTTCGGAAAGCGGTTTTGAGGCCCTTGCCGATTTGCCGCCAGGGGAATGGCACGTTTCTCTGCAAGCTGAGTTAGAAACTGGGGAAATTTTGTCTTTTCAAGCGCCTAAAAAATTGATTGTGCGGCGCTACCATATCTGGCAGCGAAGTGCAGATAAATTTGAGGAGTTATCAAGGTTTACAGCCGCAATTCAGCAGCGGGCGAAGGAGAGAAAACAGCGTCTAGGCAGAATTGTGCCCATGCCTTGGGAAATTGTGAAGGTGATTCGCCAGTTGGGAAAGATTTATCGGCAGCAAAAACAGTTTACTGCGCCGGGAGATTTGCTGCCACCTGCGGGTTTTGTGGTGCCTCAACCCATTGATAGATATGACGCATGGCTGGAGGTGAATCAGTGGAACGATCGCGCGCGCGATTACTTAATTTCTCGGTTAAAATCCTGCCGGGAACCCCTGCCAAAAATTTCGGTAGTAATGCCAGTTTACAACCCGCAGATAGATTTTTTAGAAAGCGCGATCGACAGCGTAATCAATCAAGTTTATGCCAACTGGGAACTCTGCATTGCCGATGATTGCAGCACCGAATTTACTGTTGCTGATACTTTGAAAAACTGGGTTCAAAAGGACGATCGTATCCGCATCACATTTCGTACAGAAAACGGCAACATCAGCGCAGCCACCAACAGCGCCGCCGCCCTCGCAACAGGCGAAATCATCCTGTTTTTAGACAACGACGACGAACTCACTCCCGACGCATTAGGCGAAGTCGCCTTATATTTTGCCTCGCATCCAGCCACCGATTTTCTCTATTCCGACGACGACAAAATCGACACTAAAGGTCGCCGCTTCGCCCCGCAATTCAAACCGGAATGGTCGCCGGAACTGCTGCTTTCCTATATGTATCTCGGTCATTTGTGCGCCGTGAGAAGACACATTTTTGAACAAATAGGCGGTTTGCGGATAGGTCTTGAAGGCTCGCAAGATTACGATTTTGCATTGAGAGCCACGGAAATTTCTCGCCATGTCGCGCACCTGCCGTTAGTGCTGTATCACTGGCGAACCGCACCGGGTTCTACAGCCATATCTGGGGCCGCAAAACCCGCCAGTTTTGCCGCAGGTCAACAAGCCATTCAAGAGGCACTAAACCGCCGAAAAATTAACGGCAATGTCGCTCAGCACGCATGGGCGATTAAAGAAAATTTGGGCATATTTGCCCAGGATTTCCAGGATAACGGCCCATCAGTAACGGTAATTATTCCTACTAAAAATCAGCTTAAATTGCTGAAAGCCTGTCTGGATTCTCTAGAAACTACAACCTATAAAAATTATCAAGTTGCCGTCATCGACAACGAAAGCGATGACCCTAAAACTCTGGAATATTTAAAGCAATTAACTTGCCAAGTTTTGCATATAAAAAATCCTGGTGGTAAGTTTAGTTTTGCAGCAATTAACAACCGCGCTGCCGAACAAGTTGATAGCGAATATGTGTTGTTTTTGAACAACGATACTGAAGTAATTAACCCGCGCTGGCTGAGTCAAATGGTGGGATACGCTCAAATCCCTGGCGTGGGTGCAGTCGGCGCGAGGCTGTTATATCCCGACGGCCGAATTCAGCACGCGGGCGTAATTCACGGGCTGCATCACGGTTTAGCGGGTCATGCTTTTAAGCTGATGAACAGCGAAAATCGAGGCTATCTTTCTCAAGCGATGGTAACACGAAATTACTCTGCGGTAACAGCCGCTTGCACGATTACTCCGCGTCAATTGTTCTTAGAATTGGGCGGTTTTGATGAGGAGAATTTTGCTGTTGCTTACAATGATGCAGATTACGGATATCGGCTGTTAGAAGGGGGTTATCGGTGTGTATATTGTCCCGATGCGGAGTTATTGCACAAAGAGGGAACTTCTAGGGGTTTTACCGACAATCCTCAAGAAGTGGCGGCTTTTAGGCGCAAGTATGCGGGGAAAAAGGACAGTTTTTACAGTCCTCACTTGTCTTTAGAAGATGAGTATTTTCATATTCAACCTAGACGGGTTTTTATGAAGGAAGAAGGAAGTGCGCCAACGGATTCTGTAACGGATGTAACGGATGCAGCGGAGAAGGAAGAACTAAAATTTGGTAATTGTGGTTCTTTGATATCAGTAAATAATTTTGTAAATCCTATCAAAGTTTTGATGTGCAGCAATTCGCTGGATTTCACTGGTGCGCCGCTGCATCAGTACGAAATCGCGGTGAAATTGGCGGCTGAGGGTGTGATTAAGCCGATCGTACTTTGCACAACAGAAGGGCCCCTGCGTCAAGCTTACGAACAGCAGGGAGTTGAAGTAATTGTGCGCGACAATCCTCTCGAACACATCTACCAGCGCGATGCTTACGATGAAGCCATCCGCAGTTTTAGCACAGAAATTGCCAGTTTAAAAGTAGATACAATTTATGCCAATACTTTAGAAAACTTTTTTGTAGTTGATGCGGCGCACCAAATCGGAATTCCTGTGGTGTGGAACGTACACGAAAGCGAACCTTGGCAAACTTATTTTAACAGGTTTGGTTCGGAGATTGCGGCGAGAGCTTTAGAGTGTTTTCGCTTTCCTTACAAGGTAATTTTTGTGGCGGATGCAACGCGGGACAGGTATTTGCCTCTCAACAGCCACCATAATTTTACGGTGATTCACAACGGCTTAGATTTGAGCAAACTGGAAAATTCGGATAATTCTGAATTGGCTAGAAAAAGTTTAGGTGTTGCAGCGGAAGATGTGGTAATTTTGCTGCTGGGAACGGTATGCGAACGCAAAGGACAGCAGGATTTAGTTAAGGCGCTTTCACTTTTACCTGAGAAATGGCACAATAAAATTAGGTGTTTTATTGTGGGCGATCGTCCGAGTATTTACAGCAATAAATTAGCCGATTTGGTGGGGGAATTGCCAGAAGAGTTGCGGCAAAGGGTGACAGTAGTCCCGGAAACTGGGGAGACGGGAAAATATTACAAATTGGCTGATATTTTTGTTTGCACTTCTCGCGTTGAAAGTTTTCCAAGAGTGATTTTGGAGGCAATGGCTTGCGACTTGCCAATTATTACAACGCCTGTTTTTGGAATTAGAGAACAAGTGAGACCTGGAATTAATGGTTTGTTTTATACGCCAGATCGCCCGGACGAATTAGTTGCAGCTTTGATTACTTTATTGGAGGATAAACTATTGCGGCAGCAGTTAGCTGAAAATGCTAAATATGTCTTGGATTCCCTTAATACTTTTGAGGAAATGACTCAAGCTTATGCAGAGATTTTCTGCGAAGCATATTTCAGCCGTCATTAGTCACGTTAAAGTGCCAGCCTCCGCCCCAATTAAGGGCACTAACTCACCTCGTAGACTTTTGGCAGGATTTAATATAATTTGCCAAGAATTGCGGAACATATTGAAAATTGAGCCATCAATACTATAAAATAATCAAAAATGAACGATGAAAAAATGACCGATCGCCCAAGAGTAGATTATGAAAGGGCCTGGGACAGTTACGCCCAACAGTGGCAAAAAACTAATGCCGAACTTGCCCATATTGGCGACGAATGGATAGGTAAAGCTGCCGGTGCAGCCAACTCCTTAGCCGAATACGAAGCCCTGATAGAACAGCAATTTATTGCACCCTACATCAAAAAAGAACATAGGGTTTTGGAAATTGGTATCGGCGGCGGAAAAACCGGTTCGCTGCTGCTGAAATATTGCGATCGACTAATTTGTGCCGACATTTCCAGTCAAATGCTGCAAGCGGCGCGATCGCGCTTAGGAGACGATCGCGTTTCTTACGTCAAACTCGACGGTTTAACATTAGACGGCATCGCCCCAGGTTCAGCCGATGTCTGCTTTTGTTACGATACAATGGTACACGTAGAGCCGGTAGATATATTCAACTATTTGACTCGAATTCCCAAACTGCTGCGAGGCGATCGAATTTGCGTGTTTCACCACACAAATATTTTTAGCGAATTAGGGTGGCAAAAATTCGCCAGCGAGTGGGACAAAAACTTGCTAGGGCACAGAGACGGCACAGCATTTTCAGTTATGACTGATACAATTATGGAAAAATTTCTCAACCATTTAAACTATCAAATCATCCTGAAAAATACATCTTCAGTACCGCGAGATTGCGTCTGGATCTGCAAAGCACCAACCCCCAATGAATAAAACCAAAGCTTTTTAGCAGAATCAAAATATTTTATTCCAACAGTCAACAGTCAACAGTCAACAGACAACTGACAATGAAAGCATTATTTCTCCATCCCAACTTCCCCGCCCAATACCGCCACATTATCACGGCTTTAGGCGCAGATTCCAAAAATCAAATTGTTTTCGGCACTAAAAACGAGCGCCCAGAGTGGAACATTCCCGGCGTTCGCAAAGCAGCATTTACACCCAGCCGCGAACCCCACGCGCAGACTCACCAATACGTCCGACCTTTAGAAAGTGCCGTCATCTACGGACAAGCCGTATTTAGAATGGCAGAACAACTCAAAGCAGATGGTTTTGTCCCCGATATTATCTGCGGACATTCCGGTTGGGGGCCGACATTGTTTGTCAAAGAAGCCTTTCCCAATACGCCGCTTTTGTGCTATTTCGAGTGGTTTTATCATGCTATTGGTTCAGACGCTGATTTCGACCCAGCGGAACCTTTAACAGTTGACGATATGGCCAGAATTAGAATCAAAAATGCACCGATTCTGATCGATTTATATTCTTGTGATTGGGGTTTGTCTCCCACTTATTGGCAGCGATCGCAATTCCCGCCCGAACTGCAACAAAAATTATCCACACTCCACGACGGCGTAGATACCGATTACTTCAAACCAGACCCCGGTGCTAAACTGGTTTTGCCTAACTTAGACTTGTCTGGCGTTGATGAAATTGTCACCTACGTATCGCGGGGAATGGAACCTTACCGGGGTTTTCCCGAATTCATTGAGTCGATCGCCTATGTGCAAGAACGCCGCCCCAACTGTCACGTCGTAATCGTTGGTTCCGAAAGAGTTTGTTATGGGCGTTCTTTACCCAACGGCGAGTCTTACAAAGACTATATGCTCAAAAAAGTACCCCTAGATTTGTCGCGAGTGCACTTTGTCGGGCCACTACCTTACGGACTGTATTTAAAAGTAATTCAAGCATCCGACGTACACGTTTATTTGACCAGACCTTTTGTGCTATCTTGGTCCATGATTGAATCTCTATCAACCGGATGTTTAGTAATCGGTTCCGACACAGGGCCAGTCAGAGAAGTTATCCGCGACGGAGAAAACGGTTTGCTAGTCGATTACTTCTCACCGAAACAAGTAGCCGATCGCATTGATGAAGTTTTAGACCATCCTACCCGCATGGCTGAAATTCGCATCAAAGCCCGTCAAACCGCCCTAGAACGCTACAGTTTAGCTAAAATGCTGCCGCAACATTTACAACTAATTGAGCAAGTAGCAAATCGTTCCATGCCGCCTACAGTTGGTATGGAACCAGAACGGGAATTAGCAGCATCTTTTGCAGTGAGAATTTAGCAATAAAGTTGTTCCGCACTAAACCTCTGGTCATCAGCTCTCCTGTGCGACTAAACCGCACAGGAGACTCCACCCAATAGACGATAAACATCGGAACATCTGGACGTTTTAGTTTCCCAATTAAATAATTTGACCGCTCTGAAGTTTTAGTTCAGTTGTACTTAATCGGGTAGCTGAAAAACCCTGATTACGGTCTTGAGTGATTATGATTGCCGTCTCCTAAATTTACGCACATTTACCCTCTGCTGGGTCAGCTTTGAGAATAGCTATATTTTATAGATTTGTGCACGGGCTGCAAGAAAAGATGGACGTATTTATTGCGTATCAAGCCCGTTTGGGACTTATTTGGGCTTAAAATTTGTTTAAGTCTTGTTAAGTTAAAATCAACTAAGAAATACCCAAAGCTGTTTCAGACATCGTAATTAAATTATTTTTAGCAAAATTTTTCTGGTGAATGGGAATATCAATAATAAAGATTGCCCCTTGATTAGGAGCTGAAATACAATTGAGCTGACCCCCGTGTTTATCCACTACAATCTGATGGGAAATTGACAGCCCAATACCAGTACCCTTCCCGATAGGCTTAGTAGTAAAAAATGGCTCAAATAGGTGTTGGCTAATTTCTTCTGTCATACCAGGTCCGTTATCCTTAAAATGAATTAACACTCGATTAGATTCCGTGACCTCAGTGCGAATGAAAATCTGAGAAGGATTAGCTTTCATTTCACTTAACGAGCGCGTCGCATTATAATCATCTATGGCATCAATAGCATTAGCAACAAGATTCATAAACACCTGGTTAAGCTGACCCCCATAACACTCTACCAAAGGCAGATTGCCGAATTCTTTGATCACCTCAATTGCAGGTCGATCGCCTCTTCCTTTAACACGGTTATGCAAAATTAACAGAGTGCTATCAATACCCTGGTGAATATCCACTGGTTTCATCTCAGATTCATCCAATCGCGAGAAGATTCGCAGCGACTGAACAATTTCGCGAATTCGGTCTACACCTACCTTCATTGAACTCAGCAATTTAGGTAAGTCTTCCACCAAAAAATCTAGTTCTATTTCGTCTATTTTCTGTTCAACTTTTGGACCTGCATCCGGGAATTCTTGGTGATAAAGATTGACTAGAGCAATCAAATTTTGGGTATAATCATGAGCGTAAGAAACATTACCAAAAATAAAATTAACGGGATTATTGATTTCATGGGCTACACCTGCAACAAGCTGACCTAGAGAAGACATTTTTTCGCTCTGCACAAGTTTAGTCTGCGTGATTTGTAATTCTCGAAAAGCCTTTTCTAGACATTTAGTTTGGCTTCGCAATTGAGCTTCCGATTGTTGCAATCCCGCCTCTGCTTGCAGACGCTCTTGAATCTCCTGTTTGAGCAATTGATTGGATTGCAAAAGTTCAGCCGTCCTTTCCTCCACTCGCCTTTCCAACTCCGATGCCAGCTTCAACAGCGAGGATTCCGCTTCGACACGCTGTTCGATTTCTGCTTGCAAGCACACATTTTTCTCTAGGAGTTTTTTCGACAGCTTGCGGAGCTTCATGTGGACATTAACACGAGCTAAAACTTCTTCATGCTGAAGAGGCTTAGTAATATAATCCACTGCACCCAGACTTAAACCTTTAACCTTATCCACCGTATCAGCAAGAGCCGTCATAAAAATCACGGGAATGTCTCTCGTTAAATCATTCGCTTTCAAACGGCGACAAGTTTCAAACCCATCTATTCCGGGCATGAGCACATCCAATAGGATCAGATCCGGGGGGGCATATTCTACCTTCTGGAGAGCACTTTGCCCATCTCTAGCTACCAATACCTTAAAGCCAAAATCTGCCAAAAAATCGAACAGGACACCTAGATTAGTCGGAGTGTCATCTACGATTAAAATTGTGCTTTGTTCGGGAAGTTCGTTATTCATTATTTGGCAATCCTATATTTCTTAATAAACTCCAAGATTTGTTGTTCTTCAAATCCTTTCACTAACTGGCGTAGATGCGTAGCAAAGGGCCCCCATTGCTCATTGAGTTCTTCTAACTTTTTAGCTTCCTCCCCAATGGCTCGAAGATCGCCCATCATCGCTAAATTGAATAAAACGGCGATTACCTCATCGGGTGGAGCCAAGATTTCAGAACTTAGAGATTTTTTTTCTCCTTCTGCTTTTCTAATCTCTTCCAGATTTTCTTCATAAATCCATTCTAACCCTAAATGAGTACGTAATTTTTCTAAAAGCTCCTCGATTCGTATGGGTTTCGGAATAAAATCATTGCAACCTACCTCGACACTTTGTTGTCGATCAAAATCAAAAACGCTGGCAGAAGTAGCAATCACCACTAACTTAGCCTGATCTAGTGATTTGCGAATCCGGCGCGTTGCTTCTAAGCCGCTCATTACGGGCATCATCAAGTCCATTAAAATACAGTCGGGTTTAAACTCGACCACCTTGTTTAAACAGTCCTGACCCTCCGTTGCTTCCAGAATTTCAAATCCTAACGGCTGAAGCATTCCCGCTATGATCGAGCGATTCTGCCACTTGTCATCAGCTATGAGAATTTTTCGCTTTCGGCCTTTGAAACCAACGATTGTGTGGGCATTGGCTTTGGCTGCATTAGTCGCCCATTCCGATACCTCTGGTAAATCTAAATCGAACCAAAAAACGCTCCCTTGTCCTAATGTACTATTCACCTTTATTTCACCGCCCATCATCTGGACTAATTGGCGGCTAATTGCCAGTCCCAACCCGGTTCCTTCAACCTTGTAGTGAGTATCTCCTACTTGATGAAAAGGCAAAAATATGTCTTGCAATTGCTCTGGTGCCATACCCACTCCGGTATCTTCCACTTGAAAGCGGATTTTGCCCTCCTGATATCCTACTTTGAATACCACCCCACCTTTTTCGGTAAACTTAATCGCATTGCCGAGTAAGTTGATTAAAACTTGCCGCAATCGTTTTTCATCACCCTGGACGCCAATAGGTAGTTGGGTAATGGGCTCGTAAATCAGGGAGATTCCTTTTTGTTCGGCCCGAATATTACAAATTTCAGCGATGCCTTCCAAAAATTGTGAGAAATGGAAATTACTCAAGTGGATTTCCATTTTTCGGGCTTCGATTTTGGACAGATCTAAAATATCGTTAATCAGGGTTAAGAGGTGATCGCCACACTGACTAATGACGTTCAGACCATCTTTTTGCTGGTCAACCAAGTTTTTTTGTCGTTTGAGGATTTGCGTGTAACCTAAAATGCCATTAAGTGGCGTTCGGAGTTCGTGGCTCATATTAGCAAGAAACTCACTCTTGGCAGAGTTGGCGGCTTTCGCTAATTCTTCTGCTTTTTGTAAATGGATATTTTTTTCTTGTAACTGTTGCGTTCTTTCTACCACCTTCGCTTCTAAAGTAGCGTTGGCTGCTGCCAAATCGTTATAAAGACGGGCATTTTCAATCGAAATAGCTGCTTGAGAAGATAAAACTTGTAAAACTTCTAAACGGTCGGGAGTAAAAGCACCAGTTGTGAGATTATTTTCTAAATACAGAATTCCAGTAAGTTTTCCTTGATGGACGATGGGAGTACATAATACTGACTTGGGTTTGTGGTTGACGATATAAGTATCCGCCGTGAAGGTTCCCTCACAATTCGCATCGTTTAATACAACATTTTCCTGAGTTCTGGCAACATAGTTAATCAAAGATATGGGTAGTTGCTGACTGTTCTCCACGGGTATTGTTTGCAGCACTTCTACATCGCTATCTACGGTTCCATAGGCTTCTATTAATAAACTTCCCGCTTTTTCTAAAATAAAAATGCCACTTTGAGCGCCCGCATTCTCGATCGCAATTTTCATCAATTTTGCCAACAGCTTACTCAGTACAATTTCACCAGAAAGAGCTTGGGATGCTTTGATCACAGTAGCTAAATCTAGAGATCCTGCACTTCCTCCACTCGTCGAGCTAGCGGTCATCGTGACCGGGCCGCCTTGACTTTCGGGCTTGGCTATCCGGGAAAATATTTGAGGATATCTGGCTTCCAAATCTTTGACTATAGCTTTAGCTCCCCAGCGAATATATGCGTAGCGAGCATCGGTTAAATAAATGCGAGCAATTTTATCTTTAGAACGGGAAAAATAAAAGTCTCCTGCTAATTCGTTGGCTAATGCTTCTTCTTGGATATATCCCTGTTCTTTGGCTCCGGCTATAGCGCGATCGTAATAATCGCTCGCTTCTAAAGGTTGTCCCAAAATCCGCGCTTTTTCTGCTTCTACTAAGTCATACTTGTGCTGGAAGTTACTTGGTGCATGGAACGCCCAAGTCTGCATTGTTTCTTGGTTTGCTGCTACTGCACTTAGATATTTTTCTTTCTCTTTTGGCGAGGCTTTTGGATACAGTGCTAGGAGGGCAAGAGAATGGTAGAACTTGTAGATACTCATGTGCATTAATCCTGCCCCTGTGTCGGCATATTTTAATGCTAAATGGGCACTCGACACTGTTTTATCGGGTTCTTTAAATAGATAAGAGAGGATCATTTTGCCGACATAGTAAGCATAGAGTAAAGTCCCATTGTTAGAGGCTTCCATTCCTGGCAGTTGTTCTTCTTCATTAAAAGTTTCACCTAGTAAACGGTATTTATCTGAGTTTTTGTCTAGTAAATTGTCAACTACTTGCTGGTAAGCTTTAACAAATAAAGTATCAAATTCTTGTTTAAGTTTAATTGTTAGAGAAACATATTTAGCCTGCTCCTGCTCAACTTTCTGTAGTTCTCTGCCGCTAAAAAATAACAAATTGCAATAATTGACTGTACTATGACAAGCAAACTCTAGATCTCCATTTTCTAGACCACTTTGAACAGCCTCAACCAAAGATCCGAGGGTAGTATTAAGCGGCTCTTTCCAAATTCGTATCAGAGAATTAAATACACAAAATATTTTCGATTTAAGGGTGATTGTGTTAAACCTGTCTAAGAGCAAAATAGCTAGTTTACCAAATTGATATCCCGAATCTATGTCTCCTAATCCTCCACATAGTAACACTCCATACCAAAGATAAGCAAAAGCCGATTCAGGCGAATTTCCATACTTAATAGACAAGGCTATTTTTGTATAAACAATTGGCGGAAACATCGCAGGGTTTACAATAAAAGCGGGTGTTATAATAAGAGTTAATATTCGCATAGCTGCGAGTTGATCGGGAGCTTTCATTGGCAGCAAGTTAGCTAAATCCTCAAAGATTAGTTCTTGAGGAGGTTCTTCCTCTAGGCGAACTCCCAACATTTCTAGAAAGGCGATCCCATTATCTATAGCTAATTGAATCCTATTTTGAGACATCTCTAATTGAATTCTCAGTTCGTAGACCTTAGCTTTTTCCAGAAGGGTTTTGGCTTGTTTCAGGATCGTCTCACAAAGCTGTTGCGAGCGCTCAAAGTTAGTGTTTATATATTCAGTTTCTGCTGCTTCCAGATGGAGGTTAAACGTCAGCTCATATTGACTCTCCCAGCTATCATGAGGGAGAAGTCCTAAACCCACATTCAAATATTTGACAGCCGACTCATAAGCTGTGGCAGATTTGGCTTTCTGTCCGGCGATCAGATTGAGTTGTGCCAACTCATATCTTTCCAACTCCAAAGTGATTAAATCGGTGCCGTAATTTAGTTGGTTAACCAGTCCAAAAATATTTTCTTTTCGTTCTTCAGGCGTTGTCGAATGCAGCAGTAGTTGACCAATTTTTAGGTGAGTTTCTTTTTTCTGATCGTCGGGTATCAGAGAATAAGACGCCTGTTGCACTCGATCGTGCAAAAACTTATAAATGACATCAAACTGCTCGGTTGACTTTTCTGTAGATATTTCCGAGTCAAAGAGCAGGGGGATTTTGTAGGAATTATTTAGCGGGATAACAAAACCAGCTTGTAGCGCTTCCCATAAATCTCTTGCCGTCTCTGACTGAGATTTTTTATTAGCAATTGCCAAAACTTCTAAACTGAATATATCTCCTATACAGGCCGCTAATTTTAAGACATTCGGCGTCTGGGACGACAGCTTTTGAATTTGGCTAACCATCAATTCGACTACATTATCGCTGATATCAATGCCTTGAAGCAGTTGGATATCCCACTGCCAGCAAACTTGATTGAAATCAAAGGATAGGAGTTTGTCTTGATAAAGGGATTTGAGCAGTTGAGTTAAGAAGAAGGGATTCCCCTGGGTTTTTTGAAAAACTAACTCAGCCAGAGTCAAAACTTGGGAAATTTGACTGCGAAGGGTTTCGCTCACTAATTGGTTGACATGAGATATATCCAAAGGTTGGAGGATAATATTATTTACTATCGCCCTGGTATTTTGAATTTGCTCTAAAGTATAAATTAAGGGATGAGTGGCACTGACTTCATTATCCCGATAAGCCCCAATTAATAGCAGATATTTACTATCTGGATCGGTCATTATTAGCTGGATAAGCTTAAGCGAAGCTGAATCTGCCCACTGCAAGTCATCCAAAAATATCACTAAGGGGTGTTCGGCTTTACTAAACACCTGTATAAATTTTTGAAACACTCGATTAAATCGGTTTTGAGATTCAGTGGGTCCCAAAGTCGGAACCGCAGGCTGTGGATCAATAATCTTTTCTACTTCGGGAATAACCTCAATAATAATTGACCCATTGCCACCAAGTGCTTCGAGAATTTTAGCTTTCCAACTTGCTATTTGAGCCGAATTTTCCGTAAGCAGTTGCCGCATCAATCCTTGAAATGCTTGAATTAGAGCAGCATAAGGAATATTGCGTTTAAATTGGTCAAATTTACCGCCAATAAAATACCCTCTCGCTGCCACTATTGGTTTATCAACTTCGTTAACTAAGGAAGATTTGCCGATACCTGAATAACCGGAAACTAGCATCATTTCCGTTGTCCCACCACTGACGCGAGCGAAGGCTTCTAACAAACTAGCAACTTCTATTTCCCGTCCATAGAGTTTTTGCGGAATCAGAAATTGGCTGTAGGAATCTAGTTGACCTATAATAAAGTTGGAAATCTCTCCTGAAGAAAGCATCTCCTGGCAGGTTTCTAGATCAGCTTTTAATCCGAAAGCACTTTGATATCTATCTTCAGCGGTTTTAGATAATAATTTCATTACAATTTCAGAAACTGCATCCGGGATTTTGGGATTCAGCTTTTGAGGTGGTATAGGTGCTTTAGCTATATGGCAATGAACGAATTCCAGGGGGTCTTTTGCGTAAAAAGGTAGCTTACCCGTCAGCATTTCATAAAATGTAATACCGAGGGAGTAAAAGTCGGTGCGGTAGTCAACTGAGCGGTTCATTCTGCCGGTTTGTTCCGGCGACATATAAGCAAGAGTTCCTTCTAATAAGTTGGGATTTGTGATCGTTTGATTTTCTCGCTCTAAAAGAGAAGCAATGCTAAAGTCAATAATTTTTACTTCTTTTGTCTCTGGCTCGATTAATATATTTTGGGGTTTAATGTCTTTATGGATAACCTTACTTTGATGGATATCTCCAAGAGTTGTTGCTAACAGAATTCCGATATTTATAAATGCGTTTATAGCCAATGGTTGATTATTAAGAAAATCTTTCAAAGATTGACCGCTAAAATTTTCTACTATCAGCGCTAAACCGTTATGATAGTTTTCTAACGCTATGGGCTTAACGATTCCTTCACTGTCTAAATGTCTGAGGATTTTATGTTCGTGTCTTAAGCGGGAAATTTCTTCGATTGTCGGATGCTCGGCTTTGAAGGTTTTGATAATTGCTGAGGTTCGATCAATATCTTTGGTGCCGCGATAAATAATAGTATTGACACTTTCGTAAATGGCTTCACTGAGGTTGTAACCGAAAAGAGTAATACTCATGTGCGTAATTTCACTAATAAAAAATTGAACAGCAGGTGGTATTTTAGTAAAGATACTGATATTTATGACAGAACCGAATTAAAAAACTATTTTCTATGCACTTTTAAAAAGTATAATCTAAGCTTTTTGAATAACATTTAAATTTTAACAAATCTCAATATGCTTGTTTGGTACTTAATATGCGAGAATCTTTAAACTTTATTAAGTATTTAAGTAAACTCCTGAAAAAATTAACCACAAAACTGCTGAATCTACCGGGTGTGATAGTATAGTATAGCTTGGACCCAAAAGAGACGATTATTTTATCGGTTAGAGTAAGAAAGAGAAAAGTAGTTAGCTCACTATATGTAGTCCAACGAATTATTGTCTTTATCAAAATAAGGTAGTCTTGCATAGTCAGCACTACCTTATTTTAACAGGAAGAAATGGCTGTACTTGCTTGAAAGTACGGATTTTTGTTATTTTGGTTAAAACTCAACTAAATTTTTATGAAATCAACTACTAGGGCGCTGAAAGAATGGAATGTAGCAGTTAATGCTTTGGAACAAGGTCAAACGATTGTGCTGTTGCGGAAGGGGGGAATTCGCGAGCAAGCAGGACAGTTCAATGTCACTGACAAACAGGTTTTGCTGTATCCAACTTTTGAACACCAACAGCCGGGTTTATTAAAGCCGGAGTTTGCACATCAAGTCAATACTGTCGAATCTGGTTGGCATCCTGAAGTTATTAAAATTGGCAGTTGGGCGGAGATTACTGATGTTTTTTTGGTAGCTTGGGAACCGGCAATTACTGCGCTTTTTCCGTACCATATTTGGAATGAAAGTTTTGTCAGCGATCGCCTGAAATGGAAACAAACTCAGCCAATTTATATTTTATTGCTGCGGGCTTATCGCCTTGCAGAAAGCCGCGAAATTCCCTACATTCCTGAATACGGCGGTTGTCGTTCTTGGATCGATTTGGCAGATCCTATTTTGCTGGAGGGGAGCCAAGCTGTTTTGAGCGATCGCGAGTACATTGAACGCTCAAATGAAATCCGCAATCTGATAGCGAATCCTGCGAATGCTTCTGGTTCGCAGAGAGTGACAACGCTGACGGAAGGTAGCCAGGATTTTAGTCCTCATTAATAGTTTTTAAGGTACTTTTCGAGAGGCGCGCTTCTACCAAACCCAGCCCGAAATCTGCAGCTAAGGCCATTAAAGCCGCCGGAATTGCCCCAGCCAAAAGTAACTGATTGTTGACGGTAGCAACGCCACGAAAAATAAACACCCCCAAGCCACCCGCGCCAATTGCAGCGGCGATTGTAGCAAGTCCGATCGCAATTACTGCGGCAACTCGCACGCCCGCGAGAATCACCCCCAGTGCCAGGGGAATTTCCACTTGCCATAACAGTTGCATATCAGTCATCCCCATGCCTCTTCCTGCTTCGGTAATCGCTGGATCGACGCCGACAATACCAGTATAAGTATTGCGGATAATTGGCAGTAAAGAATACAGAGTGAGGGCCATAATTGCCGTGCGATCGCCTATTCCCCCCAATACTGGCACCGGGATTAGCAAGCCAAACAAAGCTAAACTGGGAATTGTTTGCATAATATTAGCAAATCCCAAAATCGGCTTTTTCAGTTTTGGTTTTCTGGTGACTAAAATCCCGAGGGGAATCCCTACAATAATAGCGATAAAAATTGCCACAGTTACTAAATATAAGTGCTCGCTCGCGCGCTTAATTATCTCAGCGCCATACCGATTGATAAATTGCATCATGTGGAAATTAGTAATTAGGAATGCAGAATCGTAAATTTTACTATAATAGAATATCTCGTAGGAGTCGGTTCACCAATATCTTTAATTTCCCGCCATCAGCTTCAAAAACCGACCTATAGCCATAAACGAATGATGCGATCGCACATCATATTATTACCCAGTTCCGGGTAATTGCAAACATTCAAGAAATGCACGAGCTTCTGGATGGTGAGATTTCAGAAAATCATCGGGGGATGCCAATTCAATCAACCGTCCATCTTGCATCAAACCTATTCTAGAAGCTAACAAAAAAGCTTCTTGAATTCCGTGAGTCACAAAAATCACAGTCTTGCCGAGTTGCTGCTGCAATTGACCGAATTCTCGCTGCAATTCCAGACGAGTAATCGGGTCTAAAGCACCAAACGGTTCATCCATTAACAATATCGGAGGGTCAGCCGCCAGTGCTCTAGCGACGCCTACCCGCTGCCGCTGTCCGCCGGATAACTGATAGGGATAGCGTTTGGCGAAGTGCTGGGGGTCGAGGTTGACTAATTCTAACAGTTTGCGGACGCGAGATTGAATGCGATCGCCCTCCCAACCTTCTAATTTTGGCACTAAACCGACGTTTTGCTCGACGGTAAAATGGGGAAACAAACCAATTTCTTGAATCACATAGCCAATTTTTCGGCGTAGTTGAATTGGGTTCCACTGAGTTGTCGGTTTTCCCATGACAAGAACTTCGCCGCTGCTTGGCGTTAGTAAATTGTTAATCAATTTCATGGTAGTAGTTTTGCCACTCCCGCTGCGTCCCAGCAATACTAAAACTTCTCCTTGCAGCACTTTGAAATTGAGTTTGTCTACTAAATGCCGGCGGTTGAGGCGATATGTCACGTCGAGGCATTCGACAGCAACTTCATTATTGAGAGGCATGATTAGTCTGGGTGATTTTGGTTTTCAGCAACTTAAAAGTGGCGAGGATAGGAAAACAATTCCTCCTCTCAAATCTAAAGTCTACCATCAACTTGATTTTGCCATTCTAGCAGTAAGGCTCGACATTGGAGGCAAGTTAATTTTTTGAGCAAGTCGCGAATTCCGTCTGGGGTGAGAGGATATTCAGCACCGATCAGTTCTGGGTTTACTGTTGCTGTAGGGTGCAATTCTGCAACAAAACCGTAGAGTTTTTGATTGGAGAAGGAACTGTTTATTGCCCAGCCAATCGTGTTGATCGGTTCGATGCGGGCGATCGCACTTGCTGTCACGCCTAGCTCTTTTTTGAGTATAGCTGGAACTTCCGCTGCTGGTGTGGCTTCCGCTTCTACGCGACCGCCGGGAAAATCCAGGGTTGCTTCTGCCACGCCGGGGCGATACATCGGTGGCGGAAACAGCAATTTGTCAGCTTGAATGGTCAAGATTACAACTGAATCAGCTCTTTCTACTCGCCAATATTCTACTGTTTTTCCTTCGGTTGTTTCGAGATGTTCGGCGATTAGTTTTACCCAATGAGAGTTGATTTCTACAAAGCGGTCTAGAGTTTTCCACTGGGATTTGGCAGTTTGGTTCATGTCGGAATTGGTGAAATAAATCAGATGTTGTTTGCTATGGTAGGCGATTTTTGCCGAGCTGAACAATAGTGAGCGACCTTTTCAGCTTTGAGCCAGTTTTTTCCTCTCGATTGTAAATTTTTGCTACAACCTTACACATTCGCATAGATAATTCCGTAACATAGACTACATAATCAAAGTTTATCTGCGCCTTCGCTCTGCGTTGTTTCAACCCGGCCCTGGTGCAGACTCTTAGCTAGACAGGAGTAATTATGCAACTGCAAACAGATATTCGTACTTGGCAATCCCAATCAACGCCCGGAAGCTTCGCCAGTGTCCGCGACTGGGAAAAATTTGGCTGCGCCGTACCTGCACCAAAATTGGCTCCTTCTATGTGGGTTAAATTGTTCAATCCGCCAACCGCATTCAGCTTTGACGAAGCGTGGCTGTTGTGTGAATGTTCGGAAGAACAGTGGCTAGCTTGGATTCCTGATTATGGCGAAATTTTACTGAGTACACATGAATTTTGCGCTACTAAATCGTGAATTACGCAGACAAACTTTCATAAACCAGGTGTTAAAATCCATATCCATCGGGTTGCACGGGATTTTTTGGAAAAAATCTGGTTTCTGCGTAATTATGTCGTTTGCAGTGAGGAATGCAAGTCCTTAAACTTTGATAAGGACTTGCATTCCTCACTACAAACCTCTTATATGAGCTCGTTTCAGCCGATATCATAGAAGTCCTAATAGATATTAATTGAAATTTCGCCAACAAAAAGAGCAATAGGCTTTCTATTGCTCTTTTTGTTCAAAAACACTCTCTAGTTTTTATCTTTAAGATAGCGGAAGTTATATCAACTGGCCTCGATTGACCCCAATATCGCTGCGGTGACGGGTTTACTGTATCGATGCTTGCATGGGAGATATTGGTGAACCCGCCCTTACAGCAATTACGGCCAATTTAGCGGCCTTGATATTGCTGGCTTATTTGCAAACTGCACGGTTATTTGCGTTTCTGACAATCGTGCCTACTCTACCATTAATCTGAATCGGGTTCTTAGTGCTGGCTCGAATCAAGAGTGGTTGTTTGGCGAGACATTCTCTGATTGATGCTGCCCAGGCGGTGAGAGCTCCGGTGTATTCTGTACGACCCGCTGGCGCGCGAAACTGATCGGTAATTAGGAAATCCGAGGTGATGCTAGTGTCAGTACCAACATTGGTAATAATTGGAAAGTCAAAGGCTCTGGGCAAGGTTCTGTCCTGGATTTTGCCCGGTACCAACTGGTATTTCTTCGAGCCACCCTTGTAGTCAATACCTGCTTGAGGGCTGGTGGGAGGGCTTGTTTGAGCCAAGGCGGAAACAGGTAAGCTTGCTACCAAAACGGTGCAGCAACTCCAAAATAATTTCGATTTCATCTGATTCATCTCCTCAACTTTATGACAATTAGCACTAATTTAGGTATGCTCAAAAGACACTAGCTTTTATTGAGAAAGCGCCTGATGATATTGAGCTTTTGAGTTTGAGTTCAACTTACCTAATTTATTACCAAACATCTTCAAAAATGTTAAAACTGGTTTGCCTGACAAACTGTAGAAAAGTTTCAGTTGAGTTAGACATTTACACATCTGAAGTTGTTACAGCTTTGGGGAGTCGGTTTTACCAGAATGATTCATTTTTGAGCGATGTCACTGGAACTTTATCAAATTTTGTCTCAGATATCAAGTTTTGCCGATCGCGTATCACTTTTTAACACTGGTTTGCGGCTCGATCGAGGTTTGACTGTTGCGCGCTATACCAGGGCGAGAAAGATGCTACAGTGCATCGATGGGCGTTTGAGTATTTTCAGGCGACAATAGACAGAGAAGGGGCTTGAAAATAGGTGATTTTGGTGGAAGATAGTAAATTTATCGACGTATCGGACATTATGGGTGTTCCCGCAGCTCCGGCGGGTTACAAATCGGGCTTTGTGGGTATTGTCGGACGTCCGAATGTCGGAAAATCAACGCTGATGAATCAGTTGGTGGGGCAAAAAATTGCGATTACTTCGCCGGTGTCTCAGACGACACGTAACAGGCTGCGGGGCATCCTAACGACACCGGAAGCACAAATTATTTTTGTAGATACTCCCGGAATTCACAAGCCGCACCACCAATTGGGCAAGGTTTTGGTGCAGAATGCCCGCACCGCGATTCAGTCGGTGGATGTGGTGCTGTTTGTGGTGGATGGTTCGGTGGAATCGGGAGGGGGCGATCGATATATTGTCGAAATTCTCAGCAATTGCAAAGTTCCGGTGATTTTGGGGATGAATAAGTTGGACGAACAACCGGATGATTCCGTGTTGATCGATCGAACTTACGAGCAAATTGTCAATCCTGAGTGGCCTGTAGTGAAATTTTCCGCTCTCACGGGCGAGGGTGTCGAGCCGCTGCAACAATTGTTAATCGAACATTTGGAGGTTGGGCCTTATTATTATCCGCCAGATTTGGTGACTGACCAGCCGGAACGCTTTATTATGGGCGAATTGATTCGGGAACAGATTTTGTTGCTGACGCGGGAAGAAGTGCCGCATTCCGTAGCAATTGCGATCGACATCGTTCAAGAAGAAGCAAAAATTACCCGCATTCTGGCGACAATTCACGTCGAACGAGATTCCCAAAAAGGCATTTTAATCGGTAAAAGCGGCAGTATGCTCAAGTCGATCGGCAGTGCGGCCCGCGAACAGATTCAAAAGTTAATTGAAGGCAAGGTGTATTTGGAGTTATTTGTCAAGGTGCAGCCGAAATGGCGACAGTCGCGCACTCGTTTGGCGGAATTGGGCTATCGGGTAGAAGAATAAAACTTTATCTGTTGGCAGTTTCCCTCTCTTAATCCTGATGTGCTCAGAAGCAGATTAAAAACAAGATTGACAACCTTGCCAGATCCGCAGCCATAGCCTAAGATTTTGCAAAGGTCGAGAACACAATGACGATAATTCCAACTATCAACTACCGAAACCACATCACGATGAAGCAAATAAACGTGTTGGTAAGCCTTGTGTATGCGGCTTGCGAATTACGGTTTATGAAGTGCTTGAGTACCTGGCTTCCGAGATGACCTAAGCAGAAACTCAAGAGCGATTTCCCCGATCTGACGCGAGAAGATTTAAAAGCCTGCATTCCTTATGCTGCTGACCGCGAGCGTCGGTTTATGACCCATCCATTATCCGCATGAAATTACTTTTTGATGAAAACTTGTCGCCCGAGTTGCCGAACCGTTTGAGCGATCTTTTCCCAAATTCGCTTCACGTCCTTTGATGTGGGAATGAAAGCAACGATCGACCTAATAGTTTGGGATTATGCAAAAGATATGACTGCGCACTTCTTAGTGCAAACGCAGTCAGCCTGGGAACCCACGCAAAACGGGATATTTTGACAGAAATGTCTTAAGAATCCCCGTACCGACCGGGTGGCGAGTGTCAAAGGATTTCTACATACCCTTCTGTTCCATGTACACGAATTCGCTGCCCATCTTCGATCAGTTTCGTCGCATTTTCTACTCCGACAACGGCTGGTAAACCATATTCACGTGCGATAACTGCTCCATGGGTCATCAGTCCACCAACTTCGGTGACTAGACCTTTTATGGATACAAATAATGGTGTCCAGCTAGGGTCAGTAAACGAGGTGACTAATATATCTCCATCTTCTAAATCGGCGTCTTCCATGTTTAGGATGACACGTGCTCGTCCCTCTATAACTCCGGAAGAAACAGCTAGACCTACAATAGCTGCAGCTGGGAGATTTTCGCGTTTGTACTCACCTGCAATGATGTCACCATCAGACGTGATCACACGCGGCGGAGTGAGTTTTTCATAGAGCTTGTACTCGTCTTTTCGGCGGCTGACGATCTGATAATCCAGTTGATTTGTGCGTACAACTTCGCGAAGTTCTTCAAACGTGAGATAGTAGGCATCTTCTTTTTCCTGAATAACGGCTGCTTGTACGAGTTGTTCGACTTCTTTAAGTAATGCCTGCTTATAAACGAAGTAGTGACTCACGATGCCGTATTTGGGATATTCACGATAGCCGATGAAATTCCGGAGCAGGCGGATCATTCGTTTTGTTTCATTCACCTTTTGTTCGCCATCCGGTAGTTGCTGCAATCGTTCCAACAACTCTTGTTCTTTCTTTAAAGCTGACCGTTGCCCTTGCTCAAATTTGCGATCGCGTTCACCAGGCTCTAAGTTTTTGATGTTACTGAGAATCATCGGAACAAGTGTGGTTGGTTTTTCGCTCCAACGAGTTCTCGTAATATCGATTTCTCCAGCACATCGCATTCCGTATTTGTGAAGAAAAGTAGCGATCGCGTTCTGGGCTTCCTGTCCACCCTCAAGCTTCACCAATTCACCTAGAAAATTATCCTCTTTTACCTGTTGCAAATACTCAATGACTTCCGGGTAAGGACGAATCGCATCCGCAACATCCAATAGTGCCAGACCCATTTCCGAAGTAATATTGTTGGGTGCTGATTGAGAAAGCGTATCCGCTGCGTTTTTTTCGCCTAACCACTCCTTCATTTTTTCATTGATCCAGGAGGAAGCATTCATAGCAGTCATAAACACACCAAAACTCTGTGAATCAGAATTAGTCTGCTTTAATTGCTGGATATCTTCCAGGATAAAATCAAACAGATCCGATCCTGATTTCGTTTGGATGGTTTGTTTTAACGCTTCGATCGAGGTTTGACTCTGTTGAATCAAATCAGCAACAATCGCCCGATCGTAGTCGTTTAGGATTTGAAAATCCGCAGGCGATCGACCTTTACTGCTTTTGCCGGGACTTTGATCATCAGGTAACGATTTTATAAAATCTCCTCGCTCTATGATGGTTGTCAGTGCGTCTTTCATGAGCGGATCGGATTTTCCTAACGTGACGTTTAATATAGTTTCTCTGCCGACAGGTGAAGCCAGCGTCGCTGTAACATCAACAAACAACCTTCCACCAGCCGTGTGCATGGGTGCATGGGTCATTAACAGGAAAAAAGACAATCCCAATGGTTTCATGGCATCAGTCATCATTTGGTTGTGACCAACAGAAACAAACACGTGATTTTCTCGATCGTTCGTTTCAGGAATCGGGAATAAAGTAGTGATCGGACGACTCTGGACAATGTAAAACGTATCATCAACCAAGCACCACTCGATATCCTGGGGGCAGCCGAAATGTTCTTCGATCTTTCTGCCTATGCGCTCAAGCTGCAAAATCTGCTCGTCTGTCAGCGCTTGCCTATTCTGCCGCTCAGGTTCAATCTCCTGTGCTTTCGTACCGCCATCTTTTAAGGCATAAATAGCCAGCTTCTTGGTGGATATCTTCTTATCGATCACCTTGCCGTTACGCACTTTATAGATATCAGCATTCACCAGGCCGGAGACCAAGGCTTCACCAAGTCCGAAGCTGGCATCAATGGATAACACTTTCCGATTAGAAGTGACGGGATCTGCAGTAAACAAAATTCCTGCCACCTGCGGAAAGACCATCTTCTGAACAACCACAGACAGGTGGACTTTACGGTGGTCAAAGCCGTTTTGAAGACGGTAAGTTATTGCTCTCTCAGTAAATAGCGATGCCCAGCACTTGCTGATATGCTTGAGAATTGCCTCCTTTCCAATAATGTTTAAATACGTATCCTGCTGGCCTGCAAAAGAGGCCGTCGGTAAATCCTCTGCTGTTGCGCTGGATCGTACTGCATAGGCATTTTTTTCATCAAATCTGGAGAGGAGGCTGGCGATCTCTTCATTAATGTCTTGAGGAATGGCTATCCGTTCGATGACTCTGCGAATCTCACCGCTAAGTTCACCAATTTTATCCCGGTCTTGCACCAATAGATGCGATAACCGATCGAGTAATTCGTTAATCGACGACGTTTCCCCAATGATTCTTTTAAAGGCTTCAGTAGAAATACAGTAGCCATCCGGTACGCGGATTCCTTCAATCTTGGAAAGTTCCCCCAGGTTCGCGCCTTTACCCCCAATAACCATGATTTTTGTTTGGTCAATGTCCTGAAAACCAAGCACATAGGAACTCATATATTGACCTCCTGTGGCAATTCCTTCTTTGATAATTTTGATCGCATCCTTCGGGCTAAAACGATTTACCGGAGTATTGTACTTCAACTCTAATTTAGCCAATCAGAAAGAGGATGCGAGCAGTTGAATCAACTGTTCGCGTTGTGCATCAAGCAATAAAACCGGAGTGGGGTTGAGAACGTGTCGGAGAACCAGTCGTGATTGCCCCCTCGCCCAACAACAATAGAAGGCCCCAACAACAGTAAAGTAAACTGAGAGCAGCCCCATTCGCCCCAGTTGACCTATGCCGCGTTGGTTCAATACTGCTGGCCCATGCCAAGAAGACATTCATTACGCACTGTCGCCGACGGTACGCTTACCAAGCTTAGAACGGTTAATCGCTCAACGCAACTATTTCGTCATCCATGCACCCCGGCAAGTGGGGAAAACCACCGCTATGCTGGCGTTAGCCAAACAACTCACCGAAAGCGGACAATACACCGCCGTGATGCTGTCAGTTGAAGTGGGCGCACCCTTCAGTCAAGACATTGCTGGTGCAGAAGAGGCTATTTTGGGGGCTTGGCGAGATAACATTTCCGTCCGTCTCCCACTCGAACTGCAACCGCCTGACTGGACAGCGATGCAATCGGGACAGAAAATTCGGGCTGCTTTACAAGCTTGGGCACAAGTTTCATCTCGTCCTTTGGTCATTTTTATCGACGAAATTGACGCATTGCAAGACCAAGCTTTGATTTCTATTCTGCGCCAATTACGCGATGGTTATCCCAATCGCCCGAAAGCGTTTCCGCAATCGGTGGGCTTAATTGGTTTGCGGGATGTTCGCGATTACAAAGTGGCTGCGGGGGGAAGCGATCGACTCCATACATCCAGTCCGTTTAATATTAAAGTGCGATCGATTACTCTCAGAGATTTTAATGCCTCAGAAGTCGGGGAACTCTACGCGCAACATACCCAAGATACCGGACAAGTTTTTACTCCTGAAGCCGTAGCCTTAGCTTTTGAACTCACTCAGGGACAACCTTGGTTGGTGAATGCTTTAGCTAAGGAAATTGTAGAAGAATTAGTAACAGATGAATCTATAGAAATTACCACCGACCATATTTTAGAAGCCAAAGAAATTCTCATAAAACGACAAGATACGCATTTAGATAGTTTGGCAGAACGACTGCGAGAAAACCGAGTCAAAGCCATTATCGAGCCGATGCTAGCCGGACGAGAATTGCCAGAATCTTCTAATGACGATCGCCAATACCTCGTAGATTTGGGCTTGCTCAAACGAGATCCAGCCGGGGGTTTAGTCATCGCCAATCCGATTTATCGAGAAGTGTTGCCGCGAGTTTTGGCGCAAGGGCCGCAAGATAGTTTACCGATTATCCGTCCGAGTTGGTTGAACGATCGCGGCGAACTACTACCAGATGCACTCCTGCAAGCGTTTCTCGCGTTTTGGCTGCAGCATGGCGAACCGTTACTCAAAAGTGCATCTTACCCCGAAATTGCCCCTCATTTAGTGTTGATGGCGTTTCTGCATCGGGTGATTAATGGTGGGGGAACGTTGGAGCGGGAATATGCGATCGGGCGCGACAGAATGGATTTATGTTTGCGTTATGGTGACGTAACATTGGGAATTGAACTGAAGGTTTGGCGAACTCGGAAAGTAGATCCCTTGAGTAAAGGTTTGGAACAGTTAGATGGATATTTGGCTCGATTGGGACAAGATGAAGGGTGGTTGGTGATATTCGATCGTCGCGAGAATGCGCTCGAATTAGAAGAACGACTGAATACTGAAATTCATCTGACACCAATGGGGCGAACCGTTACAGTTATTCGTGCGTGAAGAAAATTGGTAGAATAAATAGATAGGCTAGATGTCGCTCGCTGCCGATGGGCGATCGCTTATAATCGGATGAAAGCGCGATCGATAAAACTCACCCCAAAAACACCTATGAAAAGCACGATCGAAATCGATAGCTCCCTCATCACCAATGCGCTCCAAGTCACCGGACTGACTGCACAACAAGAAGTCATCGAATTGGCCCTGAACCTGCTGATCCAAATGAAAAACCAAGAGAACCTACGTGCGCTACGGGGTAAACTCGCCTGGGACGGCGACCTCAATCGCATGAGAACGGATATGGAACAATAGTAAGCCCATGATTATTGTTGATTCCAGCGTCTGGATTGACTAATTTAACGGACAATCTACCCCACAAACCGATCTCCTTGACCAACTCCTCATCACCCAACCGATCGCGATCGGCAACCTTATCCTCACCGAAGTCCTCCAAGGGTTTCGCCAAGACTCCGACTACAACACCGCCAAACATCTCCTCACCAATCTCACCGTCTTCAATTTCCTCGAAGCCGACATCGCCATCAAAAGTGCTGACAACTTTCGCACCCTCAGAAAGCAAGGCATCACAGTTCGCAAAACAATCGATGTCATTATCGCTACCTTCTGCATCGAAAACAATCACGAACTCTTATTTGCCGATCGGGACTTTCTTCCATTCGTCGATCGTCTTGGACTGAAATCTGTTCTCTAAACTGGTCTGCTAAAAACCCCATATCAAACTATGAACTACCGAAACCACATTACGATCGAAGCAAATAAACGCGGTGGTAAGCCTTGTGTGCGAGGCTTGCGAATTACAGTTTATGAAGTGCTTGAGTACCTGGCTTCCGAGATGACAGAAGCTGAAATTCTCGACGATTTTCCCGATTTGACGCGAGAAGATTTAAAAGCCTGCATTGCTTATGCTGCTGACCGCGAGCGTCGGTTTATGACCGCCACCTTATCGGTATGAAATTACTTTTTGATGAAAACTTGTCGCCCAAGTTACCGAACCGTTTGAGCGATATTTTTCCAAATTCGCTTCACGTTCGAGATGTGGGAATGAAAGCAACGATCGACCCAATAGTTTGGGATTATGCAAAAGACAATAATTTGATGATTGTCTCGAAAGACGCGGATATGCACGACCTGAGCTTAGTATTTGGGAATCCACCGAAAGTTATTTGGCTTCGCCTGGGAAACTGTTCGACATTGCAAATTGAAAATTTGCTGCGTCGGGAGTTCAACGCGATCGAATTATTTTATGAAGACGAGAATTTATCGCTGCTTGCTTTATCATAATCTACCGATGGCTTTGGCCCTCTTTCCACGGTTTTTACAAATGGAGTAAACATAATGGCGATCGTCGCGAGAATGCACCGGAGTTAGAATAACGGTTGAATACTGAAATTCAGACGAATATGGGGCGAATAATTACAGTAATTCGATCGTGAAGAAGTTCTGATGAATGTCTCGATTTTCCCGATCGCCGAGGGTGGGAGATCGACTCTCTTTCACTCATCAAATGGGCTTTTCACACTCCGTCCACCTCGATTTAATACATGAGTATAATGGAAGCAGCGATTTTTATTCGATCAGGGATATAGGAAAGATAAGCACGAATCTCTTCAACTCCCATATCCTGGGGATGTTGCTCCCAAGTGAAAGTAAATGTAATCTAAAATATAATAAAGATAGCTTTTTTCCGTACGACGGCATAGCGTGTTTGAGCCGAATTGTGCGACGAACTCGATCTAAGAAAGCAGATTCTGATGGGCAGTAAGAAGGGGTTGACATACATCCTTGAGCTGCGGTATTATTCGATTATATGCAGTATGGAACCGCAACTGCGATACAATTATAAGTTATGCTCAATCGCGAAGTCCGTTGAAGTGACTGGTTTCTAGCCAAAATTGAGCAAGCAAATATCACCGACTTCGATGTTTAGTTCCGAGAGATTATTTGCGATCGCAAAGTCAAGCAATTGATAAGCGATCTATGGATAACAAATCATTAGAGCGGACAGAAGCGAAGTATATTTGCAAAAGCGAGAGACAACATCTGCCTCTCAACTCAGGGCGTTAGAACGCTCAGCCCTCAGTAGTGGCAGTGATTGAAACCTCGTTGTTAAACACCTCGCTTTCTGTTCCAGGGGTCGTTGTCATTTGATTACAATGTGAAAATTCTTTTATTTGGCAAGTTTCCATGGAATTCAGCCGAGACTTTTTAGAAAAAGCGATTCTACTGCTGCTCACTGCTGGATTGAGTGGTTTCTTAATACCTTACATTCTCAAGCAGATCGATGATAGAAAGTTGAGAGACCAAAAAATTATTGATGCGCGTAGGATTAAGGAACAGAAAGAGTTTGATGCCCTAAAACTCCAGGAACAGAAAGAGTTTGAGGCTAGTTTAATTCGAGAGAATAATATACTCGAAGCACAAATCAAGCTTTTAGAAAACTTGTCATCAGCATTATGGGAGCTACAACTTCTATCTCTAGCTGTTTCATATTACAAAGTTCATCCTAAGCAGGAGAGGTATGAACTAGCCCTTAAGAATTATGATGAGAAATCTTGGGGCTTATTCAAAGATGTTCGATGTGAAATCAGTCAGGCTGCACGTTTAGTCTCTAAAAGAAAGTACAACAATTTATTGAATTTTTTTAGTGTAAACCTTATACAAGAGGTGGATGAAGAGTTAATGCGTCTGGTCGATGATGATAATGCTTCATTAGAAAGGTGGAAGGAATATTATGATTGGGTACTCAAAACGTTCCCACAAGAAATTGACAACATCATTACTCCATTAGCAGAAGAACTAAGATTAGCGTCACCAAAAGCGCGGTCTAACAATTCGGGTGCAGCGGATTGATCGAAGGCAGTTGGATTGGATGCAGAAATTCCGGCAGCCGCTGACCCGAAACGTTATATCGCAAACGCTGCCTGACTTTGTAGATGGTTCGGAAGCTCGATCGAGAGCTTGACCTACAGAAAATTGGTAGAATAAATAGATACGCTTCGATCGCGCACCCATGCAACAAGCTAGTAGAGCCCAAAAAAAGATGTTTGTGTAAATCGTTAAAATAGTACCAAAACCAACCAAGGAGAAACCCATGTCAAATCTAAAAATGGCAATGTTAACCCTAAAATATGGCACCCAAAAATCCAACAATCCCCCCCCAGAAGAACTTAATATTTCAGTTCAATCATTGCCAGAAGCTAAACTAAAGATCAAAACGCTGAAGCTCAAGAAGAAAGAATATGCTTTGGTAAAAAGAGAACTAACCCAACAACAAAAAATGATTCGCGCAGAATACACCGACAAAGTTCGTCAACAAGGCTCTAAGGTTAGAGGTGGTGGTAGTCTTGGCAGCCTTGCGCGAACTCTTCAAACTGCGAAGCGTGATGCGGATCGCCGCGCTTTGGCTCAACAGCTTGCACCGCTAGAAGAACAGAAAAATGCTGTTGATGCAGTTATCACAGCGATCGATCAAGCAATTCTTCAACTTGAAAAATATATTGTTGAAAATTCCTAAACCAACATTTTTGTAACTCGCCTGCTGGGATTGAGAGGTATATAGACTTCATTAAACATTGCATCGTAAGGAACGGTCGAACAATCGCGTTGCACACCGACTGTACAGAGTCTCTTTGTTGAGTTCGCGAGGTTGTCTGCGGCGGGTGAACGGGGTCGTTATCTCGCAAACGTTGCCTAACTTTGGAGATAATTCGGAAGCTCGATCGATCATTAAGGATTCCGGTGGATAAATGTCGCCCTACATTACCACACTAATTGCTGCTTTATTCTACGATTTATCAACAGATAAAGAAATCAAAATCCCTTCAATCGGTGAAAAACGGAAACGGGAATTGCGGTCTCCTACAGCTAGGACTTGATATGACATCTACGAGCAAGCCAACTGTTGAGCCAACAATCCCCGTACCTTGATAGTCGGGGAGTGTCAACAACAACTATCAAGGCAACTCAACGGAACTCGGTTTAGCAATGTGAGGCAAGCCCCAGCCCAATTTTTCCCGCAAAATGTGGAAAAACTCAAAAGATTGCACCCGAATAAACCGGGCTGGGTACGGAGCTCGCTCGACTTGCACCCAATCTTCAGGCAGAACATAACATCCGCCGTTCCCGTCTACCACCATTACCAGGCGGTTGGGACTCGCCGGCAAAATCTTGATCGGCTCGGTGTTGGAAAACACCAAAGCCCGCGAAGCCATTGAATGCGGGCAAATAGGCAGCAACTGCAGCACTGGCACTCCGGGAATGATCACAGGGCCACCGGCAGAAAGGGCGTAAGCTGTCGATCCTGTGGGAGTCGCGATGATGACTCCATCTGCGGCAATGTCAATAGAGGCGTGCTGACCGATCGCCACTTCAAAATGACACATACAAGTCAGCGGTTCCCGGTGCAGCACCATTTCATTGAGACAAAGGGCTTCCCAGAGGCAGTCGTTTTCTCGAAACAGCCGCACCGCCAGCATGGATCTTTCTTCTATTTCGTATTCTCCGGCAATTACCTTTTCCAAAGCTTGCGGCAGCAAGTTCAGGTAAGTTTCTGTTAAAAAGCCCATGTGACCGGTATTGACAGTCAGCAGCGGTACTCCAATCGGAGCGACTTGGCGAAATGCCGACAGTACCGTACCGTCGCCGCCCAAAACCACTGCAAACTCCATGTCGCTGTCAAAACCGGGGGGGACGAGTTGTTCGATCGGATTGTGGCACATCGGGCGATCGGGGCTAGAATAGCCCAGAATTCCTCCGGAACCAGAAACCGAGCAAACCTCCCAGCCGCGGGCAGTCAGCTTGTCTTCCAACTCTGCGGCGATGCGACAAGCCACAGGTTTAACGTCGTTGTATATAATCCCAGCTTTCGGCACTTTAAAATGTAAAGGGCATTTTTTGTTTACTCCGTTTTTTAGTTTTAAGCTGCTCGTACTCTATTTCCTTGAGCTTCTTCATAATCAGATTAAAGTATTCTTCGAGATAAGACTCCAAAGTAGTAGTTTCTTTAGGGTCGATTCCGAAGACACTGTAAACGTCATCCATCGGAGCTTTCAAGGGTTTTCCGGCTGCCAAAACTTCTGAAAAAGCCAATCTGTCAGCTACGTTCCAACTCCACTGAAAGAAGGTAGCTAATTTACGAGTAGCCTGCAACAAGACATCTGGGGTGCGCGTAATTTTGGCTTCCTTCCCTGACAGCCGTTCGCACAACCGCACGATTTCGTCAGCATCCCAAGCACGATTTCCCACCACCGGAAAGCTTTTTTTCTCGGTTTCGGGAACCGAAAGGGCCCGGATAGCAAATTTAGCAACGTCCTGAGTGTTCATGTAGGCAAGGGCGGACGGCTTGTTGGGCAGCCAGACTGCCTGATTGTCCAAAATCGGCATTGCATACAGGCTCAGCAGTCCTTGCAAAAAGCCGCAAGGTCTCAAGATTGTGTAGTCTAAACCGGATTCTGCTAAGAACAATTCGGTACAGCGCTTGATTTCCAACAAAGGGACTTGGGGATATTTCTCCGCGTCGAGAAAGGAAAAGAATATGTAACGCTTGATGCCTGCTGCTGCTGCTGCTTGGATCAGCGATACTTTTCCGTCCCAGTCTACTCTTTTGATGCTGACAGAATCGCCTGCACTGGCTGTTGCTGCATCGATAATAGCACTGACGCCTTCTAGGGCCGGAGGCAGAGTGTCTGGCTGGCAAAGGTTTCCCGGTACGAGTTCAGCGCCCCATTCTTTCAAAAATGCAGCTTTTCTGTAACTTCTGACTAAACAGCGCACCTGGTAGCCCTCGTCTAGGGCGCGGCGGGCTATTTGGCGACCGAGAGTGCCGGTGGCACCTAAAATCAATAAAGTCATCTAGGGATTAATTATGAATCTTAAACTTTCTATAAGATGGTATCAGGTTTTTGTTAAGTTTTTTATAAAAACTTAACAAAAACCTGAAATTTTCTCATTTTAGGCTTGAGATATTCGGCACAAGGCTGACTTTCGGCAGCAAGTAGACTCTAGAAGGCAGAAGTTAGAAGGCTTGTGAAGGATTGGTTGAAAAAAAACTTATTCTTCGCCGCCTTGCAATTTGAGCAGCAGGAAGCCTCCACCTATACCCACGAAAACTAGGGAAAAGGCCAAAAAGGCTGCATTGAAAATTTCAGGATTCATGGTGTTATATGTCTAATTGGGCGATCGCATTAAATAAAGATAATATAATTTGGGGCAACCAGGTACATGAATGCTAAAATTTCAGTGCCGAAATTCCTGTATTTTGTTGGAGAAAACTGCCTTGAGTCTCGATCGGGAATCACAACTAGCTGTAACTCTGGGAGATCCGGCGGGAATTGGCCCGGAAGTCATTCTCAAGGCATTGGCAGATCCCGCTGCTGGTTTGAGGGTAACGGTTATAGGTTCTAGGATAGTTTTGCAGCAAACTTACGATAAGTTGCGATCGAGCAATCCTGCAGCAGAAGCGGCAAATCCCGAAACATTAAATATTATTGATATTGAACCAGACAGCAAGTGGGGCGAAATTGTCCCCGGTGTCGGGAGTGCAGCTAGCGGGGCGGCTAGCTTTGCTTACATGGAAAGTGCGATCGCCCGTACCATCGCCGGCGAATTCTCCGCCATCGTGACAGGCCCGATTTCTAAAACTTGCTGGCAGAGTGCCGGTTACAATTATCCCGGACAAACAGAACTCCTCGCAGAAAGAGCAAAATCGCAGCGATTCGGAATGCTGTTTGCCGCCACATCTCCACACAGTGGCTGGACGTTGGTAACTTTACTCGCTACCACACATATTTCCCTGCGTCAAGTCCCCGATGCGTTGAGTCCAGAATTACTCAGCGAAAAACTACAATTACTGATAGACTGTTTGCGGGAAGATTTTGGGCTAGAAAGACCGAAAATTGCGATTTCTGGCTTAAATCCTCACAGCGGCGAAAATGGCAAACTGGGAAATGAAGAGCAAGACTGGATGATACCTTGGTTGGAAACGCAGCGCGATCGCTTTCCTCAAGTGCAGTTAGACGGGCCAGTCCCCCCCGATACCCTGTGGGTAAAACCGGCTAAAGTTTGGTACGGTTTAGCCAAGGAAGCTCACGACGGTTACTTGGCAATGTACCACGACCAGGGGTTGATTCCAGTAAAATTGATGGCTTTTGATAAAGCAGTCAACACTACAATTGGCTTGCCTTTTGTCCGCACCTCTCCGGATCACGGCACAGCTTTTGATATTGTAGGTCAAGGGATTGCGGATGCCTCCAGCATGAAGGCAGCATTGCAGTTGGCGGCTCAGTTGGCTAGTCGCAGAACAGCAGTTAAAATAGGGCGATAGCTTTAGTACGCCTGACGCTGGGAAAAATTGTGTCATTCCTATTGATTTTCGCTGGGGTGAGGCGGGAAGCAAGCTGGTAATTTCCTTCGGTCGATTAAAATTACGTTTGGGTAGGGCAGTATGGCAGCATCAAATGACAATTCAGGGAAAATATATCAGTCAGAAAAAGAGGTTTCTGATGCAAATATAGCAAGTTCTAAAGCTGGAGAGCAACTTCAGGAATTGCTAACCATACTGACTGAATTCCAGTTATTGAAGAAATCCAAAAAAGAGCCAAGCGAGCTGAAGTTGCCCCTTTCAGAAAAGTCGGTTCAGCGATTAGAGGATGAGGAAAATCGGCGTCAACAATTGTCTTTCCTGATCGAATCACCGAGTATTGTACCGGAAGTATTAACTAATGATGAAGAAATCCCATCTCAAAGACGAGAAAAAAATAATAATGAGGAACCAGATTTATCTGTAACCGCGAAGGTAGCCAAAAATTATCCACCGTCGGAGGAAGAACTAGAACAAGCAGTAGAGGAGTTTAAGCGGTTGCAGCAACTGCTGTTTGAAAGGGATTTACCAGAATTTTACAGTAATGTTTTGAGCGTGGAACAAAGGTTAGAAAATTTTGAGAAGTTGATGTCTGAACCCCAAGAGTTGATGACTTTACTGAGACCGTTAATTCCTGAGTTAGTGAGAGATGAATTAGAGGGGTTGAAGTCGGAATTAAAAAATGCGATAGAACTTGCTAGCAGCGATCAAATTAATCAGCTCGAATTGCAGACCAAAATAGCTGATTTGGAAAATAAAATTGCTAACTTCAACCAGCAGCAACTGCCGAATTCAGAACAGTTAATGCAACGGGTGATGTTGGTGGTGGGCGAGCTGCTCAAGCGTAAGGTAGAGGAGTCTAAGTTAGAGGTAGCTTCGGCGATCGCACCAAAAGTCAATCAAGTAATTCACAATCAAAACGGGCTTGAAGAACAGGTAGTAAGAATTGAAGACAGAGTTGCGAATATTCAGCAGCGTTACCAGCAGCAACCGGAAGATTTAATCAAGCAGCTAGTACCAGTAGTTAGCGAATTGCTAAACCGCAAAATTAGTGAATTAAAATCAGAGATTGTAGAAGCTGTTACCCCCTCAGTACAGGTAAGAATAGCTTGGGTAGAAATAGAAGAAAAAGTATTGAGCATCATCGAACGCCGACTGGCTACACAGCAGTCGCCAATTCAGAAGCCAGAAGAGATAATGGCGATGCTAATGCCCGCAATAACTGATTTGCTGAATCAGAAAATCGATGAATCAAAATTACAAGTAGCAGCGACGATCGAACCTTTGATAGAATCAGCAATTCTTCAAAGAGAAGTTCAAGGAAAATTGAGCGATGTAGAAAGTAGACTAAATAATCTTCAGCGACAGCAAAAAACTCAACCGGAAGATATAATGGCAAGGCTAATGCCATTAATGATTGAGTCGCTGAACCGAAAAATAGAGGAAACCAAGTTAGAGGTGAGAGAGGCGATCGCGCCCGGTGTCAACACGGCTATTCAAAACAGCGGTATTGCAGCACAAATATTAAATAATGAAAGTAAGATTGTCGAAGTTCAGCAGCAAGTTTTAGCCGAGATAGAAGGGTTGATGGCAAGAATAATGCCAGTGATTGTAGAAATGCTGTCTCGAAACATCGGGGAAGCAAAGCTAGAGATAGAATCTGCGATCGCCCCCGCTGTCGATGCCATCATTCAGAATAAAAGGATCGATCAAAGACTCGCGAAGATCGAACAAAAGATTGTGGCGATCGAACACCGGATTTATGAATCGACAGACTTGTTTACCGATTTACTGAAACCTTTGATTGACGAGCTGATGGTTAGCCATCACGCCCAACTAGAAAAGTCGGTCATAGAATCTATTTTACCATTGTTAGATGAAGTTGTAAGTTATAATTACAGACTCAACGATAAAGTAGGGGAACTCGATCGCAAAATTACTGATGCTGAATGGGGAGGCAATCGGGAAGAATTACTTGCCAGAATTAAAATCATTTTTCCCGAAATGATGCTCCAAACAATTAATGAGTCTAGAAAATCATTTGTCGAAACCATAGCTCCGATAATTGATGAAATAATTAATACGAAAAGCCGAGAAAATAGACAATCTATGGGAGTAGCCATATCGCCGGCTCTGACTGTGGGAATTAGCCACAGAATAAGTGAATCCCCCGATGAAATTGCAATGGCGATCGCGCCGGAAATGGCCACCGCTATCAAACAGCAAATTCATCTCAAGCGAGAAGCAATGTCGGATGCACTTTATCCGATCATCGGCAGCACGATTTTAAAATACATCGCCGAGATGATGCGGGAGATTAATGAAAAACTCGAAGCATCTTTAAGTCCAGACGGAATTAGTCGTAAAATTAAAGCAAAATTACAGGGCATTTCTGAAGCAGAATTGCTTATCAAAGAAACAACACCTCTGAGTGTTAAAGCTGTTTTTTTAATTCAAACAGAATCGGGCATAGTAATTTCAGCAGTGCAGAAGTCTGAACGCGAACAGCTAGAATCAGACATGGTAGCGGGGATGCTGACTGCTATTCGGGCTTTTGTCAACGATTGCATATCTCAGTCTGGAAATATTGCAGAAATTGATGCTATCGAATACGGCACATCTACGATCGTATTGGAAGTAGCTGGTTCGTGTTATCTAGCTGTAGTGATGCAAGGAGAAACCCGCCAGTGGTTTAAATACAAAATGCGAGCGATATTCAACAATATAGTTCAAGAATACGGGGATCAAATTCGGTCCTTTAACGGCGATCCAGCAACTGTACCACCAGAAGTCAACTCGAAATTGCAAAAATTAATCGATACAGATGTAAAAGTTAAATCTTCTAAACTTCCCATTTTACCAATTATCGGTTTGGCAGCGTTAGGTTTAATTGGCGTACCTTGGGGAATTCATCAATACCGCAGCGGAGTTGAAGCGAGCTTAGAAGCAAATACGAATTTAGCATTACAATCTGCTCCGGAGTTATCGGTTTATCGTATCGCGGCAGATGTTAAAGATAAATTATTGCAGATTTCGGGACGAGTGCCGAATCAAAATCTGCGATTGAAAGCGGAAAAAATCGCTCAGCAAGTGGCTCCACAATCAAGAATTGAAAATAAAATTATAGCCGTTGAAGTACCTCCCGATCCAGTTTTAGTCGAAGCCGATGTCAAGCGGACGGCAGCTCTTTTGAATAAAGTAGAAAGCATTAATATCTCAGCTCGCTATGCAGAGGGAAAAGTCGCCGTTGCAGGCAGCGTAAGCAAAGTGCCAGATGCTCTGAAAATAACTCAAGCTTTTGAGAAAATTCCGGGGGTGAAGTCTGTAACAAATACAGTGATAATAGGAACTCCACCGCCGCCAAAGATAATAATGCCTGTTCGGGTGTATTTCGGTGCAGGCTCGGCAAGTTTGGAGGCGAAAGACGTAGCACAAAAGCTTAGCAAAGTCAAGGAATATATGGAGAAAAATCGCACGAAGAATTTAAGGATAGTGGGCTACAGCGATTTTAAAAGCACTCCGGTAGAAAGTCAAAAGTTGGCACTGGAAAGGGCGACAAATGTGAAAAATATTTTGGTTAGACAAGGGATAAATGGCAACAGAATACAAGTTGCTTCTACTAAGGGTCGTCCCGAAGGTGTGGAGGCCAATCAACCGCTGTGGCTGAGCAGATTGGTAGTATTTGAGGTGATAAATTAAAATGGGGAATTGGGAATTAGGGATAGGGAATCGGGCATCGGGCATTGTTAATTGGGAATTTTTCCCACTGACTAATGACTTCTTTCTCTTAATTTATAGTAACTGGCAAGAAGGTTAGGACATTTTTTATCGCTGAAAATATTGCTCTGACTGCATTTCCCTTCTTTGTTTTTCCTACTTCCATCGGACTGACATCCGTTACATCTTGTACAGTGCTCGTTGCCGAACTTCCTGACATCCGTTACATCCGTTACACAATCCCTTGCCGAACTTCCTTCTTCCTATTAAATTAATCGAACTCGCCCAGAGGTAAAGGCTTGTATTCGATCGCCCGCCAAGCATATTAACAAGCGGCCGCTTCCGTCAATGCCGGCGGCTTCTCCGCAGATGGTTTCCGAGGAAAGTTCGATCGCCACCGGGCAGCCAATCAACGCATCGCGGCGGCGCAATTCCGGCAAAAGTAGCGCTAAACCAGACTTGGAGGCTGGCTTGTCTGTGGTAGAAAACATATCGGCTAGTTCGAGTAAATAGTGCCGCAGTCGATCGACCAAACACAGTTCATCTGGTACTGTACTAGCAATAGAATGCAAGCTTACCGCATTGCCGATCGCGCTTTCATCCAATCCCGCAGCCGCGAAATCTACGCAGCGGTTGAGTCCAATTCCCACAACGGCGCGAGTTTTGCCAAAAACATTGCCGTTGGTAGCTTCGCAGAGAATTCCGGCTAATTTGTGGCGATCTATCCAGACATCGTTTGGCCATTTCAGGCGCAGCATATCGCGACAGTCGGGAACCAAATCTTCGATCGCGTAAATCACCGCTAAACCCGCTGCTAAACTGAGCCCTGGCAACAGAGTGGGGTTGAGGTTGTCGAGAACAAAACTAACAGTCAAGACACCGCTTGGGGCGTGCCAGGTGCGCCCGTGTTGGCCGCGCCCGCTGGTTTGTCGCTTGGTAAATACTGCATCTCCGTGGTGGAGTTGGGCCGCGCGGGCGATCGCCCAACTGTTGGTACTCGGACAGGTATCCAAGGAGTGTAGCCAGTGATGGAGGTTTGGGCGATCGGCTTCTGTGGTTGCGCGCACGCGAGTTAAGGGCAATTCAGACAAGGTTTGATTTGTAGTATTTGATATCTCAAAGCTGATTATCGCATTTTCCAGAAGTGCCACCTCGCGCGACGGCGAGAATTCAGAGAAATTAGAGTGTAGTACAGTTACAGCATCAGATTTACCTTGCGCCACACCACCTGTTTAGCAGCAAAACTCCTGATATATAAGGGTTTATGGGTAAGCAGAGGGGTGGTGGGAGCGATCCACAACCCTTTAAAAAACCCAATTTAAAAAAAAGTTGTATTACCCCCTTGACAGTCTTGTAATACGCGTTGTAGTATAAATGTATGGCGAAGGGGAAAGAGCTTCAAAGCCTTCCCCCACTAGCAATATGAACCTTGACAACTGAATAGGAAGTTAATCGTGTCACATAATTGTGGACATCGGCGGTGTAGACTCCGGCAACAATAGCCCGATCGGGTTGTAGTACGCGGAATCAACCGCCACCCCGTCCCAACTTGAGTAATTCAAGGACAGAATATTATTCATTTTCGCGGGGGTATAGCTCAATCGGTCAGAGCAATCGCCTGTCGAGCGAAAGGTTGCGAGTTCAAGTCTCGTTACTCCCGTCAAAGTCCCGTAGGCAAAAGTCAAGCCGTCTCCCCCTCAAGGAGAAGATTGCGAGTGCAAACCTCGTCGGGACTCCCAGGTTAGGTGGTCGAGTGGTTGAAGGCGTCGGTCTGCAAAACCGATTTTCGCGGGTTCAAATCCCGCCCTAACCTCTGTTCCCAATCAGAAATTAAAAATTAGAAATTAAAAGATTAAACTAACAGTCTTTTAATTGAATTTTTTAAATTTGAAAAGGAACGAACCAAAAGTGACATTGCAGCGTAGCTTAATCGTAAAGCGCCAAGTTCATACCTTGGTCAATGCGGGTACCGCTTCGCGGAAGCAAGCTACAAATCCCGCCGCTGTCACCACAAGCAGGGATGGTTTAACTGGCAACACTCTGGTCTCCAAAACCAGCATTCTGAGTTCAAATCTCAGTTCCTGTGCCAATTTATAGTGCTGTAGGCAAATGGTTTAAGCCGCTTGGTTTTCACCCAAGTGATTTGCGGGTTCAACTCCCGTCAGCACTTCCAATTTTTCTGGGTCGGCTCTCCTATTGGTGTAGGAAACTGTCTGTAAAACAGCAGCTTAAAGCGTTGCTGGTTCAATTCCAGCCCGACCCATTTGCAACTGTCTGTATTTAATCTGCAGTTGCAAAGCAAGAGAGCGTGGTGTTGTAGCTGGATAACATCTCAGTTAATAAAACTGAAGATTTAGGGTTCAAATCCCTCCCTTCTCGCTTCAGTTCCTGTGCCAATTTATAGTGCTGTAGGCAAATGGTTTAAGCCGCTTGGTTTTCACCCAAGTGATTTGCGGGTTCAACTCCCGTCAGCACTTCCAAACTGGGTCGGCCCTCCTACTGGCGTGGGTAGCTGTCTGTAAAACAGTAGCTTAAAGCGTTGCTGGTTCAATTCCAGCCCGACCCATTTGTAACTGCATTTAATCCGCAGTTGCAATTTTGAGAACGTGGTGTAACTGGATAACATCTCAGTCTACGAAACTGAAGATTTGGGGGTTCAAATCCCTCCGTTCTCGCTGTGGAGAGGTGGCCGAGTGGCTTAAGGCGCTTTCCTGCTAAGAAAGAGCGGTTTAACAGCCGTCGAGGGTTCAAATCCCTCCTTCTCCGTTTTCCCCCGATAGCTCAGTTGGTAGAGCGCTTGTCTGAAGAGCAGGAGGTCGTCAGTTCGATACTGACTTGGGGGATTGCGTTGCCTTATAGCTCAATGGTAGAGCAAGCGGTTGTTAACCGCTAGGTTGTAGGTTCGAGTCCTACTGGGGCAGCCATTTTTTTAATTGCCGGGTAGACAAATTGGTAAAGTCGCCTATCTCTGAAATAGGATTTTTTGTAGGTTCAAAGCCTACCCCGGCACCCAATTATTGGGAAGTCGCCTAATCGGTATGGCACCGCTCTTTGAAAGCGGAAAAATGCAGGTTCGATCCCTGCCTTCCCAGTTCTGCTTTTATAAGAGCAGTAATGATGATGCTCCTGTAGCCCAATTGGCAGAGGCCGCAATTTCAAAAATTGTGTTGTGTGAGTTCAAATCTCACCAGGAGTACCAAATTTTCAACTAAGTTTCTACTTGCTCCTGTGGCGGAATTGGCAGACGCGGCAGACTTAAAATCTGTTTTATTTTGAGTGTGAGTTCGAGTCTCACTAGGAGCATGAACGGGATGTAATTCAGCGGCCAGAAGCCATGCTTTGGGAGCATGGAGTCGTTGGTTCAAATCCAACCATCCCGACTTTACCCCTGTGATGTAATTGGAAAACATCGCTTACTCAGAATGAGCGTCTTACAGGTTCGAGGCCTGTCAGGGGTATGAGGTTTTATTCAATCTCAAATCTCAAATCTCAAATCTCAAATCGGTTTTGCCCCTGTAGCCCAATCGGTAGAGGCGCTAGATTTAGGATCTAGTTAGTGCTGGTTCGATGCCAGTCAGGGGTATTTGGTGACATCGCGGGTGAAGTAGCCTGGGTAGGCTTGGAGGTCTCATAAGCCTCTTAATAGCAGGTTCAACTCCTGCCCCCGCCACCAAAAATGCAGGTGTGATGTAATTGGCAACATGAGGTTCTTGTAAAGCTTTCTTGCGAGTTCAAATCTCGCTATCTGCTTGGCGTGCTGGTGTAGCTCAATTAGGCAGAGCAACTGATTTGTAATCAGTCGGTTGTAGGTTCAATTCCTATCACCAGCCCCACAATTGCGGATATGGTGTAACGGTAGCATTCGAGTCTTCCAAACTCTAGGCACGAGTTCGAGCCTCGTTATCCGCTTGGCGAAACAAGAATTTTGTTAAATCTCACATCTTGCACCATTCTCCAGAACAGGCAAGATGCCTGTTCCACAAAGAGTAGATTTTCTTGTGGAACAGGCATCTTGCCTCTTCATAAAAGGCTTATTGACAATGGTGCAACATCTCAGTTAAATCCAAAATCTCAAATTTTAAATCGGTTTGCGAATGTCATGTAGCGGCTAGCATCTGAGTATGCCATTCTCAGCGCATGGGTTCGAGTCCCATCATCCGCTTTTGTAGTCCTGTAGCTCAACGGTAGAGCGTTTGCCTTACAAGCAAGATGTTGCAGGTTCAAATCCTGTCAGGACTACCAATTTATGGGAGTGTAGCTCAATGGATAGAGCGCCGCGCTTCGGACGCGGATGTTGTGGGTTCGAGTCCTACCACTCTCGTTGTTTTTGCTTTAATTTAAGGAGGTTGATTCCATTGAATGGATAATTTTTTATAGTAAGAGCGATCGCCCTTTGCGTGTCCCAATCTTTGGAGCCTACATACTTTAGTACGAGAGGAAAGGTAACGCTGTCAAAATCAGCGGGCGTTTGAGAACGAGGAGTGCCATGAACCCGGCAGGTTGGCTTAAAGGTAGCCATCCTTTAAAGAATGTGTAATAACTCATCGGCGGAGTCCCTCTAGTAACTGAGAAAACGCAATGCTCTAATAACTTGCACGGAAAGTACGCGCGAGCGCAGCTATCCCGTAGGGAATCGCACATTAACAAAAAACATGGGAGCGTAACTCAACTGGATAGAGTGTCGAGCTTCTACCTCGAATGTTGTGGGTTCAAGTCCTACCGCTCCTGCTGTCTGGGGTTCGTAGCTTAATTGGTAAAGCATCTAACTGGCTGTTAGAAAGATATCGGTTCAAATCCGATCGCAATCCACCACACCAATTTTAGATTTTAGATTTTAGATTTTAGATTGACTCCACAGATGAATCTGGGAGCTTGAACATTCATCTAAAATTCTATTTCTCCACAACTTAAGTCGGAGGATTATATTCGTTTCGGGGTCATAGCTCAATTGGTAGAGCGCTTGCCTTGCACGCAAGAGGTTAGGAGTTCGATTCTCCTTGACTCCATCTGGTGCCTGAAGCCAAAGCGGTAGCGGCGCTGGTTTGTGGAACCAGTAATAGCGGGTTCAATTCCCGTCAGGCACCCCTCGGAAGATGCCGCTAAACGGTTGGCAACTGGCCTCGAAAACCAGGGTACAGGTAACTGTAAAGGTTCGATTCCTTCATCTTCCTTTTAATATCAAATCGGTGAATTATACCGATAATTGTAGGGACACAGCACTGCTGGGTCCTTGATATTTGTTTTAATGGAAGATGCCGCTAAATGGTTGGCAACTTGTCTTGAAAACAAGGGTACAGGTAACACCTGTAAAGGTTCGATTCCTTCATCTTCCTTTTTCCACCAGAAGTCGAAAAGCGAGACGCCGTGCTGATAACGCGGAAATAGGAGGGGCAGTACCTCCCTGGTGGATCGATTGGGCGATCGCAAGATATTATTTGAAGGTGAATTTATATGAATTTACAGCATTACAATTACTATCTAGTGGTTGACCTTGAAGCAACTTGCTGCGATCGCGGAAATATCAGAAAAGAGGAAATGGAAATTATCGAAATAGGAGCGGTTATGGTGCATTCAGAATCTCTAAGTATTGTTGATGAATTTCAAAGCTTCATCAAACCTATTCGCCATCCTATCCTGACTGAATTCTGCAAATCGCTAACATCTATTTCTCAAGCACAAGTCGATCGAGCTCCGACTTACCCGGAAGCGATCGCACTTGTGAAAAACTGGCTGTCTGGTTACTCAAAAGGTGTATTTGGTTCCTGGGGCGATTTCGATCGCCAACAATTTCAACAAGACAGCAACTTTCACAAAGTACCTTTTCCGATTGCTTATCCTCATGTAAATCTCAAACAATTGTTTTCGGACAAGCAAGGTTTGCGAAAACGTCATGGGATGGCAAAAGCTCTGACACTCGCGGGTTTACCGCTAGAAGGAACTCATCACCGGGGTATTGATGATGCGAGAAATATCGCCAAACTGTTGCCTTATATTCTGGAGCGAAAACAGTTGTCCTGATTTGCGATCGTACATACAGCGAGCAAAATTATGGGGAGGTCGCCTAAGTGGAATGGCACCGTAAAAACTTTGGAAAAGCGGCTCCCAAAAGGACGATCGCGTTTGTTGAGTAGGGTAAAAAGTTGCTTCGCGACGTTCCCTGAAAATGCAAACTGGCAGCGGGTTGCGGAGGCACTGAAAGGAATTAACAGTCCGAGATGGGGGCAGTTCCCGTCTGCTTGCGGGCAGTAAGGAAGCGCGTTTCCTGAAAGTTGCTGTCGATCGATGCGGGTTCGAGTCCCGTCCTCTCCATTCCAGGTTCAAGTCCAAATCGAAGAGTTTCAACCCGTGCCCTAACAGTTAAAGCATACATACTCGGCTGTTAACCGACTAAAACCAATGCTTTACGCACTTGCACGGGTTGAACCTCAGAACCTCAGTTGTTCTTGAGGTCTAAATCGCGATCGTAGCTGCCGATTGGCCGCAGTCTGGTCATCAACTGCTTCAGCAAGAAGCCGTTGCTGTTCCAAGCGCTATAAGGAGTAGCCCCTTGTCCCTTCAGGCACAAGGTTTGTCGGGCTTTGTTGTGGCAAATATTTGCCAGCAGGCTGACGACTGACACTAAGCCGAGTTCATCGACAAGGGCTTCGAGTTCATCTTGAGTCACAAGCACACCTCCAGGGTTGACTATTCCTGAAATATACCATATAGTACCTTTTAAGGGTACTCAGAGTATACTAATAGTTACTTTATCTCATTTTCGTCCACGAGGTTGTATTCCTTGATAGCCGCCATGACTAGCAGAGTGGACATAGGAACTCCTGTCTGCTGGGAGATGTTTCTCAGTTTTTCGTGCAAACGCTTGGGAACTGTGACTTTAATCACAGCAGTCTCTTCTTTGTCAGCCATTTCAAGCAGTCATGTTTAGTTGACACCAGCTTATCCTCTTTCCGAGTACCGAGCGCACCTTGCTGCGATGTCTGTAGGGATGCGGGCGCAGCGCGATAAAATGGCTGCTGCTGCGAAACTGTGCGCTAACAAATAAAAAGGTCGATCGCAAATCTCTAACCAAGGGAGCGATTGGATATATTAGTTACATTCAGAAGCAAGCAGTAACCAAACAACTTAATAAAAAAGGTGAAACATGAGAAAACTAAAATATTACGTTGCTTGCACCGTTGACGGGTTTATTGCTCGCGAAGATGGCTCATTTGATTGTTTTCCTATGTCAGGAGAGCATTTCGCTGATTTGTTCGCTTCCTTTCCTGAAACTTTTCCGGCTCACTTTCAGGAAGCACGAGGCATTCGGGCAGAGAACAAGCAGTTTGATGCGGTTTTGATGGGACGGAAAACCTATGAGGTAGGGCTAAATGTTGGTGTAACTAATCCTTATCCTACCTTGAAGCAGTATGTCTTTTCGCGCACTATGAAAGCCAGTCCGGATGATAATATTGAACTTGTTTCGGACAATCCTGTCGCATTGGTTCAGGAATTGAAAAAAGAAACTGGTAAAGACATCTGGCTCTGCGGTGGTGGCGCTTTAGCGACAACTCTTTTTTCGGAGATTGACGAGATGATTGTCAAGTTGAATCCGCTAGTTATCGGAGGGGGAATTCCTCTTTTTTCCGGTGCAATCGAGCCGACAAATTTGGAACTTGCCGATCGCAAAATCTATAGCAACGGTTTCATGTTACTTCATTATCGAGTGAAGCATTAGCAATCGGGACTTTATGCGTTGCAATTGCTGGGGGCAAAAAAAGACTGAAGTGTTTACTACACAATGATTTTTTAGGAATTACACAAACGCTGAATTTTTAAGGGTGGTTAGCAAAGCGGTTATGCACCCGGCTTTTAACCGGTACCAGATAGGTTCAACTCCTATACCACCCACTTTCTATCTATCAGCGTTAATCAGCGTTTATCTGCGGTTAAAAATCAAAAACTTGGAAAGTGCGGCTGTGTGGACGGCAACTGGTTTGGAATACCAGGGTGCAGCGAAAGCTGTAGAGGTTCGACTCCTCCACTTTCCTTTTTAATCATTAGTCATCAGTCCTTAGTCATTAATAACAGGCTAAGGACTCAAAACTCATGATTAGAAACCAAAAACAACTCTTAGAGGAGAATCAAATGTAATGTCACGCACCAAATTTGAACGGAACAAACCCCACGTCAATGTCGGTACGATCGGTCACGTTGACCACGGCAAAACAACCCTAACAGCGGCGATTACAATGACGCTGGCTGCACAGGGTCGTGCCAAGGCTAAAAAGTACGACGAAATCGATGCTGCACCGGAAGAAAAACAGCGGGGAATCACGATTAATACGGCTCACGTTGAGTATGAAACAGGCGATCGCCATTACGCTCACGTTGATTGTCCGGGTCACGCTGATTACGTGAAAAACATGATCGTGGGTGCCGCTCAAATGGATGGTGCAATCCTCGTCGTGTCCGCTGCGGATGGTTCAATGCCTCAAACTCGCGAACATATATTGTTAGCGCGGCAAGTGGGAGTGCCGAAGTTGGTTGTCTTTTTGAATAAGAAAGATATGGTGGACGATGCGGAAATTTTGGAGTTGGTCGAGTTAGAAATTCGCGAACTTCTCAGTTCTTACGGTTTCCCGGGCGATGATATTCCACAGGACTTACGCAACTGGCACAATCTGCGTCAAGCGATCGCCGAGGCAAGGTGGCCTTCTAGGAGGCACGATTGGTG